>JAPLHW010000055.1 GCA_026389425.1 Coprothermobacterota bacterium
ACTACACTGTGGGAGCTTCCGAGTTCGACCTAAATGAAGGGGACACGCTCTACTATCAAGCAATCCTCCCCCATTACTTCCGCAATGACGGCAAAAAGACGGCTGAGTTCCTGGTGGTAGCCACTCCCTGGAGCTTCTAACCGGTCTTTCGCTTCCGTGCTATTGGCTGGATCCACCTTTTCTTTTCACCCATTGAAATCTATAGGATGATAAGGCCAACCTTGGGAAGGTGAGGCAAAAATAGATTATGCAAGAGAACACGCTCTACTATGGTGACAACCTGGACGTGATGCGCCGACATATCAAAGACGAAACGGTGGATCTTGTTTACCTTGACCCGCCATTTAATAGCAACGCCAATTACAATGTGCTGTTCGCTGAAAAAGACGGGAGCAAGGCTGCAAGTCAGATTCAGGCTTTTACGGATACCTGGAAATGGGATCAGGAAGACGAAGCTGTCTATGCAGAACTCGTAACCAGGGGAGGGAAAGTATCAAAAGTAATGCAGGCTTTCTACGTGTTCCTTGGCCCGTGTGACATGCTCTCTTATCTAACCATGATGGCCCCACGCCTTGTGGAACTTCGGCGCGTGATGAAGCCGACGGCGAGCATCTACCTACATTGCGACCCTACAGCGAGCCACTATCTGAAGATGCTCATGGATGCCATCTTCGGGCCGGGGAACTTCCGGAACGAGGTCGTCTGGAGCTATCGCCGCTATACTGCTAAGAGTAACCGGTTCCAGAGACTTCACGATGTTATCTTGTTCTACGGTAGAAGTGACTCCATTATATTCAATGATATACGCGGCGAATATGGCGAGAAGTCCGGAAAAGCCGACTCGCATTACAAACAAGACGAGGAAGGCCGTTGGTTTCGCTGGCAGAAGCGCAAGGGTCAGGAGCCGTACAAAATATTCCTATCACCCGAAGGACGCCGACTCGGTGATGTATGGGACATCCCGCACATCAACGCCTCAGCACTAGAGCGTCTTGGCTATCCGACCCAGAAACCTCAAGCCCTTCTTGAGCGCATCATCTCGGCGAGCAGCAACCCCGGTGATCTTGTATTTGATCCCTTTGGTGGCTGTGGAACCACGATAACCGCCGCGCAAGGACTAGGCCGCCCGTGGATCGGAATAGACATAACGCACCTTGCCATAACCCTTATCAAGGCGCGGTTGATGGACTCCTTTGGAAATGCTGTCGCGTTCAAGACAATTGGTGAGCCGACATCTTTTCATGATGCTGAAGCATTAGCGGCAAGCGATCCTTACCAGTTTCAATGGTGGGCGTTGGGTCTTGTGGGAGCAAGGCCCGTCGAGGAAAAGAAAGGCTCAGACAAGGGTATTGACGGGCGAATTATTTTCCAGGGGGACAAACCCGAAGTATTCGAGAGTGTAATTCTGTCGGTGAAGGCGGGACACACCAATGCCGCGCATGTCCGCGATCTGAAGGGGGTGCTGGACCGGGAGAAGGCTGCAATCGGGGTACTGATCTCGATGCAGGAACCCACTGCCCCTATGCGAATGGAAGCCATCACGGCGGGATTTTACGAGTCCGAGGTATGGGGGCGGAAATATCCGAAGATGCAGCTCGTGACTGTGGCTGAATTGCTGGCCGGGAAGGGGATCGACATGCCCCCTATTAAGCAAGTGAACAGAACCTTCAAGAGAGCAATCAAGGCAGAGAGCAAGAAGGGCGAGGCAGAGTCGCTACCGCTGGACTGATGGCACGGCTCAGCAACACAAGTTTGCTCCCCATGGATCTAGGGGGGTAGTATGGCTTTTGTGTAAGCAAGTGGGAAAGCAGGCAGACTTGTGAAAGTAGGAAAAAGAGACAGAAAATGAGTGGTTGTCACCGGTTTATGAGTTGACGGCGGCGGGAAGAAACTCGTTCATTCAGGCTGTCAACCATTTTTCACTTCTCCAGTCCGCTGTTCGTCTGGCTCGCCGCCTTGCTCCGAATCACCACTTGAACAAACATCTGGGTTGTCTAGTGTTTACGAGACGCGTTCTACAGTGGCACTCCATATGGTCAATCCCATCGGTTTCTAGTTCCACATCAAGCAGATTGCCTATCAAAGGCGCTTCGGTGTTAACCAGCTCAAATAACCTGACGGTGCCAGCATCCGCTAGCGCAGTTCTATCGAATTCGGCGATGACCAATGGGCCTTCGTTGGCGGACCTATGTGGGATTACCCGGGTTTCCACTGCCACTGCAGTCTTGAACCGTGGAGAGCTCAGATCCTTTTCAGTCCGATCGAGCACGTTATGCGGAGAGGCAACCATTCTCGCACCACTGAAAAGCTTCTCCATATTCTCGTATACCCACTTAGGATATAGCGCCCCGCCCATTCGTCGTACGTTGTACCAACTATCAAACATCCGCAGAACCAACCTTGCCACCCCATCAAACGCAGAACTCAAGACAATTCTCTCATTTGTAGCAGACTGCGGCGGGTAGTAGTTTCGACCTATCTTTGCGTGAAATAGTGGCAGCCTTACACCCTTGTAGATGTGGTCCATGAAATAGTCGATGAACTCGTTTGGAGGCTTGCTCAAAGCCGCAGGAAAGTGTGGGTCCTTTGCCAGTTCCGTCAAGCCCCTCCTTAGCCAGTCCTTCTCCTTTTCCTTGCCATCCTTCGGGTATCTGTCACTCAGCATAAGTTCAAAAGCTAAATAGATATTCCTCATTGCGTCCTGGAGATCATCGGTTAGCTGAGACAACCTATAGTATCGGAACGCCGGGTGGTGCTGATAGCGAGGAGGTGGCGGTGGAGGGATAACCTCTCCGCTCTGTTTCTTCACGATGAGGGTCACCGGAGGTACATCTACCATCAGAGTGGACGTGAAAGTAATGCGGAGCGCCTGGCCATTTCCCATCGGCCACCACAAGATGTACTCGTCTGAGAAGTCACGCAGCGTCAGGTCCGCTTCACCTGTGACCGAAAGGAGATCCAGACCCCTTTGAGCAAGCTCAAACCCCCGCGAATACAACTGATCCGGCTGTTTGTCCGCATGACGGGCAACGAGATACGGATTGCCAGCGAGGACTGTGATCTCCCCGGTTCCACAGACGTCCAAGGTTTCCGACACCTTAGATGGTCCGGCCAGGAGAAATGCTGCGCCTGACGTAAGCTTTCCCTTGGAATCAGCAAGTAGGATACCGCCCAACATCGCCATTTGTACGTATGGTGCTTCTCATGGAGTTGGTTAGCGCTCATTATCAATTGTGCAGAATTAGTAGCTCTACCACTCCATCCGTTTTCAGCCCATACCTCCTCTATGATCATTATAGGCATATACCCCTCTGTCAACCAGTCTATAGAACATGTTCAACAATAATTCCCCATTACACCATTCTCTTATTCATATGAAAGCGCTTTCATAGAAAAGGATAGCGGCTGCTCTGCAGGCACCATCCTTTTGCGAAAAAAATCCCCTGGTGGGTAAGCCAGGGGATAACCAAGAGGAGGAATGGTTAAGGTATTTTACTCCGGTTTTCACTAAATGGAAGTCATTTTCAATAAATTCTTGGGAACTTCGGGAAAATGATGGATGAGCCATGCGTAGATACCGATAACAACTCGCTACAACTTCCCTTCGGTATATTTCCCCTCGATAGTTGTTTCTGAAGTCCGTGCCTTCTCTTTGAGTGTTTGGAACCAAGCCAGCATGTCATGTAACCAATTGCTGCCCCTGGCTCCTGTTACTCTAAAAACGAGGTAATCAACGAGCGGTGGGACGTTCAGCTCCAAGCCGGTGAGAAGCCGGAAATCAATCAGCCATGAGACCAAACCCACCACGACGGCAGCCACCAGCGGCCAGGGAAACCTCGCCTGTACGACTGCCGACACGATGGGCTTGAGCGCCTGGACGACTCTTTCCACCAGGAAGAGCAGGAAGAAGA
Source organism: Coprothermobacterota bacterium (assembly GCA_026389425.1). Taxonomy (GTDB): domain Bacteria; phylum Caldisericota; class JANLFM01; order JANLFM01; family JANLFM01; genus JAPLHV01. The sequence continues at coordinate 3,912 of JAPLHW010000055.1, forward strand.
CCAGGGGGATACATCATCAATCCTAGAAATATGCTCAATTGGATAGAGCGACAGACTTCGGATCTGTAGGTTGCGGGTTCGATTCCTCCTGGGAGCGCCAAGTAATTGATCAGGTGCAAAAGTGCCCATAAAAAGAAGAGGACCGCTATTCAGCGGCCTCTCTGTCATTTTTAGCTTGGACATCCAGCACGGACGCCAATAAAGATTTGACCTTTTATTAGGCAATGGAGAGTCTTTGTCAACGTAAGTCTGCGATATTCTATTTAAATGGAAAGGGGCCGGATGGCTGTCCGGTCCTCTACCAAAATCTCATATCAATGTTATATCGGACGTCAACGTCGATGCTTGATGTCAAGCAACAAAAGCAGTGGTGCCGAGGGGCGGAGTTGAACCGCCGACACCTTGATTTTCAGTCAAGTGCTCTACCAGCTGAGCTACCTCGGCATGAGAAGGAATTGTAAAGGGTCATCACTGAACCGTCAACGAGAGGGCGGAAGGAGGCAGTTCAACGGGATCAATGATCTTTGACAGTACGGAATGGACAGCAGGTACCAGACAATCCGGCTTCTTCACTAGAGAGCCGGAGGATGGTTTACCAGGTGGCGGGGTCGACGGGAATCGAACCCGCGGTCTCCAGCGTGACAGGCTAGCATGTTAACCGCTACACCACGACCCCGCGCCGTCCCTATTTTAGCAGATGACTCGAGGGGGCGCAAACAAGGTGGTGTCGCGACTCTCAAGATCGACAAAGAGCCAATGAGCACGGTTCAAATGACGCTGGAGAAAGAGAAAGGACCGCCCGCGAGGGCGGTCCTTTGATCTTAAGTTGAGCGAGGCGCTACTTACTTCCCGCCCATCATCCGGTAGAGGTAGACGGCCGTCTCGGCGCGGTAGGCGGAGGTGTTGAAGTAGTAGGTGTAGGTGCCTGGGACCGGGCCGGGCCAGGTGATCTGGTGCGGGTCGTCCGGAACCATCAGGATGGCGTACTGGATCGCCGTGCCAACATACTGGTAGTACCAGCAGGTGTCAGCGGTGAAGGGACGCAGATCATAGTTGGGGTTGCCGGTGGCCGGCTCTTCGGCGATATAGATCTGTGAGGCGCTGACCGGGTTAACCAGAGGCCAGCCCTTGGCGCGGGTGATGATAGCGAAGATCTGGGCCTCGGTGATTGAGTCGCTGGGGCGGAAGGTGCCGTCCGGGAAGCCGGTGACCAATCCTTTGTCTACTGCCACCTGGATATAAGGCCAAGCCCAGGCGTTATCGGGAGAGAGGTCAGGGAAAGGAGGGCGGGAGACGCTGGCCGGGATCGTGTAGCCCATCGAAAGGTCGATCATCTTGCAGAACTCGGCGCGTGTCACCGGCAGTTCGGGCTTGAAGGTACCATCCGGATACCCCTTGATGACGCCGGCTTTGACCATGGCCATGATCTCATCATAAGCCCAGTAGAAGTTGGGCACATCGGGAAAGCTGATAACCGGCGGAGGTGGGGTAGAGCTGATATAAACCCCGGCCGAGCTGGTGTATTGGCTGCCGCCGACGGTGAAAACGCCAGCGTTGGTTAGGGTCCTGCCTGCGGTCACACTAGAGGCGACGGAGGCGCTCATGATCACTTGGGCGATCTGTTGGGCGGCCAAGTAGCCGTAGTTCCAAGTGTAAACATTGCCGCTCTGGCTGGCCGGCAAGGGGTTAAAGGAGAGATTGATTAGATTGGGGTCTACCGTGTAGACCAGCTGGCCGTTGAGAGCAGAGCCTGCGGAGACGTTCTGGGCGATCACGGTGAAAGTAACCTTGCCGCCGGCCGCTACGTTGGCCGGGTCCACCTTCTGGGAGAGAGTAATCTGGGGGGCGGAGACGGTTACGGCAGGAGACTGGGCGCTGGTGTTGATCGGGATATAGCCTGGGCTGGTGCGACCTTGGAAGTTCACCGAGTTGATGATGGTGGTGCCCACCGGGACGTTGACGCCCACTTGCAGATCGAGGGTCATCTGCAGCGACTGGTTGGGGTAGATATTGCCGATGAACCACTGCACCGTGTTGCCGTTGAGGGTCCCCCCGCCGCCGGCAGCGACGAACCCCACGTTGGAGGGCAGGACCACCTGGAAGAAGGCCTGGGTGATCTGCGGACTGTTGCCGCTGTTGAAGTTGATGGTGTGGCGGAAAGTGCCACCCGGCCCGACCGAAGTGGGGTTGACCCCCATGGTCATGGTGTATGCCGGCGGCGCCGGTGCGTTCTTCACCGTCACCGCCAGGGCGGCGTCCTGGTTCTGCGGAAGACCCGCGGCGTAGACCACGGCCGTGTTGTTGATTACGTAGCCATCCGGCGCATTGGGAGCAACTTGTACCGCCAGACTGATGTTATAGGTTTGTCCGGGATAGAGGGGATCGCGTAGGGTCCAAGTGAGGGTGTTGCCCTGAATGGAGGGGCCGCCGATCTGCCCCACCTGGGGAGTGAGGTAGCCGTCCAGGGTGTCCACCACACGGATGCTGGAAGCGGCTTGATCGTTGGGGTTGGTGATGGTGATGTTGTAGTTGTAGCTATTCCCGGCGTTAACCTGGCTGCGGTCGGCGTTCTTGAGGATGGTGAGAGGACCTTGCTGGCCGCCGGCAACCGTCAAATTAACGTAGTTTTCAGGGTTCAGAGCCATCCCATCTGGCTGCATCAGGGTGAAGCGGGCGGTAACGGCGATGGTGGAGTTCGGCTGCGGGTTAACCACGCGGAAGTGGGCGTAGCCGGAGAGCTCGGCACCGGCCGGCATCTCCAGGTCCGGCCAAACGATGTTCACCTGGCCAGCGCCGGTATCGATGCGCAGACCTGGGCTGACATCGACGATGGCGAGAGGCTCCCCGGGTCCCACGTTGGGATTGGGGATGAACTGCAACGACCGGCTAAGCGTTTGGACATCGGTGGTGAAGGAGAAATCAAATCGAACAATTGTCCCTTGGGTGACCTGATCAGGGGAGGCCGTCAGATAGTTCCATACCCCGCCCGGGTTGATTAACGCCGCTGCGGGTCGTACCAACGGCATTGCCACCAATGAGCAAAGGAAGAGACCGGCCAATAGCGCGACCCCCGCCTTCCTACAGAGATCCATCCAGCGTTTCTTCATTCTCTTGTACACCTCCAAGTTTAGTTTTCTTGCTTTCTAACTTTCTTACTATAACCCATCGCGGGTCTTCCAGACTAGCCTTTTTCACTTTATTTTCTCATTGGGCGAGAAATGAGCGAAGGTCTATGGGATTAAGCTTTTTTGCGCATTGGGGTGCGGCGGTCCCAGCCTCGTCAAAATAATAGCAGGCGCAGCAGGCCGCTCACCAGCGGACCCAGGATGCGCCCCAGCAAACCGGTATAGAGAAGCACGAAGAGCAGCATGGTACCGATCCAGGCAGCCTGGGGGCCAAAGAAGATCATCTCCAGGCGGGGCGGAAGGAGGGCGGCCAGTACCTTGGAACCGTCCAGGGGCGGGATTGGGATTAAGTTGAAGATGGCCAGAACCAGGTTGATATTCACCAGATAGAAGAGGAACTGTTCCAGCCCTAAGCTGAAACTGGAATAGGGCAGCAGACCGAAGAGGCGGAAAAGTAAACCAGCCAGCAGCGCTAAAGAGAGGTTGGCCAGGATACCGGCGACGCTCACTAAAATAGTGTCCCGCCGTGGGTGGCGCAGGCGGAAAAAGTTAACCGGCACCGGTTTAGCCCAGCCGATAATGAAGCCGCTGCCAGTGACGATTAGCACCAGGGGCAGGAGAATGGTCCCCACCAGGTCGATGTGCGGCAGCGGGTTGAGGGTGATTCGGCCGGCCATCCGCGCTGTGGGATCGCCGCAGCGTTCGGCTACCCAGCCGTGGGCCACCTCGTGCAGGATGATGCTGAACACCAAGCTGATGATGGATAGGATGAAGACCAACGGGTTGGAGGCAAAGCTACCCATCGATCCCCACCTTTCCGAGGAAAAGAGGGCTGGGGGCGACTCGCTCCGGGGAAAGGGAGAAAGCTCCTTGCAAGAATTGGAGCGCCCTTTCCAACCCTTCCGGTTGGTTGGAGTAGAGGGTCGCCAACCGCTCACCGCGACGCACTTCCTCGCCCACCTTACGGGCTAGAAGAAGGCCGGCCCCGGGATCCACGGCATCTCCCTTCTTCTGCCGGCCGGCTCCCAGAAGCATGGCGGCATGACCCACCTGGAGAGCATCGACCTCAGCTAGGAAACCGTCTCCGGGTGCCTCCAGAACGGCCTCCAGGTGCGCTCGCGGCAAGCGGTCGGGGTCATCCGCTACCCGCGCGTCACCACCTTGGGCCTCGATCATCCAGGCGAAACGTTGCAAGGCGGCGCCGCTGCTGAGGGCGGCGCTGACCTGTTCTTCCCCCTCCGCCAGGGTCGCGACCGACCCGGCCAAGCGCAGCAACTCGGCGGAAAGGTAGCGCACCGCCCGGGTGAAGTCCGGTGGTCCGTCCCCTTTTAAAGTTTTGATCGCCTCCACCACCTCCAAGCTGTTTCCTACCGCCCAGCCCAATGGCTCCTCCATTGGCGAGATCACGCAGCCTACCTTCCGCCCCATCTCCCGCCCCAGCTGGACCATGATGCGGGCCAATTCGACGGCTTGGGGCAGATCGCGCATGAAGGCGCCCCAGCCGCATTTCACGTCGATGAGGATGTGCTGGGCACCCGAGGCGATCTTCTTGCTCATCACCGAGCTAGCGATTAGGGGAAGACTGTCCACCGTGCCGGTGACGTCGCGCAGGGCGTAGATCTTGCCGTCAGCCGGGGTCAGATCGGGAGTTTGGGAGATGATGGCGCAGCCGATAGACCGCACCTGGGCCAGCAGTTGATCCACAGTCAGGTCGGTGCGGAAGCCGGGGATCGACTCCAACTTGTCGATGGTTCCCCCGGTGTGGCCCAGCCCCCGGCCGGACATCTTGGCTAGATAGAGGCCGCAGGCCGCCGCCAGCGGTACCACCACCAAGGAGACCTTGTCCCCGACTCCGCCCGTGCTGTGCTTGTCAGCGGTCGGACCGGGCAGCGAGGAGAGGTCTAGGATCCGTCCTGAGTCGACCATGCTGCGGGTCAAGGCTTGGGTCTCGGTATCCTGCATTCCTTGGAAATAGACTGCCATCAGGAAGCTGGCCATCTGGTAGTCAGGGATCTCACCCGAAGTGAAACCGTTCACTAGGTAGGCGATTTCCTTGGGAAGGAGAACCTGGCCGTTGCGTTTCTTGAGTATCAAGTCAACCGTTCGCATGATAACACCTCCTCGCACTGCTTTCCCCAACTCAACCCACCAGGGAAAACCGGCGGTGCGATCTTTTTTCTGCCATAGCCTAACACAGAACACGCTGTCGCGGGCTAGGAACTCGGCGCCTCCCAAATCGACGGTTGACCGGATGCCCAACCCACTTTCCCAAGAGAAAACCGGGGCGATCTAAGCACTCCTGTGATCAAAGAGTTGCCAGTAGTTCGCGCAACTCCTCGGGTTGGAAGAAGAAGAAGGGGTAACCGCGGAAGGAAAGTACTTCGCGGGTTGCCTCAGCGGCGGCAACGCGTTTTTCCAAAGCGGTTATCTGTCCCCGCAGTGGCCGGCGCAGCTCTTCGTTGGCTGCTTGCAGCGCCCGGTAGCCGTCCCGGTCCAACTTACCCAAAGCCATCGTGGCTGATTTCTGAGTGATCACCGGGGTTAGCGTGGCTCGCTGTGAATTGGCGAGGTAACGCTCTGGCCGTTGCTCCAGATCGCGCAGCAAACGCTTGAGGGACCCTGCCGATGGTTCTTCGCCCGGCAGGAAAAGGGTCAGCGTCGCTGAGGCGAAAGCCGGAGGGGTAGCACGGAAAAAGCGCTGGATGACCTCGTCGGTGACCTCCTCGTAGTCTGCTCCACCAGCCCCGTGCAAGAATAGGTCGGCCAGGCAGAGACGCATGAAAAGGGTCAAGCTTACCGCTCGGGGGCGTATTGCAGCGGCCACCCGCGCTTCCTCGATCGCCCCCAAGGGCCGATCCTGGGTCCATAGTTGCCCCTTCTTGAGAAAAAGGGGGGAACGTGTTCCCTCCTTTTCCCACCAGAAGGGCAACTCGACCCGCCCCGGTCCGATCTCCAGGTCGGGGAAGGGGACAGCTGTGGAGCGGGCACGATGCCGAACCCGCCACCGGGCCAGCGCTGCGTTGAGAGTCTCGGCGAAAGAGAGGGCCTGTTCCGCCAGCAGCAGGAAGAATCGGCCGAAGCTAGGAATCCGGGTGATGGCCGAGAGAAGGATTTCTGGATAGCCAGGTGTTCCCTCCCAGAAACGCCGAAGAGCCACCGAGAAGGCCGGGAAGCTGCCGGCCTGCGGAATGAACGAGCCGGCGCGGCGAAAAGCCAAGCGAGCCCGAGCGCCAGCCGGACAAGCTAAAGCCTCCTCAATCGCATTACAAAAGCGGTGCCAGGCCTCGGTGGAGGGTGCCATCCGGCTCTCGTAGGTGGCGCCGCCCTCCGTGGCCAGCTCCACCCGCCGCCGCAACAAGTCGCCCCGGCAGAGGAAGGGAACCTCTACGGCCGCCTCGTCGGCTAGATCGGAGTCCACGGCGAAGGCCGCACTCTCCAGCCCCCAACGTTGGCGAAGCAAGTCCAGCAGGAGAAAACGCATCCATATACCGGGGTGGACGAACTCCGGCTGGTGGCCGGTCATCACCAATGGCTGGGAGGGGGAGAGGCCGGTCAGATCGGCAAACTCTCGGCGGGCCTGCGGTCGCAGATCCTCCAACAGCGGGGCGGGGGGGAGACGCCGGTTCGCCTCCACCAGGTGTGGCCAAAGCTCCAGGGCTGGGTTCAGCCTCGCCTCCCGGTTGCCCGGGGGGATATTCACAAGAGCGCCTCCAGGTTGCGTAAACCGATCTCCTCGCGGCTGGCGAAGGGCTCGCCGAACTGGAAACGGCCACGGTTCCCCCACCACATCCCCATCGCTTTAATCTGTTCAAAGACGGCCAGGTTGCCCCGTTCGGGGTTGAACTGAGTATGGTAAACTCTCAGGGCTTCCAGCTTCTGCTCCATGTAGGGGGAGACATCGTGGATGTAGTCAGGCTGGAAGACGGCGCGAAAGTGGTTGGAGAAGAAGCAAAAGATGCGCGGTGGAAAGATGGGCTCACCCTCCCAGTCTGTTTTGGTCAACTTGGCATAGAAGCGGCCGGCCTCAGCCAATTGATTGGCGGCCACGTGGTCAGGGTGGGCGTCGCTCCAGTAGTGCATGAAGAGAGCATCCGGGCGGAAGCGCCGGATCACCTCGGCTACCTTGACGCGAGCTTCCACCGTGTCACGCAGGTAGCGATTGGGCAAATCCAAGGTCCAGCGATGGTCTACACCCAACAGGCGGGCTGCCTCCCGGCTCTCGGCCAGGCGAGCTTCCACCGTGCCCATCGGCGTGGGCTCCCCGTTAGTCAGGTCACAGATGGCAACCGTGTGCCCCGCTGCTTTGAGAGCCAGGATGGTCCCCCCCATTCCGATCTCGACATCATCGGGGTGTGCCCCGATAGCTAGGATTTTTGCCATTTCTTAGCCTCCTCTTCAATGATGCGCAGGTAATAACGGCGGCGGATCTCCGGGGTATTGAGGGGACCCGGAAAGCGGCGATCGAAGCTTTTGTAGATGAGCGAGATGGGAATCTCCTTGACCCGCAGGCCGGCCCGGGCAGCTTGCATCCAGAACTGCACCGGGAAGGCGTAGCCCGGCTCGTCCAGTTGCAAGCGATTCAAGGCCGCTAAGCGATAGGCTTTGAAGCCGCAAAAGGAATCGGTCAGGGAGAGGCGGGTGAGAGAACGAAGCAACTCGGTGATCTCCTGATTGATCTGGTAGCGGTCGGGCGGGGGGACCCCTTCGCTCGGCTCTAGGTAGCGGCTGCCGGAGACCACATCGCAGTCAGACAGCTCAGCCAGAAAACGGGGGATCAGGTGTGGTTCGTGTTGCTCGTCGCAATCCAAGGTGACACACGCCTGGTAGTGGTGGGCAGCAGCGTAGGCGAAACCGTCTATCAGCGTTTGCCCGTACCCCTCGTTATTGCAGTGGCGCAGCAAGGCCACCGGGAATCCGGCCAGCAACTGAAGGCTCTGGTCCTGCGAGCCGTCATCCAATACCAGCACGTCGGCCTCTCCCCGCCAGCGCAGTACTTCGGCCACGACCCTGGGGAGCGTCTTGGCTTCGTTGTAGCAAGGCATCAAGATCAGGTCGTTCACGCCAACAAATCCTCGATCATCTCTCGTTCCGCATTGATAGTAGTGAGAGGGCCATGACCAGGGCAGACGACCGTCTCTCCTGGCAGCTTCAAGAGCCGAGAGAGGCTCTCTTGGAGGCGCCTCGTGGAGCCGCCGGGCAAGTCGGTTCGACCAACTCCCCCTCGGAAGAGGAGGTCGCCGGCAAAGAGTATTCCCCCGCCGGGGTAGTCTTTACAGAGGAAAGCCAAATGCCCGGGAGTGTGGCCGGGGAGATGAAACAAGGAGAAATACCTCCCCCCGGCTTCCAACTCCTGCGGTGCATCCAGCGGCAAGCCGGTGAGCTCGGGGAAATCCTCGCCAAGGAAAGAGAGGAACCGCCGGTCAACCCCAGTGATCATCTCCTCATCCTGCCGTGGGTAAAACCAGCGCAAGCCAGTCCTGTGTAGTTGAAGGCTGTACAAGCCAGCCCAGTGGTCGGCGTGGCCGTGAGTCAAATACACCGTCAGATCCACCTCACGCGGCAAGAGGGTAGCCAGGCGGCTCCCCTCCCCACCCGGATCGATCAACCAATAGGTTTCTCCCATTTCCAGCAGGTAAGCGTTGGTTTGCAGCGGGCCAACCGTGATCTGCCGCGCCCAGCCAGGTAGGGTCAGCATCCCGTACCACCGCAAACCGTTAGCTGCCGGACCTCCCGGTACAGATCTCGGCCTGCCAGGTCGATGGCTACGATCGCTGGGAAATCGACGACCTGCAAGCGGTAAATGGCCTCCGGCCCCAACTCGGGGTAAGCCACGAGCAGAACTTCGGTAATCGTTTGAGCCAACAGGGCGCCGGTGCCGCCTGTCGCAGCTAGGTAGATGGCGCGGTATTGGGCCATCGCTTGGTGTACAGCCGGGGAGCGCGGCCCCTTGCCGATGGTCGCCCTCACACCAGCCGCCAGCAGGGCTGGGGTGTAGGGGTCCATGCGACCCGCCGTGGTGGGACCGGCCGAGCCGATGACCCGCCCTGGCGGTGCCGGCGAAGGGCCGCAGTAGTAAAGCACCGACCCTTCCAAGGGAAAGGGCGGGGAAAGTCCCTTGGCTAATAGGGCAGCCAAGCGTTGGTGGACGGTATCACGGGCGGTATAGAGGCGCCCAGTCAGGAGTACTTGGTCTCCGGCCTGTAGGGGCAGCAAATCACTTTCCGCGAGGGGAGTGTGCAGAGAGAATGCTTTCATAGGGTCACGCTCCGGTGTCGGTGGGAGTGGCAGTTTAGGTTCACGGCCACAGGCAGAGAGGCGATGTGGCATGGAGCCACTTCGATGGCTACCGAGAGGGCAGTGGTGTGTCCCCCCAAACCCATTGGCCCGATGCCGAGGTTGTTGACTGCCGTCTTGAGTTCGTCCTCCCAGGCCGCCACCTGGGGATCCGGATGCGACCTGCCAAGGGGGCGGAGCAAGGCCTTCTTGGCCAGCAAAGCGCAGCTTCCGAAGGAGCCGCCCACCCCCACCCCTAGCACCAAGGGGGGACAGGCGCTCGGGCCAACACGACAGACTTGCTCCAAGACGAAGCGGCGCACCCCCTCCCAACCGCTGGCGGGGGTCAACATGGAGAGGGCGCTGGCGTTCTCTGCCCCCCCACCTTTGGGAAGGAGGACGAGTCGCAGGGAATCACCTGGGATCACTTCCAAATGCAGCACGGCCGGCGTATTGTCGCCACTATTAGCCCGCCGCAGCGGGTCTACAGAGACCGAATTGCGCAGATATCCCCGGCGATAGCCCTGGCGCACCCCTTCATTGATTGCCTGGCACAGATCACCTCCAACCAGAGAAACATCCTGCCCCAACTCTAGGAAGACGATGGCCAATCCCGTGTCTTGACAGGCCGGCAGCCGACATTCCCGCGCTCGCCGGTCGTTGGCCAGGATCTCCTCCAAGATGGAACGGCCACGCAGTGAGGTTTCCTCAATCAGCGCCCGTTCCAAGGCTTGCAGGGTATCGTCTGGGATGACAACGTTGGCCTCCAGACAGAGGTCCCGCACAGCATCCCGCAGCAGTGAGACAGCAACTTCCCGCACCGTTTACTCCACCGGGGGCGGCGGGACGAGCCCTTCCCGCGCCAAGACCTCCGTTTCCTTTCTCGCCCGCTGGATGATTCGCTGGGCTTGCTCCCGCAGCTCTTCCTCACTTGGTTGAAGGCGGGCTAGGCCCTGTTCGACGGCCTTCATCCCGACCGCTACGGCTTCCTCGACGAAAACCGTCCAGTCATCCATGGTGGGGATCAAGCGATCCTCGCGCAGTCCACTTCGCTCAGCCGAGGCAGCCAAAGCTTCTGCCGCGGCGATGCACATCTCGTCGGAAATGACGCGGGCCCGCACATCCAGTGCGCCGCGAAAGATGCCGGGGAAACCCAACGAGTTGTTCACTTGGTTGGGGAAGTCGGAGCGGCCGGTAGCCACGATCCGGGCGCCGGCCTCGCGTGCATCCCAGGGCCAGATCTCGGGGACCGGGTTGGCGCAGGCGAAGAGGATCGGGTCCTTGCTCATACGGCCGATCCAAGCCGGGGCGATGGTATCGGGGCCAGGTTTGGAGTAGGCGATCACGACATCGGCGCCGCGCATTGCCTCTTCGATGCCGCCGTGAAGGCGCTCCGGGTTGGTCCCTTGCAGGCTGGTGAAAAGAGTCGGGTTTTCACCCTCCAGCTCGCTCATCCAGGGTCCCAGAATGCCGTGCTCGTCCACCAACACGGCTTGCTCCGGCTTCAAGCCGGCAGTCCGCAAAACGCGGTAGGTTGCTAAGCCTGCGGCGCCTGTGCCTACCATGACCAGGCGGATCTCCCCCAGCGGCTTGCCGACGATCTTCAAGGCGTTGATCAACCCGGCCAGGGTGTCGGCAGCGGTGCCTTGCTGGTCGTCATGCCAGATCGGGATGCGCATCTCCTGTCGCAGTCTTTCGAGGATGCCGAAGCACTTAGGCTGGGCGATATCCTCCAGGTTGACACCTCCCAGAGCCGGCTGCAAAGCCTTCACGATATCTATGAAACGGGCGGGATCTTTGGTGTCCAGGGTCAGCGGAAAGGCGTCCACGCCGCCCAGGTACTTGAAAAGGAGAGCCTTCCCCTCCATCACCGGTAAGCCCGCCTCGGGACCGATGTCGCCCAAACCGAGGACCCGGGTGCAGTCCGAGATTACCGCCACGGTGTTCCATTTGTTGGTGTATTCGTAAACCAGCTCGGGGTCTTTCTGGATCGCCTTGCAAGGGGCAGCCACACCGGGGGTATACCAGATGGCAAAATCTTCCACCGAGCGGATACAGCATTTCGGCACCACTTCGATCTTGCCACGATAAAAGGGGTGAAGGCGCATGGCCTCTTCGGATGGCTTGTTAGCTTTGGCCAGCAGTTCATTCTTGTCCACGATCGGTTCTCCTCTGGGGGATGGGTTTCTTTAGGGGGTGCTGAGGACTAAGTTCCAGGGAATCCGCCAGACGGTTCCCTGCCCGTCTTCACTCGATCCGCCGGCCACGTAAAGCGCCTGTCCCGAAACAAAGACACCTTTTGGGTCGCGGAAGTTGGCGCCGGGCAGTTGCTCGCGTCCGACCTTGTACTGTAAATTCAGCTCGGCATCGTAGACCAGAACCTTGTCCAGGGACATCTCCGGCACCAATACCTGTTGCTGGTTGGCGGTTAGGGCAAGGTCCGCCGGCCCGTCGTAAATGCCGATCGAAGTAGCCTCGGTGGAAGCGCGAGCGATCACTTGTCCATTTGGGTCCAGTTTGACTACCTGGTGAGCGTCCTTCAGGCTGACGTAAAGATTGCCGGCATCGTCCACGGCCAGACCGTTGGGTTTCTCCAGCATCGGCTTCCCTTCCGCCAAGCCGCCGTACTCGCCGGCGTAGAGGAAGTTGCGATCCAAATAAACGATCCGATCGTTACCGCGGTCGGCGATGTAATAATAGGATCCATCAAAAGCGATGGCCCGCGGTGATGAGAGGGAACCATGTTCGCCCAAGTCGAAGTCCACCGTCTCCACAACACCGTCCGGCACCGAGACGGAAAAAATCTTGCCCGCTGCATCCAGCACGAAGAGGACGGTAGGTCCCTCTACCAAGTCGCAGGGAGCCTCGGCTTCCTTCAGTGAACCGTCGAAGGATTCCACCGGCTGGCCATTGCTAGTGAAGGCCAAGACCTTTTTCTGGGAGTTGTCCAGAACATAAAAAATATCCTCCACTTGGAGTAAAGCGTAGGGATCCTGCAGACCGGAAAGGAAGATGTAGCGAGTGCTTAGGGATTCACTAGAGGCCTCACCGGTGGAGCTGGCGCTAGAGGTGGGCATCTCCAACGGGGGAGCTCGCCGCTGCAGCAGGATGAAGGTGATGGCGAACCCTACGGCCAAGACTGCCAGCAACCCCAGGGCAATCTTCCACCAGTTACTGTTGCCATGGCGAGCCGACTGAATGTCCAGCACCAGAGCGGTCATGTTCTCGTGGCTCCCAGCCCGCACCGCCAGGGAAAGCAGCCTATCACCAGCCGCTTGTGGGGAAAGGCTCCAGTGCAAAACCTCAGCCAGATCGCGGTAGCGGACCCGCTCTACCAAGCCGTCCGTGGCAAGAAGCAAACTGTCCCCCTCACGTAAGCGAACTTCGAAGACATCAGTGCGAAAACCCTCTTCACCCAATGCTGGCGAGAGCACTTCTTGCCCCTGGACCAAGGGGGCGGTGTGGCTCAGTTCACGAAGCTCATCGTCGCGAAGGAGGAAGATCGAGCAACTCCCCGCCGATGTATAGATCAAATGAGTACCGATCAACAAGACGCAAGCCAGTGAGACGCGAATGTTTCGCCAATTCTCGTGACGGGCCAACTCCTGCAAGCGCCGGTGGGCTTCCTCGATCCCCTCCTGGAGGATCTGCAGGAGTGACCCCTCCTCATGTCCCAGGATAGGTTCCATCTTCTGGGCGATAGTGGTCAGCACTAAGCGGGAGGCTGCGTCACCGTGAGCGTCCGGACTATCGGCGTCAGCCACCGCGTAGAGCCCCTCCAAGAGAAGTGGGTTCTTCGGCGAGATGCGGTTCTCGAAGATGTAGAAGGCATCCTCGTTGACCTTATGCTGGCCGGGATCAGTGCTGGCCCCGACAAGGACCGGGAAAGGCTTGTTCACCTACCCCTTCCAGTCTCGCAAATAGCGGAAGTCCCACCCCACGGTGCGGCTGGAGAGCTTGCATACAGGAGGGATCCGCCGCTTGAACTGAGACTGGCGGACCCGCTTGAGGATCGCTCCAACGGTGGCCGTAGGGAAACCGGCCCGCACAATCTCCGCTTCGGTCAGACGCTCCTCAACGAAGAGGAAGAGGACCTGGTCGGCCAGCTCGTAGGTGAAGCCCAGCTCGCTCTCGTCGGTCTGGCCGGGCCAAAGGTCAGCGGTTGGTGCCTTCTCCAGCACTTCCGCCGGCAATTGCAGCTCCCGCCCCATCTGACGAATCTGGGTTTTGTAGAGGTCGCCGATGGGAAAAGAGGAAGCGGCCAGGTCCCCAAACCAGGTGCCGTAGCCCAGCAGCAGCTCGGACTTGTTGCTGGCTCCCACCACCAAAGCCTGATGGGCCATGGCCTGGTCGAAGAGGACCGCCATCCGCTCGCGGGCCATCTTGTTGCCCCGTCGTAGTGCGTCGGCTTCGCCGACTTGGTCGAAGTAAGCCTCCACTTGGGTGGTAATCTCCATCCGATGCAGGGTCAAGCCGAGGTGTTGGCACACTCGTTCGGCATCCTTCTCGCTGGCTGGGTTTGAGCTTCGGTAGGGGAGGAAATAGGGCAGGACCGCTGCCTTGCCCAGGGCAACCACGCAGAGGGTGGCTAAGAGGGCGGAGTCCAACCCCCCCGAGAGTCCCAGCACGTAGCGGCGGAAGCCTGCCTTCTTGGTCTCGGCACGTAGAAAACGGACCACGATGTCCTCAGCAAGACGAACCTGAATGGTTAAGTCAACGGCTCGCACGTTCATGAGCGATCCTCTCCATCTCGCGCCGCACCAGGACGAGATCTTCCTCCCGGCCCAGCGGAACCATGGTATTGCGGCGTTCGGTGAGGGACTCGTCTATCGTTCCCACCACCAGATCCTCCACGAAATAAGGGGCTGAGGCGACCGTCCGCCCAAAAGGATCCAGGATCACCGAGCCGCCGTAGTAGCAGAGCCCTTCCTCGAAACCGACGCGGTGGGCGAAGAAGATGAAGAGATTGAGGTAGGTAGCATATACATTGAAGAGGCTCTTCAGTTGCGGATCGGGGTCTGGGCTCTTGCCTCGCACTCCGCGAACCGGTGAAGCGTTGACCAAAACCAGGTAGCGGGCGCCGTCTTGAGCCAGAAGATAAGCCGAGGAAAGGTGCCAGGCGTCCCGGCAGATCAGCATCCCCATCCGGCCGAACTTGGTGTCGAAGGCTCGGATCGCATCGCCTCGGGCGAAATCGCGGCCGTCCTGGAAGAGGCCATGGGTGGGCAGGTAAACCTTGCGGTGGATATGACGGATCTGGCCGCCCTCGAAGTAGGCGGCGGAAATGACTGGGAAGCCGTCGTGACGCTCCACGAAACTTGCAACGAAGGAGATCTCCTGGGAGATGCGCAACAGTGCCTGCAACGGGGGCGAGTCCAAACTGAGCGCCACCTCCCAGGCAGCGTCCTGCAGGTTGTAGCCGGTCAGGGAAAGCTCGGGGAAGACGAGCAGGTCGATCTTCTGGGCCTTTGCCAGCTCCAGGTATTGCATGTGTTTTTGGAGGTTGGCCCGCACGTCGCCGAGACGGCACTCGATCTGGGCCAGACCGACTTTGAAGGGCATCAGAAGATCTTTCCAGTTTCACGCCATCGCATCGTCAATACCAGCAAGAGGGGGCCACCAAGGCCGTAGCAGGCCACGGTCTGCCCGATCAGAATGCTGACCGTCAGGCCCCAGTAAGTGTAGTCAGAAACGAGGCCAAACTGCAAGAGATACCCGCTGACGCCGAAGCCGTTCGCGAGTACCGGGAAGAGAGGGGCTAGAAGCACCGCCAGGGCGACCGCCCAACCATGTAAGAGGTGCGGCCGCAGCAACCGCCCCACGAGGAAGGTGCCAAGAGCGGCGATCAGGGAGAGCAGGCTGCCGCACACCAAGTCGATCACCCCGAAGGGGGAGAAGAGATTGGCTAACGCCACCCCCAGCGCCACTCCCCAGACTGCTTCCGGGAAAAAGAAGGGGAGAATGGTCAGAGCTTCCGCCACCCGCACTTGCACAGCCTGGAAGCTGACCCCGGCGAAAAGCAGGGTGAGGACCAAATAGAGGGAAGCGATGAGCGCCCCCCGAGTTAGGAAAGTGAGAGGATCCGCTCGCCGCGCAGGGTCCGGTCGCACACTTGCACCACCTCTCGCATGTCCTGCACCTCATGCACTCGCACCAGATCGGCGCCGCCCTCCACCGCCAAGGCCACTGCAGCAGCAGTGGCGAAAGTTCGCTGGGCGGGAGGGCGGTTGTTGGTCAACCCCAGGAAAGACTTCCGTGAGACCCCTACCAGAAGCGGTTGCCCGAGGCCGCGAAAAGCCCTCAGCTCGCGTAGCAGAATGTAATTCTGGGACGCTGATTTGCCAAAACCGAAGCCCGGGTCGACGATCAGCCTCTCCCTGGGGACACCGTCCTCCAGAGCCCAGGACAGGCTCTCCTCCAGGTCTGCCATCACCTCCGGGAGGAAACGCCGGTAATCGGCCACGCGCCGGTTGTGCTGCAAGATCAGGCCGGCGCCATGCGCTGCAGCAAGTTTGGCGATGCCGCGTCCGCGGCGCAGCCCCCATATATCGTTGATCAGATTCACCCCCAGCTCCAGGCCCCGCCGAGCCACCTCCTCCTTGCAGGTGTCCAAGGAGACGGGCACTGCGGCATGGGGGAGGAACTCAGAGAGGAAATCACGCACCCGTCCCCATTCCTCCTCAGCTTCCACCGGCAAGTGCCCGGGGCGGCTGCTCTCCCCGCCCACGTCCAAGATGTCTGCTCCCTCTTTGACCATTGCCTCGGCTTTTGCTAAAGCCTCGTCCACACGTCCGCCCAGCCCGTCGCCTGAGAAGGAGTCGGGGGTCAAATTAAGGATCCCCACTAGGAAAGTTCGCTCCCCCCAGGGAAAGGGGTGACCACGGAAGATGCTGTTAAAGGACGCGCTGCCGCAGGCCATTGACATGCCTCCGCAGGATCCTACAAGCCGATCCAGCCGGGCGGCCAGGACGGCCAGCCCGAAAGGTTGTTGGCGCAGCTTCTCGGCCAGTTGGGTGAGCTGGGCTTGCGTCCCCATCAGGAGGGCGTCAGTGGGCTGGTTGTGCAGGCTCAGCACTTCCCAGGAGATGGCTGCCTCCCCACCGCGGGCCAGCATCTCCTGTTTCAAGATGTTGGCGGCACGGGGATCCAAATCACAGATTTGAACAGCCAGGAAGTGCCCTTTGGCGGCCATGATCGGCCAGGAGGCTGGAGAAGCCTGGATCTCACGCAGAGCGTCTTCCAGCTCCCCCCGCGAGCGCAGTACCCGACAGACGGGGGGCAACATCTCAGGGCGTCGCCCGCCCAGAGGCAACCAGTGAAAAGAATTCGGCACGGGTGGCCGGGTTAGTGCGGAAGCCGCCGCGCAAGGCTGAGGTAGTGACGAAGCTTCCCGGCTTCTTGACCCCCCGCATGACCATACACATATGCTCGGCCTCCATCACCACTGCCACTCCCACTGGGTCAAGCCCTCGTTCCAGCACGTCGGCGATGAGCGAGGTTAAACGTTCCTGAATTTGCGGGCGACGAGCCAGGATGTCCACCGTGCGAGCGATCTTGGAAAGCCCGACGATCTTCCCTCGCGGGATGTAGGCGACGTGAGCGTGACCGGAGAAGGGCAGAAGGTGGTGCTCACAGATCGAGTGGAAAGCGATATTTCGCACCAGGATCATCTCCGAGTGCGACTCCCGAAAACCGACGGCGAGCTGTTGTAGGGCTTGCTCTTCACTGCCGGAAAAGATCTCTGCATACATCTGAGCGATCCGTTGAGGGGTACGGCGCAACCCCTCCCGTTCGGGGTCTTCGCCAATGGCCTCCAGGATCTCCCGCACGGCTCGCTGGATTCGTCCCTGGTCGATGGGCCGGGTTTCGCTGCTGGTGCAGTCACCCTTCGCTTCGACTGATTGCAGCTCCTCAAGCAACTCAATAGCCTGCGGCTGTATGTCCTCTTCCATTACGATTCCTCCTCCAGGAGGCGCCATTCCAGCACTTGCCCCCGCCCGAAAGAGTCCAATCGGAGGTAATGAGAGAAGGTTTCTAGCACCGCGTCCAACGGCAGAAGCTCGATCAGCTCGCTGGAGGCGATCACCGCACCGAAGCGCTCGGCTTCCACCCGAACCAACTCAAACGCCCGGTAGAGCGGAGTAGAACGGTAGTCTAAGAGGTTCATCGAGACCTGAGCTAGACCGCGAGAGTCCATCCACATCCCCCGCGCCTGCAGATGAACCAGCCCCCCTGAACTCTCTCGCACAGCTCGGGCGATTCGCTTGGCTACCGCCAAGTTAGCCCCACGCAGATTGATATTGAAGGCTACCAAAGGCTCTCGCGCTCCCACGGCGGCCGCTCCGGCGGTCGGGTGAAGGCGGGGCTCCCCCACATCGGGGAAGCACTCGGCTCGTTTGATGTTCTCCTTCAGTCCTTCGTACTGACCGCGCCGCACATCCGGCAAATGGACCCGCTCGCAGCGACGGGCCGCTTTCCCATACAGATATACCGGCACCCCTAGCTCACCCCAAAGACGCTCCGCCATCCGTTCGGCGAGGCGCACGCAGTCCTCCATGCCTACCCCAGCAATCGGCACGAAGGGCACCACATCGACTGCTCCGATGCGTGGATGCTGTCCCTGGTGATGCTCCATGTCGATTCTCTCCACCGCCGTCCGGGCGATACGAAAGGCAGCCTCCAGCAGTGGTTCGGGAGCACCCACGAAAGTGAAGACGGCTCGGTTGTGATCCGGATCAGCGGAATGATTGAGGAGGCGAACGCCAGCTACGCTCTTGACCGCCTCAACGAGAGCAGTCAATACGTCAGGCCGCCGCCCTTCAGAGAAGTTAGGGACGCACTCGACGAGCGGCCCTTGGTCAGCGATCACCCTACGCCGCCGCGGATTCCTCGGTGAGAAGCCGCTCCAGCTCGTCTCCCTCCAAGACCTCTCGCTGCTTCAAAATGTCGGCGATCTTTCGCAGCTTGGTGCGGTTAGTGAGGATGATTTGCACCGCCGCCTCGTAGCAACCGGTGATTACTTTCCTGATTTCCTCATCGATCTCTAAGGCTACCGCCTCTGAGTAGTTGCGCTCGCGAGTTAGGTCTCGGCCAAGGAACACCATCTCCTCCTTATTGGAGTAGGAGATCGGTCCAAGTTTATCGCTCATCCCCCACTCCGAGACCATCTGGCGAGCCAGCTCGGTGGCCTTCTGAAAATCATTCTTGGCTCCGGTGGTAATCTCCCCCAGCATCTCCTGCTCAGCGGCGCGACCGCCCATCGAGAAAGCGATCATGTTCAACAGCTCCTCTTTGGTTCTTACATGGCGGTCCTCTGTGGGCATCTGGATGGTGTAACCTAAAGCCATCCCGCGCGAGATGATGGAGATGCGCTGCACCGGATCCGCTCCGGGCAGGAGGCGACCGACCAAGGCGTGGCCGGTCTCGTGCAGGGCGATGATCTCTTTCTCCTTTTCCGAGACAAGGCGGCTCTTTCTCTGGGGGCCAGCAATGGTTCGCTCGATGGCTTCGTTGATCTCGTTGTTGGTGATCTGGCTCTTGCCCAAGCGGCCGGCCAGCAGCGCAGCTTCGTTCATTACGTTCTCTAGGTCGGCCCCGGTGAAGCCGGGGGTTCGTTGGGCGATGGTCTTCATGTCATCCGGGTTCTCCAGCGGCTTATTGCGGGCATGAATGCGGAGAATGGCTTCTCGTCCGGCCATGTCCGCTGCATCCACCACCACCCGCCGGTCGAAACGGCCAGGGCGCAGCAAAGCAGGATCGAGGATGTCCGGCCGGTTGGTAGCGGCAACGATGATGACCCCCACGTTGGCATCGAAACCATCCATCTCCACCAACAGTTGATTGAGCGTCTGCTCTCGCTCGTCGTGCCCGCCTCCCAAGCCGGCTCCACGCAGGCGGCCGACCGCGTCGATCTCGTCGATAAAGACGATGCAAGGGGCATATTTTTTGGCCTGAGAGAAGAGGTCGCGAACACGGGAGGCGCCTACTCCGACGAACATCTCCACGAACTCCGAGCCGGAGACGGAGAAAAAGGGCACCCCCGCCTCGCCGGCCAGGGCTCGTGCCAGCAGGGTCTTGCCGCAGCCCGGGGGTCCTACCAGGAGCACCCCCTTGGGGAGCTTGGCCCCCAGGGCTTGAAATTTCTTGGGATTTTTCAGGAACTCGATCTCCTCCTGCAGCTCCTCTTTCACCTCGTCGACTCCGGCCACATCGTTGAAGGTGACTCGCGGGCGGTCATCCAAGAAAAGGCGAGCTTTGCTCTTGCCGAAAGAGAAGGCTTGGTTGCCTCCCCCTTGCGACTGCCGGTACATGAAATACCAAAAACCGATCAGGAGCAAAAGCGGCAGGCCGTAGATAAGAACCATCTGCAGCCAGTTGGAGGGGGGTGGGAGGAAAGTATAGGAAA
The DNA here is from genome assembly GCA_026389425.1 of Coprothermobacterota bacterium. Classification (GTDB taxonomy): domain Bacteria; phylum Caldisericota; class JANLFM01; order JANLFM01; family JANLFM01; genus JAPLHV01. The sequence goes on from JAPLHW010000055.1 coordinate 23,715, forward strand.
CCTTGTTTTGCTCCAAGATCGGGATAAAATCTAAGTCTATGCCTGGACGCCACTCAGAGGTAAAGGCAGAACCATCCTTGAGGGTACCACTAAGCTGGGTTTCGCCGAAATCCACATTTGCCACCTTGCCTTGTGTAACCATCTCTTTGAGGGTCGCATAGGGAATCACCTGGGCTGCCGGCTGGCCGAAGAGAAGCTGCCAAACGCCCCACAACAACAAAGCAATTAATGCGTATATAGCGATGCTTCGCCAGATATTCGTGCGCAAGAGTCAGAACCGTCCTTTTTTCAAACTGGCCCTATTATAGCCTTCTGCCCTAGGATTTTGAATAGACGCTGGGTTTCAGCGTAGCCACGATCGGCAGGTTGCGGTAGCGCCCGTTGTAGTCAAGCCCATAGCCGACGACGAACTCGTTGGGGATGGTGAAACCGACGTAATCCACCGCCAAGGGAATCTCGCGCCGCTCTGGTTTGTCCAGAAAAGTGCAGATCCGAAGGCTCTTCGGCCCCCTCTCGCGGAAGAGAGTGGCCAGATAAGAGAGAGTGAGACCGGTGTCGACGATATCCTCCACCACCAGGACATTGTTCCCGGCGATCGGCGCGTCGAGGTCTTTAACGATCCGCACCACACCGGTGCTCTTGGTATGAGGCCCGTAGCTGGAGACTCCGACGAAGTCGATCCCCACCGGGATGGAAATAGCCCGCACCAAGTCAGCCAAGAAGATGAAAGCTCCTTTCAATACCCCGATCAGCAGCAGCTTGTCTTCCCTGTAGTCTCGGGCGATCTGCTGCCCCATATCCGCGATCCGCATCCGGATCCTCTCCTCGTCAAACAGCGTTCGTTCCAGTTCATCAAGCATCGTCTTTCTCCTTTTCTTCAATGCGAAGGTGCAAGGCCTGCGCGTGATGTTCCTCCAATTTCCAGCGCTCACTTACAGCTATCCCCACCAGACAGGCCACCTCCTCGTCGCAGATCAAGAGCGGAACTCGCCTCCGCTCTAGGGCGGGAACCTTGCGGTCGGTAAAGAAATCCTGCAACTTGCGCCAGTGGGGGAAACCGAGTGGCTGAAAGCGATCTCCGGGCTGCCAGAAGCGCAGGCTACCGCTTGCCGCCTCTGGCCGCAGGGTAGAGCCGGAGCCGCCCAGATGGACCTCGTGACGGGGGACCCAGCCGGCCAGCACCGTCCGGCCGTCCGGCAAGGCGGTTCGCCCCGGGACTTGAAGAGGCGCCTGAAAATCGTCGGGGGGGAGCAAGGCCAGCCTCTCTCGCGTCAGGACGACGCCATTACCGCTGCGCAGCGCCCGCCAGCCACCTCCAAGGTCGGCGCTTCGACCGGCCTCTCCAGCCAGCAGCTGTCGTACCGCCTCCACCTCCTGAAAGGAGATTGCCCCTTTGCACTCATGCAGAGTGTCCATTATCACCCGCCGGGCTAGCGCCGTGGGCAGCCCTCGTATCTCATCGGCCAGGCGCACGTCTTCTCCCTCCTGCCGACAGAAGCTCCGAACAACCTGCTGGCTTTGCACCGACAAGTATTCCTCCTCTCCCGCCAAAATGCTGCTGCTTCTCACCATGGCTTGCTTGCATCCCGGGAAGCGCCTCTCCAAGAGGGGCAGGACCTCCCCACGGAGGAAGTTGCGGGGGATCGCCAAGTCGCTGTTGCTGGGGTCTAAGCGAGGCTCCAGACCGCGCCGTCGACAGTACTCCACCGTTTCCCGCCGCCAATGGCCCAGCAAGGGATGAAGGACGCGGCGTTTCTCGTCCCAGAGTGAGATTCCCTTCAACCCGGACAAACCTGCTCCGCGCAACAAGCGCAGCAAGATCGTCTCTACCTGGTCGTCAGCGGTGTGGCCGAGGACAATCCACTCAGCCCCAAGGCTGCACCGCAGGTCCTCCAGAAAACGAAACCGCTCGGCTCGGGCAGCTTCCTCGAGGGAAAGCCCCTCCCGACGGCAGCGCTCCAGCACCTCACCGCGACCGAGAGCACAGGACAGGCCGAGGCGTTCTGCCAGGGCTTTGACGAAAAGATAGTCACCTTCCTCGCCGGGGTGTAGCCCGTGTTGGAAATGGGCTACCGAGAGGGGAAAGCGGCCCGTCTCGGCGAGAGAAAGGAGTAGGGCGCATGAATCCACCCCTCCAGAAACACCGACAACCAAGTGCGGATTTGTTTGCAATGGGGGTATTTGTCGAAGACAAGCCGTCAGCTTGCACTGAAAAGAGGATCTTGGCGTCATCTTAGTGGTGGCGGCGCAGGGATTCGAACCCCGGACGCAGCGGGTATGAGCCGCTTGCTCTGACCAACTGAGCTACGCCGCCAAAAAAAATAATTGGTAGCGGGGGCTGGATTTGAACCAGCGACCTCCGGGTTATGAGCCCGACGAGCTACCAGACTGCTCTACCCCGCGCCAACAAGGCTATCTTATGCCGAAACGGGGCGGGGGTCAAGGAGGGCTTCCTAACGCAAGAGCGAGCGGAAGAAGTCAGCCACGACCTGCCAGGTCCTCTCCAGCCAGCCCAGGATTCCTTGCTGCTGTGGGATCGAGGCGGCCGGCTCTGATGGGGTGGAAGAGCTGAGCAGTTCCGGCGAGAGGCGAAAAACCGTCTCCCACGGCCTGACCATCCCAAGCTGGTTACGGGCGATCTGCTCCATCTGGAAGGGCGACTCAGCTCCCTCGGCGCGGATCTGCAGGGCACGGAAGGCCTCTTCTTGGGAGTGCCGCTCCTGCTCGGCCTGGGAGAGTGACTCCCGCGCCTCGGCATGGCCGGTGTAGCGTTGGTAAAGCGCATAACCGGAGAGAACCAGAAGGCCCAACAAGGCAACCAGCAGCAAATTTCGCCAGATCTGCCCTCGAGCGAAGCGAAGGGTGCTGCCTGAACGCGGCAGCTGGGTTTCTCCGTTCATCTCGTCACAGCTTCCCCAAGAGGCGCAGCACCGACTCCGGGGTGAAGGGAGCCCGTTTCAGCTGGATCCCGACCGCATCATAGACAGCATTGGCAATGACCGGCAGAGGACCATTTATGCAGATTTCACCCACACTTTTGGCACCAAAGGGACCGGAGGGCTCCTCGGTGGGGACAAGGATGGTCTCGATCTCAGGTAAATCAAGCGAGGTGGGAATCTTGTAATCGAGGAAGTTGGGATTGAGGGCTACACCCCGCGGTGAGAAGCGTAGCTCCTCGCAAAGAGCAAAGCCCAGGCCGTTGACCAAAGCGCCCAGCATTTGGCCGCGAGCCTGCCCAGGATGAATGGGCTGGCCACAGTCCACGGCAGCTACATAGCGCAGCGGTTTGATGCAACCCGTCTCGGTGTCCACTTCCACCTCGGCGAAGTGAGCGGCGAAGGGTGGCGGAGAGACCTCGGAGACGTGCGAAGCGGAAGCCTCCAACTGCTGCTGCCCGGCCAAGTAAAAACAGCGCATCCCGATCTCCTCCAGGGTTACTTGTTTTCCGGTGGCGGTGGAACGAGCGACTCCTTCCACCAGCAGGAGCCCCTCCGTTGGTTCGCCTAGGAGAACGGCGGCCACCGCCAGAATCTTCTCACCTAACGCCAGAGCGCATTTGCGCACCGCTTCCCCAGAGAGAAAGGTCGTACTGGAAGCGTAGGCTCCTTTGTCGAAGGGGGTCAAGTCGGTGTCCGAGGAAATGACTACGAAACGCTCCAACGGCACAGTCAAGACTTCGGCGGCGATCTGGGCAAGAATCGTATCCGAACCGGTGCCGATGTCGGTGGCGCCGATGAAGAGCTGGAAGGAACCATCCTCGTTCATGCGCATGGTTGCGGCGGCCATATCAACCAGGGGGATGGCCGATCCTTGCATAAAGATCCCCATCCCTAGGCCACGGAAAGTGTGCGGTCCCACCTGGCGAGGTCGGCTGCGCTTTTCGTCCCAGCCGATGGCCCGCCGGCCGAGTTCAATGCAGTCCTCCAAGCCGCAGCTGGCGATGATCTGGGGTACCCCCTCGCGGCCTTCCCCCAACTTGCGGAAGATGGGAGAACTCTCCCCGGAGCGAATGTGGTTACGGCGGCGCAGCTCCAAGGGGTCGAGCCCCAGGCGGTTAGCCAGCTCGTCCATGGCGCACTCCAAGGCGAAATATCCCTCGGTGGCGCCGTAACCGCGGTAGGCACCCGGCACCGGCATGTTGGTATAGACCACGTCACCAGCAAAGCGGACATGCTCAGCCTTGTTATAGAGTGGCAGGGTCTTGCTGCCGGCATTGAAGAAGATGGTAGCTCCGTGCGTCCCGTAAGCGCCGGTATTGGATAGAATCTCCATTTCAAGAACCTGTAGGATCCCATCTCGCCCCGCGCCGAGTCGGACGCGCACATCCATCGGATGCATCAGGCGGGAGGAGACGAATTCCTCCTCTCGGGTCAGCTCAATCCGCGCCGGCCGGCCGGTCCGCAGCGTGGCCAGGGCACAGAGATCCTCCAGCAGCACTTCTTGTTTGCCGCCAAAACCGCCACCGATGCGGGGTTTGATCACTCGAATCTTCCACAGTGGGAGGTCCAGGATCTGGGATAAGATGCGGCGGGTATGAAAGGGTACTTGAGTGGAAGTGCGCAGAACCAAACGGCCTCGCTCATCCAGCCAGGAGAGGGTAACGTGCGTCTCCATCGGCACATGTTGGTAAAAGGGGGTCGACCAGGTCCCCTCTACGCGGACGGGGGCGACGGCCAAAGCTTCTTCCACCGCGCCGATCTCCAGGTCGAGATGAGTGACCAGGTTCCGCGCTGGGTCGAAGGCGCCCTGGATCTCCGGCTCCTCATGCACCCGCGGTGCACCGGGAAGGCATGCCTCAGCCGGGTCGAAGACAGCGGGCAGCTCGCGGTAGCGCACCTCGATCAAGGAAAGGCCTTCCTCGGCTGCTTCCAGCGAATCGGCAAACACCACCGCTACCCGGTCGCCGATGAAACGGACGGTGCGGTCGAAGATGAAGTTATCGTAGGGGGATGGCTCGGGGTACCCTTGGCCGGCCGTGGTATAAGCTTTGCGTGGAACCGAGCGGTGGTCCAACACCAGGGCCACCCCCGGGAGCTGCTCGGCTTTGGCCGTATTGATCTCCTCGATCTGGGCGTGAGCCAACGGGCTGTGCAGGATCTTACCGTAGAGCAGGCCGGGGAGCTGTATATCGTCTGTGAAAACCGACTGGCCGGTGACCAACGAAGGGCCGTCGATCTTAATCGGGCTGGTACCGACGCAGCGTTTAACGTCCATCGGTGTCTCTTCCCCGGTCCTGGCATTGAACAGCGTTTGTTTCTGCCGCACTGGGGTGCGGCGGTCCCAGGTTTGTTTCTGCCGCACTGGGGTGCGGCGGTCCCAGGTTTGTTTCTGCCGCACTGGGGTGCGGCGGTCCCAGGTTTGTTTCTG
>JAPLHW010000100.1 GCA_026389425.1 Coprothermobacterota bacterium
ACCAAGATTCTTCACGCCACGGCTTCCCTCTTTTTCTGCCCCGACAGGGCGGCAAATGTGTTCCAATCGCTCATTATAGCGGACTTATCGGCCTGAGGCAGCATATCCTGTAACCGCTGACCAGGGGACGGCCAGCAGGCGATCGACGAAAGAGAACGATTCTTGGTTGTTAATGACCTCCAGCCGTATTCCACAACGATGTCCACTTTTTCGCCGGTGCGCTGCCGCCAGTAATAGAGCTTGGCGGGAGGAGTCAGGAGGCCAGCCAGGACGCGCAAGTGAACAGGATAGGAAGCAACCCCCTGAATACATTCAATTCTCGGCGTGAATAATAATGAAAAAACGATTGCAAGAGGCAACCGGAGAACTCAGAATTGACCGGTCACCCCCAGCACCCGACGTGCGATCATTGCATCTTTGAAACAGCTCTGGCGAGAGTTACTTCTCGCCCAAGCTGTTTTCTTAAGAAGATTGGGGAAGAGGGCGCTACTCACCGCTGGCGTCTTGCTCCAGCATCGAGGGGAGGCGGCCGCGCAGGGCTTGGATGGAGAGAAAGCTCAGGAGCAGCAGGCCGGCCAAGGTCAAGGCCAATTGCGCCCATTCCCCGGGATCCATCCAAGCGAAAGCGGTGTAGCTCCCCAAGGAGGAGAAGAACTCGGCCTGTCGTACCTGAAAGCCGCCTACCAAGGTAATGATGATGGCGTAGAGGGTGGCCCCAAGCACCACCACGCCCATGAAGCGGGAGAGCCAGACGGTGGCCAAGGCGAAGCAGACGAGGAGGATCGGCAGGAAGAGGTCGAGCTCCAAAGGGTAGGGCATGGAGAAGAGGGGGAGGCAGGCCAGCACGGCCAGCGCAGTCCACAGCAGACGGAGCGGCAAGGGGTTGCGCTGACTGCGGACAGCCACTCCTTCCTCCCGCAACCGCTCCTGCACGTAGGCGCTGATGGAAGGGAAATCCTGGGAGGGGCAATGGAGGATCATCAAGCGGCGCCAGCGGTTGCGCAGTATCACGACATTTTGCCTGGGGTAGGGGTGGGCGGTGGCTACGGCTTGCCAGGGGAAGGATTCCTCCTCCCGGCTTTGGGCGATCAGGGCGGCTCCTCCCACGGGAAGGCGGTTAACGAACTTGGCGCGACGGTCCAGGGTCTGTGCCAATACCCCCTCCTCACTTACGGTAAAGCGCATACGGTAACGGTTCCCGAAGAAGAGCCCCATCACCAGCAGGCCAAATAGAGCCAGCCCGCCGACCACCAGGGCGAAGATCCAGAGGAAGGGCAGGACATCGGCCGCATCCCCGCTTGCGGCAAAGATCAGCGCCATCAGACCGGTCATGATGAGGTAGGTCCACCCCAGCACCTTGGCCCAGTCGAGCCACATCCAGCGGTTGCTCAACAATGGGACATCGATCTCCCAGGTGAAGCCGTTCTGCTCAGACATCCTTGTTTTGGTCTGTGGGCGGTTTGTGGATCCCGGGGAAGGAAGGAGCCCAGTGAGCCAAGACTGCCTGCGCGTCCGGCCTTCTAAGGTAAAGAATGCTGCGCAACCGCAGACAGAAGGGAGTAGCAGAAGAGCCCACCAAGGCCAGCATCTCAGGTGTCTCGGGGAGGCCCGCCAGGCGGAGCATCAACTGGGTGGCGTCAAAGTAGCTGACCGATTCGGCGAATCCTCGCCCGACCTCTTTTCCCTGATCGTCTTGAAGGATCACCGCCCCCTCCGAATACTGTGAACCATTGGCGAAATAGCCTGCTTGGCCTTCCCGGACGATGGGAACCATATGGAAGCGGCGCAGGTCCTCCGGCACTTCCGGCCCCAGTTGGAACTCCCAGCGGTCCGGGTACCAGACATTCGTTACCGGGTAGAGGCCGGGATCTGGGGAA
>JAPLHW010000049.1 GCA_026389425.1 Coprothermobacterota bacterium
TAGATGCACTTCCCTCGCAAGGTCTGGTCCATTTGGCGGGCCAGGTTCCAAATCTCCGGCAGCTCCGGCATGACAACCTCCTTCCGACATTTTGTTTCGAATGAGCGGGACGGTGTCACTTCCCCCGCTTTCATTCTGCGATCGGTCCGTCCCAAAGAGAGGCGCCCAGGTCAATCCGCCCATCTTCCAAGAAACGGATACCTTCGTTCTCCAGCAGCTCTCGCTGCACTCCCGCGCCACCGAAAACAAGGGGTGGAGAGAGTGTCCCAATGGCATTTACTACCCGGTGGCAGGGCAAGTCCAGCTCTCGGGGAGCCCCCTGCATGGCCCACCCGACCGTCCGAGCCGCCCTCGGCTGGCCCGCCAAGGCGGCGAGCTGCCCATAGGTGGCCACCTTCCCTTCCGGGATTTGAGCGACCAACCGATAGACACGCGCGAAAAAAGGCGCCTTCTGGGTCATTGTCGGCAGGGCCTTCGAGCGATCTCCATTTCCCTCGATCCAGCTTGAGTCAACATCCTTCCTGCGCTACCAGTATAACGCGAATAGCGAGTTTCTAAGGGCTTTGCCTCTTCCAGGGAGTGCGGAAAAATCCCAAGTCCGCAAGCCGACAAGCTATAATCAATGGGTAGATGAGCTCTAGGGAAGGAAAAGCGGTGAGTTATCAAAGCAGCAGAAGAGCGCACTGGCACCAACCAGGTCAAGGAAGAAGAAGTGAATCGATGAAAGGGAAAACGCGAAGAGTATTGCTCGTCTTCTGCCTAGCGTGGGTTCTCCTCTCGGCCTGCACGACGATGCCTTCGCCCACACTTCCTTCTTCCTCCTCGACCAGTCCAGCGTCTCCGGCTTCCTCTCTTTCCCCGATTACCGCGACCTCGTCCGAGACACCATCTGCGCCGATTGTACAGCCAAGCCCATCCCTTCCCGTTGACAGCTCGCCGGCACCAGCACCGAATTCATCATCGACCCTCGTCCCCGAGATACCGCCATCTCCTGCGCCCACCCGCCCGGCTGTTGAGGAATCCACCGCCACCCCGACCTTCCTGGCCACCGCCTCTCGCCAGGACCAGGATGGCTGGATCCACCTGGTCATCCAGGGAGACCCCTACCAAAGAGGGTTGCAGCATGGCTATCTTCTGGCTGGGGAAATCGTCGAAGCGATCCGGGTACGCGATGCGCTGCTGCAGATGGACATGGGTCTCACCTTCGCCGAAGTGTCCGCCACTGCTGCAGAGATGTATGGGCCGATGCTGGACCAGGAAATTCGCCAGGAGATGCAGGGGATCGCCGATGGGGTGAACCTGGGGTCGCTGGAGGCGCCCGGTGAGGAACTCACGTTTGAGGAGGTGCTCGGATGGAACAGCTTGATCGATCTGTCCACTATGTGGGCAGTCAATACTTCGGGCAGCAGCCTCAATGACCACTGCAGCGCCTTCATCGCTACCGGCTCCTATACCCAAGATGGGGAGATCGTCATGGGTCACAATAGCTGGGCGGACTATGCCGGCTTCGCCGTTTGGCGGGTGATGCTCGACCTGCGGCCGGAACAAGGGCATCGGATCGTTATGCAATCAGCTCCCGGGTTGGTATGGTCGGGAAGCGACTACTTTATTTCCGATGCCGGCCTGGTCGGTTGCGAGACCACCTTCTTCAATTGGCAGCGGTTCGACTCGACAGGACTTCCCGTTTTCCTGCGAACACGCTGGGCAATGCAATACGCCGATTCCATCGACCGCTTCGTGGAAATCCTTAATGACCGCAACAACGGCGGGTATGCGAACGGTTGGTTACTGGGCGATGTTCGAACCAACGAGATCGCCCGATTCGAGCAAGGCCTGGCTGCGACCCGCTTGGACCGGACAGTTGACGGCTACTACGCCGGCTACAATGCCGCCGAGGACCCCGCCATCCAAGCCGAGTCGGGGGGGTGGAACGCCGATGATCCATCCAACTTCAGCGGCGCCCGGCGCATCCGCTGGGGTCAATTGCTGGAGGCGAACAAAGGTTCCCTCGATTCCGAGCTGGGAATGACGATGTTGGGAGATCACTACGATACCTGGCTGGAAAGGGAGGAGCCCTCTTCACGCACCCTCTGTGGGCATTACGAGCAGTATGGCGCTCCTTGCGGGGCGATGGATGGTAAGGTGACAAACAGTCAAATGGCCCGCCAGATGTCTACTTGGGCTCGCTGGGGATTGCCTTGTGGGATGGCGTTCGATGCCGAGCAAGCCATCGCCGTCAACCCCGGCTATGGTCGTTTGGAAGGCCTCCTCACCGATCTCCCATCTCAAAACTGGACGATATTTTGAGGCTTCCCGTGTTTCGCACTTTCAAAGCGCGTGTTCTGATCCTTCTCTTCCTGATCCTGGCTATCACCGGTGGTACAGTGCTGCTCCTCGTTCAGAACGAAGTGAACAGCGCTATGATGGCCAATCAGGAGCAATCCGCCCAAAATGTCCTGCGACTGACTTTTCTCAGCGTGGAGAGCCAATATCAGGATCTGGTGGCTCACCGTGAATTCGCCTTGCAGGAGCGTAAAAACCAACTGCGGGATTTGTCTGGGGTGGTCCAGCAGGGCTTGGATGCCTTCGCCCAGGAGGCAACCGCCACCGGCGACCTGGCTGCCGCTCAAAAAAGCGCCCTAATCTGGTTGAAGAGCATCCGCTACCGCAACGATGACTATTTTTTCACCTACAACCAGGACTTCGTGGCCATCGCCCACCCGGACCCTCGAGTCGAAGGAAAGGATATGAAGGGTTACATCGACCCGATGGGCAACCACGTCTACAACCAAATCATGAAGGTTCTCCAAGAACAGGGCGCCGGTTTCCTGACCTTTTGGTTCACTCGCTTGGACTCGCCGGACCCGGTCGAGAAGCTGGGGTATGTCTTTTCCTTCGAACCGTGGGGTTGGATCATCGGCACCGGCGTCTACATCGAGGACATCCAGGCAGAGGCAGAACGCAAGAAGCAAGAGATCGTTGCCACTCTGAACAGCGAGTTGGCTCGCATCCGAATCGCCCAGACCGGCTACCTTTTCC
>JAPLHW010000214.1 GCA_026389425.1 Coprothermobacterota bacterium
AGAGCTAGCTGAAAAGGGCGGTGGGATCGCTCGCTTCCTCACCAGCAACCCCGAAGAGGAGGACATCGCCACTGCCCTGGATGAAGTCCTGGCTGACTGGAGCCGGCCCCTCTACGCAGATGTGACCCTGGCCTTGGACCGTCCCGGCCTGGAGACAGCAGGGCGAGTCGCGCACAACGAAAAGAGCGAGAGTTGGGTTGATCTGGGTGACTTGCCCGCTGGACGAACTCTTGCCCTCTCTGGTCGCTTCCCCCAAGGTCACGGCCCCTTGCGCCTGGTCCTGCGCGCTGGGAAAGAAGAGCTTGCCCGGATGGAAGTAGTGGAACAGACAAGCGCCCATTCCCACCCCGCCTTGCCGGCTCTCTTCGGCGCCCAGCGAGTGCTTGCTTTGGAGAATTTAGCGGGCTCAGGATTGCCCCCGGAGGAGTTGGCAGGTCAGCTTTCCCGCCTTGGTTACGACACTCAGTTCATCTTGGCAGGAGGGTCTCAAGGATCCGCGCCACTCTACGCCGAGAATGCCAGAAAGACCAGCGAAAAAACGGTGAAAGCGCTGCTTGTCAAAGAAGCTCTCTCCTTCGGGTTGGCCTCCTGTGAGACCTCATTCGTAGCCTTCCGCAAGGAGCGAGGGGAAAAAGTAGAAGGAAAGGTGGTAGTGGCCAATGCTCTTCCCGCCGGATGGTCCAGCGCTTTCCTGGCTCCTCCGCCAATGATGGCCTATTCCTTTTCAGCCGGGGGTGGTCTCTTCGACTTAGATGGAGCCTCACTGACCAGCCGGAAGGGGAAGAAGGGGGCAGCTCGTGCCGCCAAAACGAGCTTTCCCGAAGCAGAAGGTCCCTCACCCAAAGGTTCTCAACTCGTTTCTCTCTTCGCCGGAATCCCCTCTTTTCAGGGCAGCCAGGCCGTGCTCTTCGATTCCCGCCTGGCAAAGGTCGCTTTTCCTTACCCGTCTCGCATCCGGAAATTGATGGCGAGCCTCCAGGGCGCCTTTGCTCCCTCGCTCTCTGGTAAGCTTTTGTTGTGGCTCTTCGTTGGTGACCTGACTGCTCCCCGGGCAAAAGTCGCGCTGGTTGATCTTCTTCGCCAAAGCGGGGAAAGACCCTTGAACTTGTCATTGAAAAGCGGTGAAGTCGTTCTGCTGACCTTGCGTGACCCGCGCGGGGAGTGGCCATCAGGAATCGTAGGACTGGAGATCCAGCTGGAATTGGCCGGTGAGTAGGGGCGGGTTTCAAACCCGCCTGTTGGGGCGACGCATGCGTCGCCCCGTCGCCCGGTGAAAAGTTATAATTGTTGCAGCAGACCGCCTTAAAGGAGGGCCAAGATGAAGGATCGAATCCTGCGAGCTTTGGAGAAAAGCCCTGCCGACTACACCGAGATCCGCCTGGAGCGCCGCCAATGGACCCAGGTTTCCTACCAGAACGAGGACCTGGAACACCTGGAGTCATCGAACGATGCCGGCGGGATGGTCCGCGCCCTGGTGCGGGGGGGCTGGGGGATCACTGTCTTCAACCAACTGGACGAGCTGGAGCGATATGTCGAGGAAGCCTGCCGCATCGCCACTGCAGTGAGCCACGAGATTCCGGAACCCGTCGAATTGGCTCCCCTACCCTCCCTGCAGGATGACCTTCCGGCATCCATGGAACAGGATTTTCGCGCTGTCTCTCTTCGCCAAAAACAGAAGTTGCTTGCTGAATACAACGGCATCCTTCGTGCCAATCCAGGACGGCTGGTGATGACCGGAGCCCGCTACGCTGACCTCTTTCGCGAGGTGACCTTCGCCAACTCAGAGGGGACCTACCTGCGTGAGGAGCGGCCGGATGTTACTGTCCGCTTCATGGCCACAGCGCGAGAAGGTCAGGATATCCAGACCGCTTTCGACAGCGACGGGCGTTCCGCCGGCTTTGAGGAAGCCTTGAGCCGCGAAGCGATCCCGGAAAAGGTTGCAAGGCGAGCCGAAGCCCTGCTGAGCGCGAAGCCTGCACAAGGGGGGGTCTACACCGTGGTCCTCGACCCCCTCTTGGCCGGGGTCTTCATCCATGAAGCCTTCGGCCACCTCTGCGAGGCTGACTTCCTCTTTAAGAACGATCGGTTGCGCGAGGTGCTTTGTCTTGGTCGCCGCTTCGGACCGCCTGATTTGAATGTGATCGACGACGGCGATCGCCCGGGCCTTCGCGGCAATACCCGCTATGATGACGAGGGCGCCCCCCGCCGCCCTGTTCACCTGATCCGCCAAGGCGTGCTGGAGGGTTTCCTGCACAACCGCGAGACAGCCCGGCGGATGAATGCGCAACCCACTGGAAATGCCCGCGCCGTCTCTTATCGCTATGAACCGATCGTTCGCATGCGCCATACCTATATCGACCAAGGCACTGTGCCTTTCTCCGAGATGATTGCCGGCATCTCCCAGGGGATCTACGCCTGCAGTGCATTCGGCGGGCAGACCGAGTTGGAACAGTTCACCTTCAGCGCCGGGTACGCCTACGAGATCAAGGACGGGAAGATCGGCGAGATGCTGCGCGATGTGGTCTTGACCGGGAATATCTTCGAGACCCTAACACGGATCGATGCCATCGGTGATGACCTGCAGTTGCTCGGTTCGGCTGGAGGTTGCGGCAAGGGAGGGCAGAGCGGCCTGCCGGTCACTGTCGGAGCGCCGCACATCCGCATCCGCGAGCTGACCTTGGGCGGGCGATAGGAGAGAGAAGATGCGAGAGATCCAGGCAGAAGAAATCCTACACACGATGAAAGGGCAAGTGGCTGAGGCGGAGGTTTTCGAGACCGAGACCTTAGCTTGGCCGGTGTCATTCAAGTTCGGCCGGCTAGAGTTGGCCAAGCTCGTGCAAACCAGGGGGCGAGCGCTGCGGGTGATCCGGGAAGGACAGTTGGGGTTCGCCTCCTCCGGGGATTGGAGCGACGCGGAGGGCTTGACCCGAGCTGCGTTGGAATCGGTTGAGCTAGGCGGACCAGCCCCTTTCCACTTCCCCCCTCCTCGTGCAACCTCCCCAGTGCAGTGCTTCGATCCGGAAGTCGAGCGTGTGGAGGTGTCACAGATGATCGAGAAGGGTCACGCGTTGATCGACCTCCTACTGAGCGCCCATCCTCAACTGCAGGTTGATGTATCCTTGCAAAAATCAGTGCAGGCGGTGCACTTGGTCAACTCCACCGGCCTCGATATGTCCTACCGCCGCACTTCCTTCAGCATCAGTTTGGAAGTTCGGCGCACCGAGGAGGGGGACATCCTCTCCCTATACGAGCAGAGCGCCTCTCGCCGGTTGGCTGAGGTAGAGGGGATCGCCCTGGCTAAGCGCATCTTGGAGCGGTTGAATTGGGCCAAAACGATCGTCTCCATTCCCTCCGGTTCGATGCCGTTGCTCTGCGTCCCCCGGGGCTTGTTGTTGCTTCTCCTGCCCCTGCAGTCCGGCTTGAACGGCCGGGCCGTCTTCCGCCACATCTCCCCCTTGGAGGGAAAGGAAGGGCAACAAGTTCTCGATCCCCGCCTCACCCTGGTGGATGATCCCTGCCGGGATTACGCCATCGGCTCCGCCCCCTTCGACGATGAAGGGCTGCCGACGGCGCCCAAAGCGCTCATTGAGAGAGGCCAGTTGAAAGGCTTCCTTTACGACCTGAAGACAGCCGGCTTGGCTGGCAGAACCGCTACCGGCAACGGATTCCGGCCTGGGTACACAGCGCCCCCCTGTATCGATAGCGGCAACTGGCGTCTGGCGCCGGGAGATGCGCCGATAGCCGATGTTTTGAAAACGCTCCCCGCTGTCCTGCTGGTGGAAGAGGTAATCGGCCTGGGGCAGGGCAACGTGGAGCAGGGTGAGTTCTCTAACAACGTCGGCCTGGGTTTTCTCTTGCGCTACGGTGAGAACACCGGCCGAGTGAAAAACACGATGATCTCCGGAAACGCTTACCAGCTCCTGCAGGAACGGCTGCTGGCCTTGGATGATCGGCTGGAGTGGGTGTACGGCTCGCTGGAAGCGCCGGCTGTCCTGGTCGATGCGGTAAGTGTGACCTCTTAAGGATAACAGCCTGCGGCAGCTGATGATGATATGGGGACAGATTTGAAATCTGTCCCCATATCATTGCGAAATCTGTCCCCATAGCATTGGGCTAATTGCCAGCTTGCAGCAGCATGTTATTGGTACAATAGGGGAGCATCATTGCGGGAATCAACTGAACGGGAAAAGGAGCATTCATGGTCGAGAGACTTAGATTAGACAGGTCCAACCAACTTTTTGAAGAGGCCAAGACACTGGTTCCAGGTGGAGTGGCGGGGATCCGCCGCCCGTACAACTTCGTCCCCGGGGAGTACCCCATCTTTTTCGATTCCGGCCAAGGGGGTCGGGTAATGGATGTGGACGGCAATCAATACATCGACTTCCTCTGCGCCTATGGACCGATTATCCTGGGATACCGGGAACGGGAAGTCGACGAGGCGGTCATCGCGCAGATCCGCGAGAAAGGTTTCTGTTTCTCACTCACCCAACCGATCCAGAATTCGCTGGTGGAGACGCTATGTCGATTGATCCCCAGTTGCCAGATGGCTGCCTTTGTGAAGACCGGCTCGGACGCCACCACCACTGCCATCCGCGTCGCCCGCGCCTATACCGGCCGCCTTCAGGTGGCTCGCTGCGGCTATCACGGCTGGCACGACTGGTGTGTGGAGGTGAAGGGAGGAATCCCTAGCAAACTCTACGAGGACACCTTCGAGTTCGAGTACAACGATCTGGATCAGCTGGAGGACCTGCTTAGGCAACACGGCGCGGAGATGGCGGCGATCATTGTCACACCCATCGGTCACGCCCTCTCCCACCCTGTACAGATGCCTAAGCCCGGTTTCCTGGAGGGGGTGCGGCGCCTGGCTGATCAGTATGGTTGCCTGCTGGTATTCGATGAAATTCGCAGCGGTTTTCGCGTCGGCTTGGGTGGGGCTCAGAAACTCTTCGGGGTGACGCCCGACCTCACTTGTATCGGCAAAGCGATGGCCAACGGCTACGCAATCGGCGCGCTAGTCGGCTTAGAGCGGGTGATGAGAGTAATGGAGGATAAAGTTTTCCTCTCCTCCACCTTCTTTCCCAACAGCGACGCCCAAGTTGCAGCCAAGAAGACCATCGAGATCCTGGAACGGGACCGGGTGTTGGAGGCGATCGCACAAAAGGGAGGGCGTTTCAGCGAGCAAGTGGAGCAAGTAGTGCGAGCTTCCGGTTTGCCTGTAACCTTCAGCGGTTCGCCCTGGATGCCGTACATTACTTTCGACCTGGACCCGGAGAAACGCTACAAGGTCCTGCGGCCGGCCTTTTATACCCAGTTGGTCCGTCGTGGAGTCTTCCTCCAGCCCTTCCATCACGGCTACATCTGTTTCCGGCACACCGAGGAAGACTTGGATTACACGGTACAAGCCATCCGCCAATCGCTGGACGAGCTGAAAGCGATCGCCTGAGCCAGGCGCCTCCGATCACGGCCCAGCCTTGCTAAAGCGGCAGATGCTGCGTCTCCTGACGTTGCTCCGGGCAGTCTGTTTCGGGGAGTACAAGGTAACCTTCGCACTCGGCTTGCATAATCGCCAGGTTTTTGCTAATACCTATTAGCACTCTTCGAGTAAGAGTGCTAAACTAAGCTCAAGCAAAATTTTCTAAGGAGGCAATGTGTAATGAACTTGAAACCACTTGGGGACCGGATCGTCGTGAAGGTCCTAGAGGGCGAGGAACGCACCAAGTCTGGGATCGTCATCCCGGACACGGCCAAGGAGAAACCGCAGAAGGCGACCGTAATAGCGGTCGGCCCGGGCAAACTCAATGAGGACAACGGGCAGCGCATCCCGATGGATCTACAAGTCGGCCAGACGGTGATCTTCGCCAAGTACGGCGGCACCGAGATCAAGCTGAATGAGGAAGAGTACCTGATCCTCAGCGAGCGAGACATCCTGGCAGTATTAGAAGGCTAGACGAGGAGGAACGAGAAAGATGACATCCAAATTATTACTTTTTGATGAGAATGCCCGTCGTGCCTTGGAGCGCGGCGTCAACGCCCTGGTCGATGCAGTCAAGATCACCTTGGGTCCCAGGGGCCGTTATGTAGTGCTGGAGAAGAAGTTCGGCCCGCCCGTCATCACTAATGACGGCGTCACCATCGCCAAAGAAGTGGATCTCGAGGATGCTTTCGAGAACCTTGGCGCCCAGTTGGTAAAAGAAGTCGCCACCAAGACCCAGGATAACGCCGGCGACGGCACTACTACTGCCACTGTCTTTGCCCAGGCGATGATTCGCGACGGCCTCAAGAATGTCGTCGCCGGAGCCAACCCCCTGGCTCTGAAGCGCGGCATGGACGCTGCTTTGATTAAAGCCGTGGAAGAGATGAAGAAGCTCTCCAAGCCGGTCGAGGACAAGCAGTCGGTCGCCCAGGTGGCTGCCATCTCCTCCAAGGACGAGCAGATCGGCCAAGTGATCGCTGACGCCATGGAGAAAGTCGGCAAGGACGGCGTGATCACCGTGGAAGAAGCCCAGAGCCTAGAGATTACTCTGGACTTCGTGGAAGGCATGCAGTTCGACCGCGGCTACGTCTCCCCCTACTTCGTCACTGATGCCGAGCGCATGCAGGTTGAGCTGGACGAGCCTATGCTCTTCATCACCGACAAGAAGATCTCTGCCGTCGCCGATTTCCTTCCTGTTTTGGAAAAACTCTCCGCTAAGGGACGCCCCTTCGTCATCATCGCCGATGACCTGGAGGGCGAGGCCATGGCTACTCTGGTGCTGAACAAGATGCGCGGTATCCTGCGCTGCGTGGCCGTCAAGGCCCCAGGCTTCGGCGACCGCCGCAAAGCCATGCTGCAGGACATCGCCATCCTCACCGGTGGAACGGTCATCTCCGAGGAACTGGGGCTGAAATTCGAGAACGTCACCTTGGAGATGCTCGGCGAAGCGCGCCAGGTAAAGGTGGACAAAGACAACACCACTATTGTCGGCGGCAAGGGCGAACCTGAGGAGATCAAGAAGCGCATCTCCCAGATCCGGCGCCAGATCGAGGACACCGACAGCGAGTACGACCGTGAGAAACTGCAAGAGCGTTTGGCCAAGCTGGCCGGCGGTGTGGCAGTGATCAAGGTCGGCGCAGCCACTGAGACCGAGATGAAAGAGCGCAAGAACCGCATCGAGGACGCCGTTTCAGCGACCAAAGCGGCCGTAGAAGAAGGCGTCGTGGCCGGCGGCGGCTGCGTCCTGATCAACATCCTACCCAAGATGGCCGAGCTGAAGCTGGAAGGCGACGAGTTGACCGGGGCCAACATCGTCAAGCGCGCCCTGGAAGAACCCCTCAAGCTGATCGCTGCCAACGCCGGGATGGAAGGCGCTGTGATCGTTGAGAAGGTCAAGGAACTTCCCATCAACGTCGGCTTCAACGCACTGACCATGGTCTACGAAGACATGTTCAAGGCCGGCATCGTGGACCCGCTCAAGGTAACCCGTTCCGCCCTGCAGAACGCCGAGTCGATCGCTTCCATGATTCTCACCACCTCAGCAGCCATCACCGAGAAACCGGAGAAGACCCCGGCCATGCCTCCCATGCCTCAAGGCGGCGACTACTAGAGACAGCGTGTAACACTGAATGATGCGAAGGCCCGGGCTTCCGCCCGGGCCTTCTTCTTTCCAAAGAATGAGATCTTGTTAGGGACCGCGGATCACCAGGGTTGCTGGGTCAATCTCCAAAGTTGGGTCGTCGAGGTTGTGGTAATACCATTTTCCAGTCGTGACGTTCATCCAAAGATTCCAATTCAATTTGCTATTGAGGACGAGAGACGCTCCGCCCTTGGCTTTCATATCGAAGGTCCAGCCGACCGCCGGCCGAAAAGTCACCCAATGTCCGCCCAGCGAGTAGACTACGCCGTTGACTGGGTTGGCCCAATCGCCGAGAACCAAGCCGAGGTCGGTGAAACGGCTGTCCTTCCAGGTACTCACGTCGTGTCCGGTGCGCCGGATGTAATCGGCAAGGCGTTCGATCATCCCACTGCTGATGTCGCTGAAAGTGTCGCCCAGGGGAGTCAAGGCGCCTCCTTCGGCGATCCCTCCGGGGGTGGCAGTGAGGGTGGTGGGGGCACGGTCTTTGGCCTGCACCCACACCCGGTAAGCGCTTCCGGCCGGGTTGCCCCCATTGTAGCTGAGCGAGCCGGTTTTAAGGTTCTCCAGAACAGCTTGCCATCCATCGGCATTGAAAGCGCCTTGCCGATCGGCTGCCCCGATGGAGGTCAAGGGGGCGCCGCTGGCCGGGTCCAGGCTAGTTGGGTAGGCGCCGTCGTTGGACGCGCGGAAAGCCTCCAGCGCCACCCGCAGCGAGCCCAAGGACGTTTTGGCGGCGGCGATTTGGGCACGGTCTTGTTGGCCAAGGAACTGGATGATGGCAAACCCGGCCAGGATCCCGATGACTGCGATCACCACGATCAGCTCCACCAAGGTGAACCCCCGCTGCGCGGCCTTGCCTTTGGCACTGCACTGTCGGGAAGGAACGGCTCGCGAGTACATACCTATATTATACAGGTTGCAAGGAATCTTGGGTCACTTTGCCCTTCACAGCTACAAGCGGCACAATAGCGGAAATGAGAGCCAAGGAGATGAGAAGATGACAGATGTGAAACTCTATGCCGAGCGACTTGGCCGGCTGCAGAGAAGCTTGCGTCAGGAAAGAGTGCAAGCCCAGTTGGTGGCTTCGCCAGCCAATATGGCCTATCTGCTGGGCCAACGACCGATGGCCTTGGAGCGTTTGCTTCTGCTCGTGGTTCCCGTCTTGGGGAGGCCACTCTTGATCGTTCCCCAGATGCATGCCAGCGAGTTTACCCACCTCCAGGGATTGCTGACGATGGATCCATGGAAGGATGGAGAAGATCCCTGTCGATTTACCATCGAGGCGCTCCTTGGGGGCGGATTTCAAACCTGCCCCTACGAAATATCCGGTGGCTTGCCGGTGCAATGCGACAAAGGAGTGCCTGCTGTCCTTGCTCTGGCTCTTCGCGATCGCTTCCCTTCGTGGCTGCTGCGAGTGGCTGAGGATTCTCTCGCCAAGGCGCGCATGCGCAAAGAGCCGGCCGAAGTCAGCAGGCTGCTGGCAGCCGGGGGGGCGGCTGACCGGGCAATGGAGAAGGCCATCCTGGCACTACGCCCGGGGATCAGCGAGTTGGAGGTTGCCGGCGTTGTCATTTCCTCGCTTTTAGGTGACGGAGCGGAGCCGGACCCACCCTTGCCGATCGTCGCCTCCGGTCCTAACAGCGCATTCCCTCATCACAACACCAGCTCACGCAGATTGGAAAACGGCGACGCGATCGTGCTGGACTTCGGCGGACGATGCCAGGGGTACTTTTCAGACATGACCCGCACCGCCTTCCTGGGTGATCCCCCCGAAGAGTTCCGGAATATCTACCGCACCGTAGCCGAAGCCAAAGAGAAGGCTACTTCAGCCATCCGCCTCGGGGTGCGCATCGGCGAGTTGGACTATATTGCCCGCGCCCACATCGAGGCTGCCGGGTACGGCCCTTTTTTCATCCATCGCCTGGGACACGGTCTCGGCCTGGAGGTACACGAGGAACCCTACATCCACGCCGGCAATGACCAGCGGTTGGAGGA
>JAPLHW010000077.1 GCA_026389425.1 Coprothermobacterota bacterium
GAGAGCGCTGCTAGCTCGGTCCCAGTGAGAGCCTGATGCTCACCCTCCAGGAGGCCCAACTGGCCACCGATGGCAGTGGCCGTTAAGAGGTGATCCCCGGTGATCATCACCGGCTTGATCCCAGCTTGACGGCAAGTCTCGATGGCTTCGCGGGCTTCGCTGCGGGCAGGGTCGCGCATGGCCACCAGGCCGTAAAAGACCAGGTTTTCCTCCAGCGTCTGCGGTTCAGGTGAGGGAAGAGGGGGAAGGGTCTTCCCAGCAATGGCCAGCACGCGCAAACCCTCCCGTGCATATTTTTCGTTGCGCGATTGAATGGCTTGCCGCATGGAGGAGCGAAGCGGCAGGGGCTGATTCTCCTCCCACACCGCAGTGCAGAGATCCAAGAGGATATCCGGCGCCCCTTTGGAGAAAACCTCGGTTGCTTCCGGGAAAGCAAAGGCGGTGGTCATCCGCTTGCGCTCGCTAGAGAAGGGCGTCTCTGCGATTCGTTGGGCTTCTGCTTTGACACTCTCTTTCCAGATCCCGCTCTTGGCCGCAAGGACGATCAGGGCAGCTTCGGTGGGATCCCCATGGATCTCCCACTGTCCTTCCCTTTGGGTGAGGGATGCGTCCGTGTTCATCGTGGCAGCCAGGAGCAACTTGGCCAAGCCGGGAGGGAGGATCTCCACCGGACGATCGTCCAAGTGGATCGCTCCGCTGGGCTGGTAGCCGGTTCCTGAGACCTCATAAGCGGCGCTTGGGGTAAAGATCCGTTCCACCATCATCTCGTTCAAAGTCAAAGTGCCGGTCTTGTCGGAACAGATCACCGAGGTCGAACCCAACGTCTCCACCGCTGGCAGGTGGCGGATGATGGCCCCCCGTTTGGCCATGCGTTGGGTGCCAAGGGCCAATACGATGGTGACAATGGCCGGCAACCCCTCGGGGATTGCAGCCACGGCCAAGCTAACGGACAACAGGAACATCGATAAAAGCGGGATCCCCTGGAGCCAGCCAGTGAGGAATACAACTAGGCAGACGAGACCCACTAGCAAAGCTAGGACTTTGCCCACCTGTTCCAGGTTGCGTTGTAGGGGAGTGCTCTCTTTTTTCCCCTCTTCCAAGAGGCGGGCGATACGACCGATTTCTGTCCCCATCCCGGTAGTAACTACTACTGCCGTCCCACGCCCGTAGGTAATCGTAGTACCCGTGTAGATCATGTTGCGGCGTTCGGCGAGCGCTGTCTGGGCAGGGTAGAGGGCCAAATCTTTCTCCACCGGCACTGATTCCCCGGGCCTCTTGGGTTAATCCCAAGATGGCGTTGAGGATGACGATGGCTCCGATCACCGCTGCGTCCACCCATTCCCCGAGGAAGAGGGAGATGATGATGGCTGCGAGCAGGATCAGTACCAGGAGGCTCTTGAATTGCTCGAGAAACCGAACCAAAAATGTCGGTTTGGGTTTTTCCTGCAACTCGTTGGGACCGTAGCGCGACAGGCGAGCTGTCGCCTCCTCGCTGGAAAGACCAGCAATGGTGGTATCTAAGTTGAGCAGGAGCTGATCCTGGGGGACAGCGTGCCAATCAGTCATTTAGTTCTCGTACCCTCCGATAAGGAAGCTTAAGGGGTTCACCGGAATTGTGCCCAGGCGGGCTTCCCAGTGCAGGTGCGGCCCAGTCGAAGCACCGGTGGAGCCGATTGCCGCGATCACTTGGTCTTTCTCCACTTGGTCGCCGACGGCGACGTTGAAAGCCACCAAGTGGCAATAAAGTGTGAAGAGTCCCCCACCGTGGCTCAGGACTACGGTATTTCCGCGCGAGGAGAGCATTTCTGCTAGGACCGCGTGTACTCCCTCACCCAGCTCTCCTCCCAGATCCACCCCCCAATGTCTCCCCTGCCCCCAGCCGATGTAGGTGCGCAAGGCTCCGTACGTGTCCCAAATGGTCCCATTTACCGGCATTTGGAACGGTAACCGGAGAGTGGCGGTGGAGGTGCGAGAGAGGGCTTCTTCGATGAGTTTTCTCTCCCAGAGCAAGCTGGCATCGTCCATCGTTTCTTGCGCTTCTGGCGGAAGCTCGATGGTCTCAGTGGGAACCGCCATGGGAGCCACCGTTATGGTTGCCTCCAAACGGTAGGATGAGGACAGGCTGGAGGAGAGCAGAGTTAAGAGGATCGGACCAGGTTCGTCATCGATAGCGATGGGGATCACCGCCAGCGAGCCAGAAAAGGGGATATCATCCCCTCCCCAGAGGAGAGTACTGGCGAAATCGCTGGGGGTTGAGACGCGCACCACCAGGTGTCCTCCCTGGAGGACCCTCCCCGGTGTGACTTCTACCTGTAACAAGCCGAAGGGAGATTGTACTGCGCTGGTCTGGGTGTCACGCCCCATTACTCGTGCCAGCACCGTACAGCCCTCGGCGCGTGTCAAAAGGTCAGCGGGATAAAAGAGGCCGTCCGGCTGTCCCTGGAGGACACCCAACTGATGGAGCAATTCCACCGCTTCAGGGTCCATTGAGTCCGGCGACACGTCCGGGAAGCTGAGACCGCTAGCCAGGATCATCTCCGGGAAAAAAGCACGCCTCGCGATGGTGGCCAACAACTGGCGAGAGACGGGCGCATCGCTAGAATCTACCCCCTCTGGCAGCCAACCGAGCTCCTCTGCCTTGGCCAAGTAAGGAGCAGCCCACTGGGGCCCCGGAGTAGGGGAGGGCACTGCTTGGCCGGAAGCAAGGCAAACCATCTTCACCAACTGGCCTAGCAAGAGGGGTGTGTCGGGGAGGAAAGTTCCGTCGGGAAACCCTTGGATCGCTCCTGTCTGAACCAGAGCCATTACCGATTGGCGGGCCCAATGGCCGCTCAGGTCAGGGAAGGTGGAGGGTTCGCTCCAAGCTCCCGTTGCTGGAAGGCCAAGAGCTAGCGAGAGGACGACCAAGACGACGATCATGATGCGCATCATGACCAGGATCATACCATTCCTTCGCAGTCCTCCAAGCGATTAGCAGACATGCTGCCGCAGGCTAACTAGACATGCCGCCGCAGGCTGATTACTTTATAATAATGGCTCTTTCTCATATCGTGTGGGTAAGACGGTCTGAGGAAAACGAGACCCTTGGGATCATTGGCTTTCCTGGGAGCGCCGCACCCCAGTGCGGCATCAGCAGTGATTTGACGGAAGATAACCACCCTGGAGAGCA
>JAPLHW010000027.1 GCA_026389425.1 Coprothermobacterota bacterium
GCCAACTTTTTGGCCGATACGCTGATCGCCATCCCCAGCTACTGGCAGAATCTGGAGAACCGGCCCGACCTGCCCAACTACGATTTCGTCCCCGGCGGCTATCCCACCACCATCACTAGCATCCCGGTGCCCCCCCTCTTCTGGTTCTACACCGATACTTTCCCCACCACTGGCACCGGCACCGCTTTAGCCGGCCTCACCGGGGAGCAGTTGTTGATCAACTATGGCCGTCCGGGCGACTGGAAAGACCTGATCGAGTGGCTGAAGGCAATCCTGCTGCAGCGCCTGGCCGAGCTCGGATTCCAATAGAAAGGGGAGCACGATGCGCAGACTTGTAATTCTCACCTTGGTTCTACTCTTGACCCTTCCACTCCTTCCAGCGCTGGCGGAGGACCAGTATCCCTACCTGGCCGTCAACTCCTCCATGCGTCTGACCGTGGCCGACGTCGTCTCCCCGCGCTACTCGCCAGACGGCTCCTTCATTGCCTTCATCGCCAAGGGGCCCTCCAACACCATCGTCTACGGCGAGCCGAACGGATCAAATCAGCGGCAGATCGCCTTCATCGACAACCCCATTTGGTCGCTCAGCTTCAAGCCGGACGGCAGCAAGCTGGTCTTGATCGTGGCCACTACCGGGAAAGAGACCGGCCAGGTTTACACCGATGTGGTAACGGTAAGCGTGGATGGCAAGAACGTGAAATTCCTCACTAACAGCACCAACTACAACTCCGACCCCGTCTTCCTGCCGGATGGCCGCATCGCTTTCACCTCGCAGAAGGAGGGTGTGTACACCGTCTGGGTAATGGACGAGGACGGCAGCAACCAGAAGATGTGGCTGACGCCAGGCTTGGAGCCGTTGCTGTTGGGGCCTTCGCCGACGCGTGAAGAGGTGCTCTTTATCGGCAAGCCGGGCGGGGCGGATCTGCCCCAGCTCTTCATCAGCGACCTCTCCGGCGACCACATTCGCCAGATCACCAATATCCCGGGCGGGGCACGAGGCGGGACTTTCTCTCCGGATGGCGAACGGATCGCCTTCGTCATCGGTGAGGAGGGTAAGCAGACCATCGGCATCGTCAACCGCGATGGCAGCAATCAGTACGTGCTGGCCTCGATGGCCACCACCCTCTGGCGACCCAGTTGGTCACCCGATGGTGAGTTCATCATCTTCCCAGCCATGGACTACGGCCTGAACAAGTTCCGCATCTTCACCATCCGGCCGGACGGCAACGACTTACGCCCGCTCTCCCCTGACTACATGCCTTCGGTGATCTCCCAGGTGCAGTGGCGTGTAGATGGTGAGGAGGTGATCTTCCTGGCTAAGGGTCCTTCCGACACCAACAACATCTGGCGCATGGAACTGGCCAGGATCGTCCCGGCAGTTCAGCCTCCTGAGGTTACCCCCACGCCGATGCCGACCCCTACACCGACACCCAGCGACCTGGCTTTCTCCGACATCTGGAACCACTGGGCCGAGAAGAACATCGCCCAACTGAAAGAGATGGGTATTATCCAAGGTTTCCCTGACGGCTCCTTCCACCCCAACGATCCACTGAAGCGGGTAGAGTTCGCCACCTTCCTCTTTCGCGCCATGGGCTACCCTGCCTCCTACGATCTGGACCCCTTCTTCGATGACGTGCCACCCACTTACTGGGGTTTCCCCTCCGTGCAATCGTTGGTCCTGAAAAAAGTAGTGGCAAGGGACGGCAGTTTCTACCCGGAGGAATCGATCACCCGCATGGAGATCATCATGTGGGAGGTAAGGGCTTTGGGGCTGGAGCAGGAGACCGCCTATCGCAGCGTACCCGAGCTGCCCTTTAGCGACCTGGGCGGCCTAACCGAGCTGCAGTCGAAGTACATTGCCACCGCCCGCGAGCTGCAGTTGATCGACGGCTACCCCGACGGCACCCTGCGCCTGGAAGGCCTGGCCACCCGCGCCGAAGCAACGGTGTTACTCTTCCGCCTGCTGGACAGCCTCAAGCAGGGGAGCTAGCTTCACAACTTCACCGTGCGCATCCGCAGCGTCACTTACACCGACGCTGGCTTCAATCCGATCGCTGCGCCGCGGGCGGGGCAAAACTTCTTTATCAAGGTGGAGATTCAAAACGTTGGGCCAAGCGCTCTTCCAATGGTCTTCATCCCGGTGATGGTGGGCAGCCAGTACGTGGGAGGGGGAGCGATGGGCAACGTCTTCCCCGGCTAGGTGGCATCCCCCTTTATCGGAGCCAACATCGCCACCGCCGGCAGCTACACCCTGCGGGCTTATGCCTGGACAGGCCCAGGAGGGACTGCCTTGGCGCAGCCACTGATCTTGTCAATCACCGTGTTACCCTGAGCCGCGGCCACTGAGCCGCATCACCGTGCAAATAACCAGAACAGGCCTCAACAACGGGCCTGTTCTGATTCTTCGGTGACTTGACGAAGCTTTCGCAAATCTGCCTGCAGCAGGGGGAAGCTTTCCCGGCTCTGGCGCAAGCAGTGCACCAACTGCCGATAGGGCTCGGGGATGGTCAAGCGATAGAGGGAAAATGCGCCGACGCGTTGAACGCTGACCAGCCCGGCGTTGTGAAGAACGGTCAAGTGTTGCGAGACGTTGCTTTGGGAGAGGCTCAACACTCGAGCTACATCGCTCACGCAGAGAGCTTTTTCAATGAGCAGATTGACGATGCGCAAACGGCTCTGATTGGAGAGGGCGGCGAACATCTGGGCCAAATCCTGTACATCTCCCACTGTTCCGCCCATCTCTCCGGCTGCCTTAGAAGATAGCTCTTGCAAAGTCCATGCTTTTTTTCTCATGGATCGGACATTCTCTCTTTACACAGGGATTTAGAATATTCTAATATATTAATTATCTCCGTACGAGCATTCAGCGGGCAAAGGCAAGAGGGAACCTAATGGAGAAAGAGAGCAGCGGTTCTGCCTTATCGGTGATCGACCATCTGCGCGAACTTCGCAGCCGGATCATTCGTGCGGCCTTGGCTT
>JAPLHW010000169.1 GCA_026389425.1 Coprothermobacterota bacterium
GGGGGGTATGCAGGATGACATAGGGGGGGTATGCAGGATGACATAGGGGGGGTATTCAGGATGACATAGGGGGGGTATGCAGGATGACATAGGGGGGGTATGCAGGATGACAAAGGGGGGGTATGCAGGATGACAGAAAACGGAACTCAGCATGACATGAGAGGGCGCTCAACATGACAAGAAAGGAGGGTACGATCGTAACTCGACTGCAAGCCATCACAACGGGTGTCTGGGGGGCAGCGGGGAGGATCTAACCGGCAGGGAACAGTCGTAGTCAGTCCGGGTAAGTCTCACGGACCAGGCAGGGAAGGAAAGGATGGGGAGAAGGAGAGTAAGGTGCGGCGCGAGACAGAATGAAGGGGAGAGTTGGGCAACGGGCTCGTGCCCCCATTTATTTAGATATCCAGGTTTCTCACTTCGTGAGCGTGGGCTGTGATGTAGTCTTTACGCGGTTCCACTTTATCTCCCATTAGGACAGTAAAGATCTCCTCGGCAGCTTGGGGGTCCTCCAGGGTAACACGAAGGATGGCGCGCGAGTTAGGGAAGAGCGGCGGCTGGGCGATGTAGACGTAACCCTCCTCTATCAGCTTCAGCATGTGTCGGTAAAAGAAGGTCAGCAGCAGCGTGCGAATGTGCGAGCCGTCCACGTCGGCATCGGTCATGATGATTACCTTGTGATAGCGCAGGCGACTGGGGTCGAACTCCTCGCCGATGCCGCAGCCCAGGGACGTGATCATGGCACGAATCTCAGCGTTGGCTAAAATTTTGTGCAGATTGGTCTTCTCCACGTTGAGAATCTTGCCGCGCAAGGGCAGGATCGCCTGGAAGGAGCGGTCGCGCCCTTGTTTGGCTGAACCGCCGGCCGAGTCCCCCTCCACCAGATAAATCTCGGTGCGGGCCGGGTCGCGATCGGAGCAGTCGGCCAGCTTTCCGGGCAGGGGGGAAATCTCCAGGGCGCTCTTGCGCCGCGTCAATTCCCGCGCTTTGCGGGCTGCTTCGCGGGCTCGCTGGGCCATCAGCACCTTGCTGACGATGCGCTTGGCTTCCTGGGGGTGGTTTTCCAGGTAGTAGGAGAGACCGTCGCCCAGGATCGTCTCGGCGATCCCTTTCACTTGCGAGTTGCCCAACTTGGTCTTGGTCTGTCCCTCGAATTGAGGGTCGACCAAGCGGACCGAGATGATCGCCACCAACCCTTCGCGGGTATCCTCTCCGCCCAACGGCGCATCGCCGTTCTTTAACACCCCGTTCTTCCGCGCCCAGTCGTTTAGCGAGCGGGTCAAGGCGGCGCGGAAACCGGAGACGTGGGTGCCTCCTTCGGTCGTATTGATGCTGTTGGCGAAGGAAAGGACCTCCTCCGAGAAGCCGGCGTTGTATTGAATGGCTGCCTCTACTAACAGCTTTTCCTCATGCCCTTCCAGGTAGATCGGGTCATGCAGGGGGTCCTTCTCTTGATTGAGGAAGCGGACGAAGGAGACGATTCCGCCGTCGTAGTGATACTCGGCAACCACAGGCGGTTCACTGCGCCGGTCCTCAAAACGGATGCGCACCCCGCTGTTGAGAAAGGCCAGCTCTTGCAGGCGCTGCAGGATGGTCTCGCCCTCAAAGTGGAGTGTCTCGAAGACAGTGCTGTCGGGCTTGAAACGGATCATGGTACCGGTGCGCTCGGCCGGCTCACCCATCTCCATCGGCCCCAGAGGCTTCCCGCGGGAGAAACGCTGGCGGTAGGTGCGGCCGTTTTGCCAAACCGTGGCCTCCAAGAGCTCGGAGAGGGCATTCACCACTGAGACGCCGACCCCGTGCAAACCTCCGGAGACGCGGTAGGCGCCCGATCCGAACTTGGCTCCGGCATGCAAGCGAGTGAGCACCACTTCCAGCCCGGGAAGGCGAATCTTGGGGACGATATCGGTGGGGATGCCGCGGCCGTCGTCAATCACCGTGATCGACCCGTCTCCATCGAGTGTCACCTCAATGTTGTGGCAAGCGCTGGCCATCACTTCATCGATGGCGTTGTCCACCACCTCGTAAAGCAGGTGGTGCAGGCCGTGCCAGTCGGTCGAGCCGATGTACATGCTGGGGCGCTTGCGCACCCCTTCCAGGCCTTCTAATACCTGAATATCGTTGGAATCATACTGGGGAGCTTGGTTTTCCATCACGGGCTCTATTGTACCGTTCCTGTCGGAGCGGCGCCAACCTTGCATAAGCTAATGGGGACAGATTTAAAATCTGTCCCCATTAGCTATTGTTGCTTACTCTTTGCGCCGGGGTCGGCCGCGGATCCCCCCTACGCGCAGGTCTCGCACCAGTTCTTCCCCGAGAGCCTCATTCAGGTGGGGGATCAGCTCACCTTTGGCCAGGCGCAGGGCTTGAACCCAGAGCGATGCGGTAGGTTGGAAATAGAGAGTCCCGGCTTGAAAGTGGTAGAAGCGCAGGTTGCTCCGCAGGTCGGCCGGGGCTACCCGCTCCCAGGCTTGGCGAGCACGCGTCTCGTTGATCTTTTCCTCCAAGCCAAGGCGCTGTATTGCCGCCGGCAAGAGGTCAGCCAGCGGGATCAGGTCTCTTTTTGGTTTCTCCGTCTTGGACATCGAAGATGACCACTTTCTCGCGCCGGCGGCGCGGCAGCTCATCGATCGTGGTAGTGGTAAGAAAACTCTGCGGCAATGGCTCAAGCAAGCTGAGCAGAGCCTCGCGCCGGCTTCCGTCAAGTTCGGAAAGCGCGTCGTCAAGGAGCAACAGGGGTGCCTCCCCCCCATCTTCGCACAATATCTGATATTCGGCCAAACGCAAGGCTAAAGCCAAGCAACGAGCCTCCCCCTCCGAGGAGTAGAAACGAGCCGCTCGTCCGCTTAAGCGGATCTCCAACTCATCCAGATGGGGCCCGAACAGGCAGGTTCCGGCCGCGATCTCTCTCCCTGCCCCGCCGGCCAGGTCTTTGCCAATCTCCCAACTGGATGGTTGGTAGGCCAGCTGAACCGCTTCTCCATCGCGGGAGAGATACCTGTAAAAGAATTGGGTAGCCTCCGCCAATTGGAGGATGGCTGGCGCTCGCTCGTCGACCAAGGCTTGGGCCACCTCTTGATAGACTCGGTTCCAGGTTTCCAGTCCTTCTCCCCTTTCTCCTCGTTGCATCTCTTTGAGGATGGCGTTGCGGTGGCGCAAGGCGATACTGAATCGCTGCAAGTGGTAGCGATAAAGAGCCGACTTCTGACCCAGAAAGCGGTTCAAGAATTGCCGCCGCAGCAAGGGTGGTCCTTTCACCAGCAGGCTGTCGGCCGGTACGAAAGGAACCGCCTTGACCTCAGCCCACAATTCCATCACCCGCCGCAGTGGGGCGCCGTTCAGCGTAAAGGTTCTTCGCTTTGTCTCTTGATCGAAGATTAGAAGGGGATGGAGGGTGTCGTCCCGCCGCTTAATCTCTCCTTCCAAGCGATACCCGGCTTTCTCGTCGGGGCCTTCTGTCTGTCCCACCAGGATCTGATCGTCGGCCGAGCGAAAGGAACGGCCGGCGGTTAAGCAGAAGATCGCCTCCAATAGGTTGGTCTTGCCTTGAGCATTTCCACCACAGATGACCTGTAAACCATCCCCAAACTCCAGCCGTTGCTCGGCTAGGTTGCGAAAGCCGTAGAGCACCAGACGAGTGAGGTTCAAGAACGCAGCGGCATCACCAGATAGAGGTACCCCTTCTCATCCGACGGCCGTAACACCAAGGGTCGTTCTTTTCCAGCGAAGGCTAAATAACTGTATTCGGTTTTGATGTTGTGCAGCCCCTCCAGCAGGTAACGTACATTGAAGCTCTCGCTCAGAGAACCACTGCCCTGTGACCACTCCAGTTCCTCGCGCACTTCGCCGACCTCGGGCACAACGGCTTGCAGGAGAACGGAGGCGCCCTGGCTGGTGATTAGGATGCGGTTGTTTACTAGGCGGGCCAGCAGCATACACCGATCCAGCGACTCTTGAAAACGTTTGGTATCCACCAGGTAGGTTTGCTCAAACTGCGTCGGAATGACTACTTCCCAATTAACGAAACGGCTCTGAATCTTTCGCGTAATCAGTTTGCGGTGAGGCAATCGGAATTCCACCTGGTTGTTTCCCAGCGTTACTTCTACCTCGTTTTCCTCGTCCATTTCCAAGATGCGCAGCAACTCCTCCAGGGAACGGCCGGGGATCAAAACTTCCAGGCGACCCTCAACCGCGGTTGTCGCTTCCACTTCGCGCAGAGCCAAGCGGCTCCCATCAGTGGCCACCGCCTGGATCTTGCCCGGCGAAAGAATCAGCAGAATGCCGGCCAACTCGGGGCGGGTAATTTCGTCCTTGGAGCAAGAAAAAGAGGTCTCCTCAATTAGTGTCTTCAAGATGCTTCGCTGGATCTTTAGTTTTTGCCCCTCTTTAATCTCCGGCAGAAGGGGGAAATCGTCGGCCGGCAACCCGCTCATGGTGAAATGTGCTTTGTCGGCCTTAATATTAACTTGAGAGCCTTTTTCTACGAAGAGTTCCACCTCGCCAGTAGGGAGCCGGCGGATAATCTCGAGAAGATATTTAGAGGGGAAAGTAATCGTCCCTTCTTCCTGCACAGTGGCCTCAAAGCTGGCTTCAATGCCGATCTCCAAATCAGTCGCCACCACGCGCAACATTGCGTTCTTGGCTTCCAGCAAAATATTGCTCAAGATCGGGAGCGACCCTCGGATGGAGACAGCCTTCTGGACAATACTGACGTTCTTCAGCAGTGCATCTCTCTTACAAAAAATATGCATAATCCCGATCCCCTTCTTTTTTTATTTTCTATTTATTATCTAGATAGTCGTAATAATAGGCCCTTTGGATCCTGTTGATAAGGATGGCGGGGTAGACCTAAAGGGTCGCAATGGGGGTATCTCTGTTGTGGAAAAAAATGTGGGAGCTGTGGAGAGAAATTGGAAGTGATCTTTTTATCTTGCTTTTCCACAAGGCGCCGCATGGGTGTGGAGGATTAGTGGAGAGGCCGCAGGAGCAGTTTGCGGATCTCGTCGAGGGCGGTCTGTAGGTTGATATCCGCCTCCTTCTCGGTTCTGATTTTATCGCAGGCGTAAAGGACGGTGGTATGGTCACGCCCGCCGAAGGATTCCCCCAACTGCGGTAGGGAGAAGTCGGTCAACTCCCTGGCCAAGTACATAGCAATATGCCGGGGGATGACCACATCACGCGAACGCTTCTTGGCCAAAAGAACTTCCGTGGGGATCTGAAAATAACCGGCCACAGCCTTCTGAATTTCGGCTACCGAGAGAGGGCGAGTGGTGACCGGGATGAGGTCCTTTAATACATACATCGTCATCGATAGGTCGATCTCCTGATTGTAGAGAGAGGCATAAGCCAGGATTCGCGTTAATGCCCCTTCCAGTTCGCGGATGTTAGAAGTGATGTTGTCGGCGATGTAGGCCAAAACCTCGGCCGGCACCTCGATCGACTCCGACCCGATC
Source organism: Coprothermobacterota bacterium (assembly GCA_026389425.1). Taxonomy (GTDB): domain Bacteria; phylum Caldisericota; class JANLFM01; order JANLFM01; family JANLFM01; genus JAPLHV01. The sequence goes on from JAPLHW010000169.1 coordinate 5,451, forward strand.
CTCTTCTTAAGGATGGCGATGCGTGTCTCTAAGTCAGGGAGCTGAACGTCGGCCAAGAGACCCCACTCGAAGCGAGAACGAAGGCGGTCTTCCAGGGTAGGGATGTCCCGCGGGAGTTTGTCGGAGGTAAGGATGATCTGTTTGGATGAGTCGTGGAGGGCGTTGAAGGTGTGAAAAAACTCCTCTTGGGTGCTCTCTTTGCCGGCGATAAACTGGATGTCATCAATCAGGATCACATCGACCGTGCGGTAGTGATCGCGGAAACCCCCCATGCGGTGGTCGCGGATCCCATTGATCACATCATTAGTAAATTTCTCCGAGGAGAGATAGATCACCTTCAGTTGTGGGGTGGCCTCTAGAATATGGTTGCCAATAGCCTGCAACAGGTGAGTTTTCCCTAGGCCGACGCCGCCGTAGACAAAAAGGGGGTTGTAAGCCCGGCCGGGAGCATTGGCCACGGCAAGACAAGCGGCGTGAGCGAAGCGGTTGGAGGCTCCCACGACGAAGGATCCAAAGGTGTAGCGCGGATTGAAAGCGAGGCGCTGCTCCTGACCGGGAGCGTCGGCGGTGGCCGGCGGCAACTCAGCCGGCTCCATCGAGACGACGCGGAACTCCACTTCAATCTCCTCCGACCTCACCGAGTGCAGGGCTCGCTGGATCGAAGCATAGAGCCTTGTCTGCAGCCAATCGCGGGCAAAATCGCTGGGTACCCCCAAGAGCAGGACGTTATCCTCCAGCGAGAGGGGCTTGGTGTTCTTCAGCCAAGTGTCGTACGAGGGCCGAGACAGCTCGCGCCTCAAAGCCTGTCGGGTCTCTTCCCACAGTTGTTCCGCTTCGTCCTGGATTTCCCTCATGCGACTCTCCTTGAGTTTAGCTTATTCACAGGTCCTGTGGAAAAAGTGGATAACCGCCATGTCTGCTGGAAGTGCGGGTCGTTTGGGGGTCTTCTCCCCAGTGATCGCGTTAAAACAGCTTGCGGCAACATGAATCTAACAGACTCGGGGAAGCGGGGCAAGACAACCTAACGGTTCCAGCGAGCGCGGGAAAGGAAGAATCCGGCCAGCAGCAGGAGCAGGAGGGAGGCGAGCAGGGCGCTTACCCCGGGGGCTAACTCCAGCCACGAGAGGGGTTGGCTGAAGGCGGCTGCTTGACTCAAGTTGATCAACATCACTGGGGCCAAGGCCAGGAAGGGGGGAGGCAAGAGAAACTGGAGGAGGAGTGAAGCCACGGCGAGCAGGGCGCTCCACCCTGGACGGCGTAACCAGGCGCCCCAGAAAATGGCCAAAGCGAGGGTAAAAGCCAAACACACGGCTAGTAAGAGCAAAGCGAAGAGGGTCGGCCGCCAGGCCAGGCTGTAGGGAAAGAGCCAGCGGCAGAGCTGGTTGAAAAGGACGAATGAAGCTCCCATCACCAACAGCAAGAGGGAACAGTCGGCCAACCATTTCCCCAGTAAAAGCCCGCCCCCGGAAGAGGACTTGGCCAAGACCAGGCGCAACTGGCCGCTGCGCCACTCGTAGGCAATGCTGCCGATCCCCCAGAGGATCATCACCAAGCTACCCAATGCCGCCCAGATCAGCAAGAAGACGATCGAGGCTCCCTCCTCCTGGGTTCGCAGGAAGAGGCTGACGCTTGGGAAAAGTTCCACCAACCACAGCTCCGGCAGGAAGCGGAAAGAAATCGGCACGATGGCTGCCAGGACGATGAAGAGGCCTCCCAGCGCCCAGACCGTCCCCTCCCGCCAGATCTCTTGCCACTCTTTTCGCCAAAAGGCGCTAAGCATGGGCGACGCTCTCCTTGCCGGCACGCGCCAAGAGCGCCGCGAGGGATTGCTTGTCTACCGAGAGGTGCCGCAAGGCCAAGCGGTGGCTGCTAATTAAGAGCGGCAGCGAAATGGCGGCCTGCTCCAAGTCACGCACCCGCAGGCGCAGCAAGCTGCCCTGCGGGGTGGCCTCCTCCAGCCAGGGTTCAGCCCGTAGGGCAGCCAGGAAAGCGGCTGGGCAGTCGCTCAAGTCGAGGACCAGGGCCGGCTCCTGGTACCGCTGCCGTAGGGATCCTAGCTTCTCCTGAAAAAGAAGCTTCCCTCGATCGAGCACGGCCAGAGAGTCGCATTGCTCCTCCAGCGGGCCGAGTGCATCACTGCTGAAGAGTACCGTTCCTTCCCCCCGCAGGGAGAGGAGCAATGTTTCCAGGCGGGACCGGCTCTCTCCAGCGCAGGAGGCCAGCGGGTCGTCGAGGAGGAGCAGTGGGGGACCGAGGAGGAGGGCTTGGGCCAAACCGAGCCGACAGCGACCCTCTTCGGTCAGGTCACCGACGCGCGCTCTCTCCTCGTTCAAACCGACCCGTTCCAAAACCTCACCCGTTCTCCTGGCCAGGCGCGACCCGCCCAAACCGCCGGCGCGAGCCAGGAAGGCCAGGTAACCGTTGATGCGCATCCAGTCGTAAAAAACTGGATGGGCTGGCAGGAAGCCGACTTGGTGCAGGAGGGAGGAGCGCGAGCGAAACGGATCCTTACCCAGGACCCTAGCTTCCCCCCCGCTCGGGCGCACCTCCCCGGCCAAGATTCGCAGCAATGTACTCTTCCCCGCTTCCGGAGGACCATAGAGACAAGCCAACTCCCCGCCCTCCACTACCAAGTCGATGTCCTCCAAGGCTTTCCTGCCTCGGAAGGACTTCGCCAACCGGCGCGTGTAGACGGCGCTCTCCATCGGTGCCACCTCGCGATTATAGCGCGACTCCCCGTGGTTGACCCCCTGCCCCCCTTTCTTTATAATAACTCAGCGATTCCTATCGGCTCAGCCCTTAGGACGCTGATGAAAAACGGAGAAAGCGAGCAGAACACAAGGGGGGGCCCCCTGGGGGTTTTTACCCAGCACCCTTCATCCTTAAGGATAGAGGCAACCGAATGAAGAGAACGTTTCAACCCCACGTGCGCTACCGATACAGAGTGCATGGCTTCCGTATGCGCATGCAGACCAGGGGAGGCCGCAAGGTGCTGAGCCGGAGGAGGGCTCGCGGCCGCCACCAGATCGCCATTGCCTGAAGCGGGCGATGAGCCCCAGCGTTTCCCGCTGCCGCGGGAGGGACGCTTGCTGTCCCCGGAATTCAACCGGGTTTTTCGTCAGGGGAGAAGCTACCTTTCACCTTATTTCCTGCTGTTCTGCCTGAAATCAGGCGATGGGAGGAAACTCGGTATTGTGGTGAAAAAGCGCAGTGTGGCCCACTCAGTCGACCGCAACCGCTTAAAACGCTGTTTCCGTGAAGCCTATCGGCATCTCCGCCCCCAGCTGCGGGCCGATTGTCTGCTGGTTGTGCTGGCTCGCAAGGAAGCCGCTCGGGAGACCCAGCCTGTGCTGGAGCAGGCCCTTCGCCGTTCTTTGGAGGAGGCCTCGGTCCTGCCTCATGTTTAAAAAGCTCTTCCTCTTCCTGATCCTCTTCTACCGCAAGGGGATCTCCCCTTACACCCCGCCCTCCTGCCGCTACATTCCCACCTGTTCACAATATGCACTGGAGGCGATCGAGCGCTATGGCGCCGGCAAGGGAGTCTGGCTTGCCCTCAAGCGCTTTTTACGTTGCAACCCCCTGCACTCGGGCGGTTTCGACCCGGTGCCTTAAGAAAGGAGTTCGAGTTTGGACTTTTTGCAAAACATTCTCACCCAGACGCTTGATTTCTTCTTCTCTCTCATTCCCAACTACGGCGTGGCGATCATCCTGCTCACCCTGGTACTGAAGGCGATCCTCTACTGGCCGCAGCAGCAGTCGCTCATGAGCAGCCGCAAGATGCAATCTATGACCCCGGAGATGCAAGAGATCCAGAAGCGGTTCAAGGGCGACCCCGACCAGTTGAACAAGGCCATGTCCCAGCTCTACAAGAAGCATGGGATCAACCCGGTGGGTTGCTTCACTTCCTCCTGCTTGTTGCAGATCCCCCAGTTGTTGATCATGTGGGCC
>JAPLHW010000138.1 GCA_026389425.1 Coprothermobacterota bacterium
ACGCCGATCGGGGATCCCCGTGGAGACGGCGACGATGCTGATAATCAAGCCGATCACGGCGAAGGGGATATTGATCCAATTATACCACCCCAACAAAGGGATCATCCCGATAAACATCCCGATCAGGGAGAGGATCCCCCAAACTAAACTCAAGACTGGCATCGAAAACCTCCGTACTTGTGGTAGTCAGCCTGATAGACTGACCCCACCTCATTCTAACCCAATCCTATCATTCTGTGCCAAGCAGGAAGTGATGCGAGGTTTCAGAAATCATTCTCGCACCCCTGCCGAAAAGGTTAGAATGTTCAATACAAGGAGGCGTCGACCTCCAGGAAAAGAAGAGGTGACGGCAATGAAGAGCCAGCACGTGGATGGAGCTGAAAAGGGCAAGGTTTTTTTGTACACTCTAAGCACCTGTATCTGGTGCCGCAAACTGAAGATTTTCTTAAACGAGCAAGGAGTGGCCTACGACTATCTCGATGTCGACCAGCAGACGCGCGCTGACCGCGCCAAAGCTCGTGAGGAAGTGCTGGTGTACAACCCCGGCCTCTCTTTCCCAACAATGGTGGTAAACGATGGCCAAGCGGTGATCGTCGGCTTTGATCCAGCTAAAGTGCAGGAGATCCTCAAACTATGAGCCAGGACATGCTGCCGCAGGCTATCAAGCTGCCGCAGGCTGATGGTAATGGCATGTTACCACCGATTGAGATCTCCCCACCTGCCGTCGATCGTCTTTACCAGCGTTTACAGTCGGAGGCGGAATCCGCTGGTTATCATCTGAACCCCGATGCCGAGTTCACAAAGGCCTTGGTCCACAGCCTTCTGATCAACGAGAAGCGCTACGGGTACCCCACCTGCCCCTGCCGCCTGGCTGAGGGCGAAAGAGAGGATGACCTGGACATCATCTGTCCTTGCGACTACCGCGACCCCGACTTAGAGGAGTTCGGAATGTGTTTCTGCTGTCTCTATGTGGATGAGGCAACGGCGAAAGGAAACAAAGAGACCCACTCCATCCCCGAGCGGAGGACTCCAAACAAAGAGCGTGCCGATTCACAGAAACCCAATCAGATTCCTTTACCGCAACAACTCTCCTACCCCGTCTGGCGTTGCAAGGTATGCGGTTACCTCTGTGCCCGGGAGGAGCCACCAGGGATTTGCCCGATCTGTAAGGTGAGCAAGGAGCGCTTTGAGCGTTTCCTCTGAACTGCCTTGGGATATCCCGCTTCTTGAGATTTTCGGCGACCTCCCTCCTCTCCAGACGGAACGATTGTTATTGCGACGAATGGGGGTAGGGGATGCTGAGGATCTTTTCTCCTATGCCTCGGACCCGGAAGTGACGCGTTACGTTGTTTGGGAAACGCACTGCTCCCTGGCTGATTCGCTGGCCTTCCTGCAGTACACTGAGGAGCAATACCGAAAGAAAGAGGTCAGCTCCTGGGGGATGGTGTTGCGGGAGAGCGGCCGGCTCATCGGCACCGTTGGTTTCGTTGACTGGCTTCCTCCGCATGCCCGGGCTGAGATCGGTTTTGCCTTGGGGCGCCGGTGGTGGGGGCGCGGCCTGATGAGCGAAGCGGTGCGGGAAGTGCTGCGCTTCGGCTTCGAGCGGATGCAATTGAATCGCATTCAGGCTCGCTGCTACCTGGCCAATCACGCCTCGGCACGGGTGATGGAGAAAGTAGGGATGACTTTTGAAGGCATCATCCGCGAACAGCTCTATGAGAAAGGCGCTTTCCGCGATTTGAAGCTGTACTCGATCCTACGGCGGGAGTTTTTCCCCGGCGATGAGTCAACGATCTTATCTTGACAGGGAGCTTCCAGTCATGTTTGAGACATTAAGCACCGGTGCACAAAGAGTTCAGGAAGCCTTGCGCGCGTTTGGTTTTACCACCCAAGTGATCCACATGCCCCAGACCACCCGCACTGCCCAGGAAGCGGCGCAGACCATCGGCTGCAGCGTCGGCCAGATCGTCAAGAGCATCCTCTTCAAGGGGACAGCCAGCGGCCGGCCCATCCTGGTCATCGCCAGCGGCTCCAACCGGGTAAACGAGCGTATCATCGCCGAGTTGGTGGAAGAACCGATCGCCAAGGCCGACGCCGAGTTCGTGCGTGAACAAAGCGGTTTCGTGATTGGCGGTGTTCCCCCGCTGGCGCACAGGGTTACCCCTCGCACCTTCATTGATAGTGACCTTTTCCAGTACGAGGAGGCCTGGGCCGCAGCAGGCACCCCTTGTGAGGTTTTTCGCGTGACGGCCCCTGAGCTGACACAGATGACTGGGGGTGAGGTGATCAAAGTTCATGACTAGACACGCTGCCGCAGGCTGTCTAACCGCGGGCTGTCAAGCAGAGAGAGGTTGATAATGGAAGAGCATGCTGCGCAGGAGTTGACTCGATCCGCTCGTCTCCTGGCGGAATTCGTGGCCATTCAGGATGGGGCGGTGGTGAGCCGAACCTTGGTGAATCGTCCCACCGGGACAGTGACCCTTTTCGCTTTCGACCGTGGTCAAGGTCTGAGCGAGCACACTGCCCCCTTCGACGCCCTTGTTTACGCATTGCTGGGGAGCGCAGAGATCACCATCTCGGGGAAAAGCCAAGTGATTGGTAAAGAAGAAGCATTGATCCTCCCGGCTGGAGAGCCCCACGCCCTGCGAACCCTGGAGCCCTTCAAGATGCTTTTGGTGATGATTCGCTCCTAGGAAAGGATCCAGTACAAGGGGGGCAAAGCGGAGGGGAGAAGAACGGCACCTATCTTCTCTTACCCTTCTTTGCTTGGCTGGTGCCCTATAAACGGCTATGATTCACTGACCGAATGGAACGAACAAGCGAAGTGATCCCTTCTCCGTGAAAAAAATGCAAGCCAAGGTATTGGTGGTGGAAGACAACCCCATCGACCAAATGGCGATCCGCCGCGCGTTGGAGGAAAGAGGCTTTCCTCACGAGGTGACTTTTGCCTCCTCCACGGCAGAAGCCAAGGCCCGTCTGCTGGCACATGATTACGACGTGGTAGTGGCGGATTACTTGCTTGGGGATGGCACGGCCTTCGATCTATTCCGTTTCGCTATGCGCGCCCCGGTGATCGTCATCACTGGCGTGGGCGATGAAGAGACGGCGATTCGGGCGATGAAAGCAGGCGCGCAAGACTACCTGGTAAAGGACAAGTCCGGCGAGTATCTGAAACTATTGCCTGAGCGTTTGGAGGCAACCCTTCACGCCGGTGGCGTCGAAGCGCAGGCTCAACTCCTGGCTCGCGCCCTGCTGCGCACCCAGAACGCCGTCTTTCTCACCGACCTGGCTGGGACGATCCTCTTTGCCAACACAGCTTTTCGCCGCCGGTATGGGTACAGTTCGGAGGAGATCCTGGGCAAGCCGGCCAGCCAACTGGGGGAGGAAGGCGCCGATGGCCTGGTGGTCTACCGCCGAAAGGACGGCTCATCCTTGCCGGCTTTCCTGCACAGCGTGACCTTGCGCGACGAAGAGGGGGCCGATGTGGTGATCCTTCATTTCCTCTACCCGGAACGGCCGGCAGAGACTGTGGAGAGGTCGGAAGAAGGGACCCCGGCCGAGCACCTGGCCCTGGAGGAGCGGATGATCGAGGCGCTCCAGAACGAGGAATTCCTGCTGCACTATCAACCCATCTTCCGTCTGGCCGACGGACGGATGACCAGCCTGGAAGCTCTTTTGCGTTGGAAGAACCCACGCTTCGGGCTGGTTATGCCGATCCAATTCATTCCAGCGCTGGAACGGAGCGGCTTCATCCTGCGGGTGGGGGAATGGGTCCTGCGCAAAGTCCTCCAGCAGATGCGGGACTGGCAGCGCCTCCGCTACCCGCAATTGCCTATCGGAGTGAATCTAGCCCCACTGCAATTTCTCGACCCGGGCTTGGTCGGGATGATCGAGCGATTGCTGCGTGAGTTCACCCTCCCCCGTGAGCTGCTCATCCTGGAGATCAAAGAAAGCACGCTCGTGGCAAACCCAGCTCGCGGGCGCAGCATCCTTGCCGAGCTTCAACAGCACAGCATCCGCACTTGTCTGGACAACGCTGCTGGCCAATTGGGCGAGGCGATAGGGGAGATGCCGATGGATATGATCAAATTGGATGTCGGCCTGGTGCAGAACATGGACCGGAAAAAGGCTGCGCTGGAACAGGTGAAGCTGATCTTGGCCACCGCTCGTCAGCACCAGCTATGTGTGATCGCGAAAGGCCTGGAAACCAAGGAGCAGCTTGAGACGCTGAACTTGCTCGGATGCGAGATGGGTCAGGGCTTCTACTACCAGTTGCCGTTACCGGTACGCGACCTGGAGCGGCTGCTGGTGGAGAGCCGGGGAAAAGAGGGGGCAGTGAAGCGATGAAACTGTTGGGATTCTCCGAAGAGTTCATACCAAGCAAGGTGCTGGCAGTAGCCAAGAATTACCGCGCCCACGTGGCGGAGATGGGCGGCACGGTGCCCAGCGAACCGCAGTTCTTCCTGAAGCCTCCCTCGTCTCTATTGGAGGACGGAGGGACGATGATCCTGCCCACCTGTTCCGGCAAGGTGGAACATGAAGTGGAGCTGGCGGTGGTGATCGGGCGTCGCTGTCACAGGTTGTCTGACGAGGAGGAAGCGTGGTCGGCCATTCTCGGGTATAGCGTGATCGTAGACGTGACGGCACGGGATCTACAGGCCGAGGCTCGGCGGGAGGGGATGCCCTGGACCGTAGCCAAGGGATTTGACACCTTTGCCCCTTTCGGCCCCTGCTTGACCCCGGCAGAGGAGCTGGATCCGCGCTGCTTGGCCATTTGGCTTACTGTCAACAACCAATTGCGTCAAACGGGAAGCACGGCGGACATGGTCTTCAGCGTGCCGCGACTGCTAATCGCTATCTCCCACGTGATGACATTGGAGCCAATGGATGTGATCGCCACCGGTACGCCCGAGGGTGTTGGCCCGCTGGAAGCAGGTGATCAGGTAGAGGCAGGGATCGAGGGGATCGGCACCCTCCGGTTTCTCGTCGCTCGCGAGTAGGCGAAACCTTCCTTACAAGGGAAAAGGGGACAGATTTATTTATTGCCCGGAGCTCTGCGGCTTCCTCCAGCGCATCGCCGGCTACTGCCAAAGCGGCGATATACGAGCTCGCTTCCTCTTCGCCGAAGAGTTCGACTTTCAGCCTCAGTGCAAGCTCTTCTTCGCCACTAATGCCAAGCCGGAGATCCGCGGGAAGCTCGGTTTCATGGAAGGATGACAGCTATGACGGCTTATGACGGCTGTGGAAACTCCTCTACGCCGCTCCTGGAGTTGGTTTATGACGGGTCGAGCATTTTATGACGGCTATTTCCCATAGTTCTGTATACACAGAGGGGAAAGAGGAGAAGAGCGTATGAATAACTATAAGAAAAAGGCGTCATACCCGTCATACCCGTCACCCTGCGCGCCCTTTTTGTCCATCTGAGCGAAGCGCAGGACCTCTCCTTTCGTCTTGTTTCTAGACTCAAGGCCAGATCCTTCAGCGAAGGGCGCTTCAGGATGACAAAAGGGGGTGTCATGCTGAGCCCAGCGAAGCATCTGGCAGTTTGTCTTGGTTCTAGACTCAAGGCCAGATCCTTCAGCGAAGGGCGCTTCAGGGAGATATAGGGAAGGCCATCCCGTGCAGATTGTCAACCAAATTGGCGGATCCGTTAGAATGAGGCGATGAAGGGTACACCGCGTTTGATATTGGAGGAGTGTTTCCGGGAGATGGTGAAAGCGGTTGACCCAGCACGCTTGATTCACCGAAATGTCGTCCGAGAGGGGGAGTGGCTATTGGTCAAAGGGCTGGCTCCCTGCCGTTTGGAGGGCCGCTGCCTGTGGCTGGTTGCCTTGGGGAAGGCAGCCGTGCCGATGGCACAGGCTGCAGTGGAACTGTTGGGGGATCTGATCCACGGGGGCTTGGTCGTCTCACCTCGTCTCGAAGCTCTTCCTTGGCCCCTCCGCAGCATGTCGGGCTCGCACCCGGAGCCGGGTGAGGATAGCCTGAAAGCCGGTGAAGCCTTGTTCCAATTCTGCGCCGGCCTTACCGAGGGAGACCTATTACTCGTCCTCCTCTCCGGGGGTGGGTCGGCGTTGGCCGTTCTGCCGGAGCCTGGACTGACGCTGGAGGCGATACGCCAGGTGAATCGGGTGATGCTGCG
>JAPLHW010000033.1 GCA_026389425.1 Coprothermobacterota bacterium
CGTTTCAGCGAGCAGGAGCGGGGGGAGAGGCGCAAGGCTGCCTATGCCCCGGTGGAGGGAAAGCCGGCAGCAGGATTGCGACCCTGGCGCGAGATCGTCACCCCCCACCCGGACGTCTCCAGCGGACACTACCAGTTAGCCGAGTTCGCCGCCGACCTGTGGCAGGTGTACATGAAAGAAGGGGCCGATGTATACCGCGACCCAGTGGAGTTCTTTCGCCGCACTTTCCTGACCGAAGGACTGCGCCAACTGTTGATAGGGGCTATCCTCCGCCTGGCAGGGACCGGGGGAGACCCGGTAGTAGAGCTGCAGACTAACTTCGGCGGGGGAAAGACGCACAGCATGCTGGCCCTCTATCACCTCTTTTCGGGGACCTCGGCCACTAGTCTGCCGGGAGTGGATTCGCTGTTGACCCTGTCCGGAGCGGGAGTTGCCTCCGACGTGCGCCGGGCAGTCCTGGTAGGGACCAAGATCGACCCCGGCACGATCGTCTTCAAGCCGGACGGGACCGAGGTCCGCACCCTTTGGGGCGAGCTGGCCTGGCAACTGGGGGGCAAGGAAGGATACGAGATGGTGGAGCAGGCCGACCGCCACGCCACCAATCCTGGAGACGCCTTGCGCCAGCTCTTCAACCGCTATGCACCCTGTTTGATTCTGGTGGATGAATGGGTGGCCTACGCTCGTCAACTGCATGATGATGTACGCCTCCCCGCCGGAACCTTCGGCACCCAGTTCACTTTCGCCCAAGCCCTCAGCGAAGCCGCCAAGGCGGCCCAGCGCACCATGCTGGTGGTCGCTATCCCGGCATCAAACAACGAGATCGGAGGAACCCAGGGACGCGCTGCGCTTGACGGCCTGAAGAATGCAGTGGGGAGGGTGGAGTCATCTTGGCGACCGGCCAGCCCGGACGAGGGCTTCGAGATCGTCCGGCGCCGCCTCTTCCAGCCCATTACCGATAATTCCCTATTCATACAGCGTGACGCGGTGATCCGTCAGTTCTCCGACATGTACGCCAGCCAGACAGCCGAGTTTCCGCCGGAGTGCCGCGAAGGGGCCTATACCAGGAGGCTGGAGGCTGCCTATCCGATCCACCCCGAACTGTTTGACCGCTTGTACAACGATTGGTCGACCCTGGACAAGTTCCAGCGCACGCGCGGTGTCTTGCGTCTGATGGCGGCCGTCATCCACAGTCTCTGGGAGAACCAGGACAACAGCTTGCTGATTCTGCCGGCCAACATTCCCATCGCTGATTCAAGAGTACAGTTCGAGTTGACCCGCTACCTTGAGGAACAGTGGCCGCCGGTGATCGCCAAGGATGTGGACGGTGAGCGCTCCCTACCGCTTGCTCTGGATCAGGAGAATCCCAACCTGGGGCGTTACTCGGCAACCCGCCGGGTGGCCCGCACCATCTATATCGGTTCTGCCCCTACCCAGCAGGCGGCCAACAAGGGAATCGATGAGCGCCAGGTGAAGCTGGGCTGCGTGCAACCGGGCGAGGCGGCAGCCACCTTCGGCGACGCCATGCGCCGTTTGACTGACCGTGCCACTTACCTCTATCAGGACGGCAAACGCTATTGGTACAGCACCCAACCGACTGTCTCTCGCCTGGCCGATGACCGGGCCGCCCAACTTGGCGATGATGACGTGCAAGGTGCAATTGAAATGATGCTGCGAGAAGAGGTCAAGACGCGGGGCGATTTCGCCAAGGTTCACGCCTGCGCATCCTCTGCCGACGTCCCGGATGAGCTGGAAGCCAGGCTGATCATCCTCGGGCCTTCCTTTCCACACATTGCTCGGGACGAATCGAGCCCGGCCCGGGAAGAAGCCCGGAGGATTCTGGAGACGCGAGGTTCCAGCCCTCGCCAATTTCGCAACACATTGGTATTCCTTGCGGCCGACAAGTCGCGCCTGAGCGAGCTGGAGCAAGCCATTCGGGTTTCTCTGGCCTGGGACTCTATCCAGCGTGACCATGAGGTGCTGAATTTGGATCCCCTCCAATACAAACAGGCCGTGACCAAGGCTAAAAGTGCCGGGGAAACCGTCAAGTCGCGCATCCCGGAGACCTTCTCATGCCTGCTGATCCCAACCCAGGCACAGGCGAACGGGGTGGCTGGCTGGAGCGAGTCGCGCTTGGTGGGTCAGGAGGGCCTGGCTGCGCGGGCTTCACGCAAGCTGAAGGGGGAGGACAATCTTTGCCTCGCCCTCGGCGGAAACACCTTGCGCATGTGGCTGGATAAAATCCCCCTTTGGCGGGGAGATCATGTCCGCTTCCGCACCCTGGTCGAAGACTTCGCCAAATACCTTTACCTGCCGCGCCTGAAGGACGAAAACGTGCTGCGGAAAGCCGTCGAGGACGGGGTGAAGCTGATGCTGTGGCGCACGGAAGGGTTCGCCATGGCGGAAGGCTGGGATGAGAAGGCTTGTCGCTACAATGGCCTGCGGGCAGGAGCCGGCAGTTCCTTCATCTTGACTGGGGACAGCTTGATAGTGAAACCAGAGGTAGCGGAAAAGCAGATGGAGGCCGACTTAACCGCTGTGAGGACGCCCCCCTTGCCTCCTTTTGGCGGGTCAGTGCCGGGCGGGACAGAGGCTGATGAGGGGGGCGAAAAACCTTCACCTGTTACGATTCCGCTGGAGCCTCCCGTGCCGGCCAAGCTCAAGCGTTTCCACGCCACCGTGCGTTTAGACCCAACGCGCATCTCCCGCGACGCTGGGGACATCGCCCAGGAAGTGGTGCAGCACTTGGTCCGCCAACCGGGGGCCGATGTGGAGATCACTGTAGAGATCCAGGCTTGTCTACCGGAAGGAGCGGACGACAACCTGATCCGCACGGTCGGGGAGAATTGCCGCACCCTGAAGTTCCAGGACTTCGGCTTCGAGAAGGAGTGAAGGAGGAAAGGGCCGCTTGTTGGAGGGAGGGTTCTGGAGTCAAGGAGGCAATAGTCATGAGTGATTGGGCGACGGTCTTCCGAATAGATCCCCTTCCTCTCCTGCTCGCTTCGGGGGAGCCTGCTGTGGCCTATTTTGCAAGGCGCGACCTGGTCGGGGAAACAGTGCCGCCCTTGGAAACGGTGTGGGAGCTACCCGAGGTTCAATGCCTGCTGCGTCACCAGCAGGATAACGGATCCTGGAAGGGAGCCAAGGCTGCCATCGGCGTCAAGGGTTCACTGGTGGAGACCTGGCGGCAGTTCCGCGTTTTAGTCCAGCAATACCAGTTCGACCGCAGGCATCCGGCTTTGGGCAAGGCAGCTGAGTTCCTCTTTTCCTGCCAAACCGAAGAGGGGGACATTCGCGGAATTTTGGCCAACCAATACGCCCCTTATTACACCGGGGCCATCCTCTCCCTGCTGATCCAGGCCGGGTATGCCGAAGATCCGCGCGTGGAGCGGGGGATGCAATGGTTGCTGCGGGTCCGCCAGGAGGATGGCGGCTGGGTGATCGGCAGCCCGGGCTTCCTGGGGATTCCCCTTCTCAGTTGGAAGGAGCTCTGCGACCTCACCAGCAACCCCGCACGGGAGACGATGCGAGTCTTCAACCCCAGCCGACCCTTTTCCGCCGCCGGCACTGGGATGGTGCTGCGCGCCTTCGCCGCCCACCCTGCCTATCGAAACGCTCCGGAGACACTGAAGGCGGCTCGCCTGCTGAAGTCGAAGTTTTTCCAGGAAGATAACTGGTCTTCGTACCGTCACTCGGACAACTGGATCCGTTTCCAGTTCCCCTTCTGGTGGAACAACCTGGTTTCAGCCCTCGACTCCCTCTCGCGCATCGGCATGGCGAAAGAGGACCCGGATATCCAGTGTGCTTTGCAGTGGCTGGTTGACCACCAGTTGGCGGACGGTATGTGGAAGCTGTCTTACTCCCACATTCATAAAGAGACGTCGACCGCGAGAAACCGCACCGCCCAACTCTGGATCACTCTCACCATTTGCCGGATCTTCCAGCGCTTCCTGGAAAAAACATACCCAGTCGGATCTCTCGTTTGAAGCTTTGACTATCTAGCCCCATATCTTCAATCGTGGACCGGCGTGAGTTCGATCGTATAAGATTTCTTACTGATCGCTGAGAAAGCGCCAAAATAGATCCATCTTAGAGAGAAAGGTTTTCTAGCCTTTGACGGAAGACATTGCCAGCAAATCCACTATTCAGCAGAAGATCGAGCGGAATTATCGTTGGAATTTTCTGGTCAATACCCTGGATGGAGCCAGTTTCTGGTTTGGGATGAGCTTTTTTTCCTCCGAGATCATTCTCCCCTTATTTGTGAGCCATTTTACCGATAGCCCTTTGATGATTGGCATGATCTTTTTTCTTGGCTGGGCGGGTGTTCTCTTGCCACAACTATTTATGGCCAATGTTGTCGAGCGCGCACCGCTGAAAAAGTTCTTCCCGGTGACACTCGGCTTTTTCCTGGAACGTCTGCCCATTTTTCTGCTCGCCCCGATGACCTTTCTCCTGGCGATCAGCCAGCCGATCTTAACCCTGGTCCTCTTCTTTGTGTTGTACACATGGCACAACGCTGGGGCAGGTGTAATCACGGTGGGCTGGGAGGATATGATCGCGAAGATTATCCCGGTGGAAAAACGCGGGCGGTTCTATGGCATCTCCACCTTTATCGGCAATGGGACCGGCATCCTGGGAGCGCTGGCCGTACCCTTTGTACTCGGAAGATTTGCCTTCCCGCTGGGTTATGTCTTTTGCTTCGCGGTTACCGGTGCGCTGCTATTCATCTCCTGGGTTTTCCTCTCGCTTACCCGTGAACCTGCCGTCTACAGCAGCAAACCCGTAGTCTCGCAACTGAATTACTTGCGCTCCTTACCGGAAGTCCTGCGCAGAAATCGCAACTTCCGCATGTATCTGCTATCGCAGATCATCTTTTCGCTGAGCGGGATGGCAACCGGTTTTCTGGTGGTTTACAGTGTGCAGACCTGGAATCTGCCGGATGCGGTAGCCAGCGGATTTATGATCGCCCTGCAGATTGGGTTGGCCCTGGCGAACCTGTTTTTTGGCTTTCTGGGAGACCGCAAGGGCCATAAAGTAAGCCTGGAGATCTGTTTGCTGTTGAGCGCCCTGGCGCTCGTTCTGGCAATTATTGCCCCAAGCCCTTGGTGGTTTTTCCCCATCTTTTTCTTGAGCGGAGCCGTTAGCGCTGGAACCTTGATCTCTGGCAGATCCATTGTTTACGAATTCACGGACGCGGAAAACCGCTTCACTTACATCGGCTTGGCCAATACCATTCCAGGAATAGTCGTGGCGGTCGCACCTTTGATCGGCGGTTGCCTGGCTGGAGCCATGAGTTACCGGTCGATGTTTATCTTTGCTGCGATCATGGCAGCGGTCAGTTGGGCATTGCTGCGTTTTGCGGTGCGTGAACCTCGCTGGATGAAATCCTCAATGTAAATTCCTGCCAACCCTGCAGTGCCTGCTTTGAGGGATCGCTTCTCCTATATCTTTCGTTGAGATGGCCAAGCCAAGAAGGCCGGGTTTGGTCCTCAGCACAAAGCGTGGAAGATGGCCCGAGTGAAATTTCCGGTGATGTATGTGGCCGGCGAAGAGAGCTTCAGGTTGGTGTGCTCAAGGAGCTATCGCAACCGGTTGCCGGTCCTCTCGGAGTTGCGTAGACACTTTGACAGCCTATAATGAAGACCGGAATCAAGATCGGAGCAAGATGGAAAGCCTCGCAAAATATCGAGAAAAACGACAATTCGATCAAACGCCGGAACCGGTCGGAGGAGAGAACGTTCCCTGGAAGGGAATCTACGTCGTCCAGAAACACAACGCGTCCCACCTGCACTATGACTTCCGGATCGAAATCGGCGGTGCGCTGGCATCGTGGGCGGTCCCCAAAGGTCCCTCCATGAACCCGAAGGACAAGCGGCTAGCCATGCACGTGGAAGACCATCCCATGGAATACGCTAATTTCACAGGCGTGATCCCGGCCGGAAACTACGGCGCAGGAACAGTGGAAATCTGGGATTGTGGCCATTTTCAACCTTTGGTTGATCCGGGGCAGGGGATCGCCTCCGGTGTGCTGGATTTCGTCCTGGATGGCGAACGATTGCACGGCGGGTTTGCCTTGATCAAACTGCAGCGTGGCAAAGGTGACAACTGGCTTCTCTTCAAGAAAAAAGACGAGTTCGCCGACCCCCTTTGGACGATGGGGTAAGCGAGCACAAAGGAGCGACCAAGTGACGCGATAGCTAGAAGGATACCAATCATGCGCTGGCTGCCAGGACAGTTGAACCCTCGGGTCTGCTGGTGGATGATTGGATCGCTCTTGTCGTTTCCGTGGCCTGGGGCCGCTTCCGAACATCAAATAATCAGAGAGTAATCCAGTCACGGCAACTCGTGGCTGTTCCGTTTTTTAGGGAGACTTTGATGATGATTCAAGCGGTTGTATTTCGAGATGTTTCGTTTACCTACGAGAGAATGTCCGGCTGGCTCTTTGAGAGCATTACGCTCCATTTTGCGACCGGGTGGACTGGTATCGTGGGCGCCAACGGAGCGGGAAAGACCACCTTGTTGCGACTAGCAGCGGGTGAACTGAAGCCACTGAAGGGGATCGTGGAAATCGCCGTGTCAGCGGTTTATTGCCAGCAGCGGACCGACGAGCTGCCCGAGGGATTGGACGGATTGCTGAAAGTGAAAGATGGCGACGCGCTCAAGATCCAGGCACACTTAGGAGTCGAAAAGGACTGGTTGGAACGCTGGGAAACGCTCAGTCACGGGGAGCGAAAACGAGCCCAAATTGCTGCTGCCTTGTGGCGGAAGCCGGATCTGTTGGCAATCGACGAGCCAACCAACCACCTCGATCGGGTAGCCCGCGAGATGCTCCAGCGATCGCTGCGAAGCTTCCGAGGGATCGGGCTCCTCATCAGCCACGATCGAGAACTGCTGGACAGCTTGTGCAGCCAATGCGTTTTCCTCGACCCACCAAGTGTCATCATCCGTCCCGGGGGGTATACCGCAGCGTCCGCGCAGGTGGCTTCCGAACGGGCGAGCGCCCAGCGGGAACGTGAAACGGCCAAGACAGAGTTGATGCGCTTGCGCCGAGTTGCCACGAAAAGAAGGGAGATCGCCCAGCAATCGGATAGCAGGGTCTCCAAGCGCGGGTTGGATCCCAAGGACAGCGACGCGCGAGAGAAGATCGACATGGCGCGGTTGACAGGCAAGGATGCCGTTGGAGGCAAACTGCTTCGCCAGCTTGACGGCCGTCTGCACCAGGCGGAAGAACGATTGCAGGGCATACCGGTTACAAGAACATATCAACTGGGTATCTGGGTGCCGGGAGAACGGTCCAAGCGGGATCGGCTTTTTTCCCTGAAAGCAGGTGAATTGGTCTTAGGTGAGAGACGCCGATTGGTCTACCCCGATCTGGTGATGCGGCCGGAGGAGCGGATCGCCCTGACTGGTCCGAATGGAGGGGGCAAAAGCACTTTGATCGGCCAAGTGGTCGCTGTTGTGAACATCCCTGCCGAGCGTCTCGTTTACATCCCTCAGGAGTTTGATCGGGAAAAGTCCCGGGAATTGTTGGAACGCGTTCGTCAGTTGAGCCACGAGGAAATGGGCAGATTGCTTTCGGTCGTGAGCCGTCTGGGATCTCGACCATCGCGCCTGCTGGAGAGCGAGGACCCCAGCCCGGGTGAGGTGCGCAAGCTGCTCCTGGCACTGGGCATCGTCAAGATGCCGCACCTGATCATCATGGACGAGCCGACCAATCACATGGACTTACCCTCTATCGAATGCCTGGAGGATGCGCTACGGGACTGCCCCTGCGGGTTGTTGCTAGTAAGCCATGACCTGCGTTTCCTGACAGCACTGGCGAAATCCCGGTGGGATATTGAAGAGAAGGGCAACGGGCAATACGCCCTTCGCATCTTGCAGTTCTAGGTTTGAGGGAGTTTAGGCGGGGAAGCAGCGATTGGGGGGTCACCATTTTCCTTTCGATGATGAGCTCGTCAGGACCACTTCCGCAGAGAGAAACCGATAATTTGGCTAGGCCTGTATGCAAAAGGCCATAGTTGCCTGGTACAAAGTATTTACGCCGAAGAGCAGAGCCTCGATAGGGATGCGCTCATCGTGTCCATGGACCAGACTTAAGAAGTCCATCCCCTTCGGCAGTTGTATCGGGGTGAAGCCGTAACAAGGGATTCCCACTCGTGCCAGGTGCTTGGCATCGGTCGCTCCGATCAGCATCATGGGAGCCACTTTGGCACCCGGATCGTTGCGCATCAGGACCTCCGCAAGGCATTGGAATAGGCGGGTACGGCTGCTGGTCTCAACCGGAGGGGAAACGAGGATGGGTTCGAACTCGAAACCAGGACCCGCCACAGCACGTATTTCAGCTAGGAAGGACTCAACCGTTTGTCCGGGGAGGAGGCGGCCGTCCAACTCTGCCTCGGCCTGGGAGGGGATCACATTGGTTTTTCCCCCGGCCCGCAATACGGTGGGGCAGACGGTGTTATGCAGGATGGCGAAGATGGTTTCGGAGATGCTGGGGTCACGCAATAAATGACGGCGAGCCCACTCGCTGATGGCCGGGAAGAGGAGCAGGTGCAGGGCCAGTTGGGCCAGGCCTCCCAGGGCTGAACCGATCCCGTTGATCATGTCAGAGGCAGCGGCTGTCCGATGGAAGGGGAGAGGCTTTTTACTCAAGAGGGTGAGTCCGCGCGAGAGTTTGACCACAGCATTATCCTGATGAGGTCGGGAAGCGTGTCCGGGTGTGCCGTGAGCAATCATTCGCACCCAGCACAGGCCCTTCTCAGCTACTTGACACACGTAGACGCGACCCTTCCCCAGACTGATGGGGAGGCCACCGAACTCGGTGAGTGCATACTCAGCCTGGATCAAGTCTAAATGCTGATCGATCAGGAAGCCCGCGCCATACAAGCCGCCTGCTTCCTCATCGGCAGTGGCTGCGAAGATCACATCTCTTTCCAGAGGTATGCCAAGGCGTTTCAAAAGAAGCATAGTCATCAGTTGCATTACCACTGCGCCCTTCATGTCCAGGGTTCCCCGACCCCAAATACACCCTTCGGCCACGACACCACCAAAGGGGTCGTAACGCCAGTGTTCCCCTTCAGCGGGGACCACATCCAAGTGAGAGAGAAGCAGCAGGGGCTTGTTCGCTCCTTGTCCGCGGTAACGAGCCACGACATTCCCACGTCCAGGGGCTGATTGCAGGACGATTGGTTGGAACCCTTCTCGCGCCAACACCTCTGCCAGGTATTCGGCGGCAGCCAGCTCGTTTCCCGGCGGGTTGCTGGTGTTGATGCGCAGCAATGCTTGCAAATGGGCAACAGCCTCTTCCCGAATGACTGTCCAATCGATCGACATTCCGCCTTCTCTATCCATGTTCATAAGCTTCAGGCCTTTCCAGACGGTGTGGAGTGACTGGGATTATAGTCTTTTCAGCAGCATTAGAAACACACCTAGCTCCGCGGGTTACTACCTAAAGCGCTGATTCCCATTGTGTGAGTTTACTCGGCTGAGTAGAGTAGAGAGGAGAACTGCGGCCTTAGGGTCAAAAAGGAGAGAGATGCTCATTTTTTCCGTTGCGCCGACCGGGAAAGTAACTTCGGAGGTTTTTATCGTATCCGGCAAGATGGTCAACTTCTATTTGATTCAGGGAACGGAAGGAGTTGTCGCCGTGGATACAGGCCCCTCCAAACAGGACGCGAGCGACCAATTGGAGACCTTGGGGATAGAACCATCCCAGGTTGGAGCCGTATTCCTAACTCATTCTGACTATGACCACACTGGCGGCCTGGCTCTCTTCCCCCAAGCCCGCCTTTACTTGGGGCAAGGCGAGGAACCTTTGGTGACCGGGAAGGTCCGCCGCATGTTGGGCCGCTTCAACAAACCGCTGGATCGGCCTTATTCGCTTCTGACCGATGGCCAGACTGTGACGGAAGCGGGCTTGACCATGCAGGCTATTTCCACGCCCGGGCACACTCCTGGGTCAACCAGCTATCGAGTGAACGAGAAATGGCTTTTTACCGGTGATACCGTGCGTCTGGTCAAAGGGCATGTTGTCCCCTTCATCAATTTCATCAACATGAACACGCGTGTCCAAATGGCGTCGATCCGGAAACTGGCGCGATTAGATGGAATCGAGCTGCTCGGTACCGCCCACCATGGCGTTAGTTACGACTACGCTATAGCGATGCAAGCCTGGAGGGCCGCAAGCTAGGAGAAAAAGGGGACAGATTTATTTTCCCATATTTCTCAGCCTTCCCGGTCCTCGAGATTCTCTCGTCTTTTCATGATCTTCTCGATTTCACCCACAAGATCCGATCCTTCGCTACTCTTAGGACGGGCCGCCAGTCAACTGTCCCTGTTGGAACGATCTACGGATAAATAAATCTGTCCCCTTTTCTTAATAGCCGCTCTTCACTCGCGGGAGATCCCCGATATCGAGATACTGGTCTCCCGCCCGGGTGTATTGAGGCCAGGGTACATTCATTCCGCCGTTCGGATCCCCCGTCTTTGCGAACCGGACCCAGAGATCCATCATCGTATCAGAGACCGTGCTGCTCACCGGATCCGGCTTTACTGTTGGCGGCCTGAACACAAAGAGGAGCTCGCTGCCATGGAATGCCCCCAAGGACTGCCCGGGCATCACATAGGAGAATCGGTAGAGGTATGTATTCCGGTTCACGTCTGCCATCGATCCAGCGACAAACTTCGCAGCGTCAGTAAAGTCGTAGTCAGTCATCAGTCGTTCCAAGCGAAGCTGGACCTCTTCGGTCGAATTGGCGGGGTATCGAGCAAGAACCGCATCTGCATCCTTCCCGAACCGGTCCCGGATG
>JAPLHW010000219.1 GCA_026389425.1 Coprothermobacterota bacterium
ACATGGAGGAGGCCTCTCCCTGTCAAGAGAAAATAGGTCTCGGACTGCTCCAGGGAATGGGGTCGGGTTTGCTTGCCGCCTTCCAACCTGGCGTAGGAGAGGCTGTGCCGCGTGGTGAGGGGAAGATGGGCGGGGTGAAGGATCTGGCGCAGCCAGGAGCCGTCTCCCACCTGCTCTTCCGGGAGCCGGGCGACCTGCCGTAGGATAGGAAGCCAGGCGCGTTCTTCGTTCTCCGGCTCGTCGATCATCGCGTCCGTTTCTAGCAGGAGACCGATCAGGCGGTCGCCTGCAGCTCCTCCTTCAGGATGCGGTCGAGCAGCTCGGGGTTGGCATTGCCGAAGGACTTTTTCATCACCTGGCCGGCGAAAAAGGCCAATAGAGCCTCCTTCCCCTGCCGGTACTGCTCGCTTTGCTTCGGGTTGGCGGCGATCGCTTCCTGTACCCACAGGCGGATCTGGACGGGATCGCTGACCTGGGCCAGACCGAGCGCTTCCACCAGCTCAGCGGGGGGTCGATCGGAAGTGAGCATCACCTCCAGTAAGGCTTTTCCGCCCTTGGAGGAGATGACTCCCTGTTGGATCAGCCGGAGGAGTTCGGCCAAGCGGACTGGGGTGAGGGGGGTCTCTTCCAGGGACTTTCCGCCGGCATGGAGGATTCTCTGCACCTCGCCCAATAGCCAGTTGGCCGTTTCCTTAGGTGGGGCGCCGACCTCCAGGGCGCCATCGAAGAAGCAGGCCAGCTCCGGGTTGTGAGCCAGAGTGATGGCTTCAGAGGGGTGCAGGCCGAGGCTTGCTAGCCGTTCCCGGCGTCCTTCCGGCAACTCGGGGAGACTGCGGTGCACCTGCTCCACCCAGCGTACGTCGATTTCCAGGGGGAGCAGGTCGGGCTCTGGAAAATAGCGGTAATCCTCCGCCTCTTCCTTGCTCCTCCCCGGGATGGTGACGCCCTTCGCTTCATCCCAATGACGAGTCTCCAGAAGCACCGCTTCCCCGCGCTCGACCCGTTCGCACTGCCGCTGGAACTCGTATTCCAGGGCTTTGCGCACAGCGCGAAAGGAGTTCAGGTTCTTTACTTCAGCGCGAGTCCCTCGATCCAGGGAGATGTTCACGTCGCAGCGCAGGGCGCCCTCCTCCATATTCCCGCTGGAGATGCCCAAGGTGCGCAGGATGGCGCGCAGTTCCACCAGGTAGGCGGAGGCTTCCTCGGGCGACTCCAGGTCAGGCGCGGAGACCACTTCCAACAAGGGGACGCCCGAACGGTTGAAGTCGAGCAAAGCATAGCCTACGTTGTGGGCCAGGCTGGCGCCGTGGATCGACTTGGCTGTGTCCTCTTCCATGTGGACGCGGATGATTCCAACCTTCTTAAACGAGGCCGCTATGCTTTCCTTCGGCAGCGTCAGGTAACCGTCGCTGGCCAGGGGCAGGTCGTATTGGGAGATCTGGTAACCCTTGGGCAGATCCGGGTAGAAGTAGTTCTTGCGGTGAAATTGGGAGAATGGGGTGATGTGGCAATGCAAAGCCAACCCAAGGGCGATGGTCGACTCCAGAGCAACCCGGTTGAGCACCGGGAGAGAGCCGGGCAGGGCCAGACAGACCGGGCAGACGCGAGTGTTTGGCTCTGCCCCGAATTCCATCGGGCAAGCGCAGAACATCTTGGAGTCCGTGCGCAGTTGAACATGAACCTCGAGGCCGATGGTCGGCTTAGGCATGAGGAAATCCCGCAGCAGATATGGGGCCAGATTTCAAATCTGTCCCCATATCTGCGAGCATTGCTGCGGATCGAAGCGCAAGCCTTTACGATCATTCACGAAGGAGGGGATGAGGTCATGCAGACCGCTGCTTTTTTCGTAACAGTAGGCCGCCTGCAACACCCGTGTCTCGGCCATGGCCGGTCCCACCAGTTGCATCCCCACCGGCATCGGAGGTCCCTCCCCTTCCTCGGGAGGAATCCAGTCGATCGGTAGAGAAAGGGCAGGCAACCCAGCCAGGCTGATCGGAATGGTGAAGAGGTCAGCCATGTACATCGAGAGTGGATCCTCCGTCCTCTCCCCGAAACGGAAGGCGACCGTTGGTGTCGTCGGCAGGGCGATCAGGTCGACGCGCTTGAACGCCTCGGTGAAGTCTTGCCGGATCAGGGTGCGAACCTTCTGCGCTTTCAGATAGAAGGCCTCGCGATAACCTGCCGAAAGCGCATAGGTGCCGACCATGATGCGACGGCGTACTTCCGCGCCAAAGCCTTGGCGCCGGGTCCGGCAATACTGGTCGAACAGGTCTCGTCCCTCTTCCCGAAGGCCGTAGCGGATGCCATCGAAGCGGGCCAGGTTGGCCGAGCATTCCGCCGGGGCGATCAGGTAGTATGTGGGCAGACCGTAGGAGGCATGCGGCAGGGTGACCTCTTCCAGCAAGAAGCCGAGGCCGGCCAGCTTGGCGATAGCCTCCTCGAAGATTTGGCGCACGGAAGGGGATAACCCTTCTAGGGCCAATTGGTCTTTGGCCACCCCCACCCGCAGTGCTCCGGGCTCACGCTGTAATGCTCCCAGGTAATCGGGCACTGCTTCCGGCAAGGAGGTGGAATCGAGGGAGTCGTGGCCGCTGATGGTCTGCATGGCCAGGGCCAGATCGGGGATGTTGCGGGCAAAAGCGCCAATCTGGTCCAAGGAAGAGGCAAAGGCCACCAAGCCGTAGCGGGAAACCCGCCCATAGGTCGGTTTCATTCCCGGCAAGCCGCAGAAGGAGGCTGGCTGACGAATGGACCCGCCCGTATCCGAGCCGAGTGATAGGTACACTTCGCCTGCTGTCACTGCGGCAGCGGATCCTCCTGAGGAGCCGCCAGGGACGCGTTCCAGATCCCAGGGGTTGCGCGTCTGCTGGAAGGCGGAATTCTCGGTGGAGGAACCCATGGCGAACTCATCCATGTTGCATTTCCCCAGGATCACAGCGCCTGCTTCTTCCAGCTTGCGCACGACGGTGGCATCGTAGGGGGAGCGGAAACCCTCCAGGATGCGCGAGCCACAGGTGGTGGGGGTGTCACGCTGGCACATATTGTCCTTAAGAGCGACCGGCAGCCCAGCCAACGGACCGACCTCTTCCCCCTGGTGACGCGCCTTGTCGATGGAAATGGCCCGCGCCATGGCCCGCGCTTCCGCCACATAGAGGAAGGCGCCGAGGTCTGGGTCGGCTTCGGCAATCCAGTCGAGGGCGGCGCGCACGAGCTCGACAGAGGAGATCTCCCCGGCTCGGAGGAGAGGAAGGACACGGTGCGCTGGTTGCATCAAGAGGGGATTGATCATCTTACGTTTTCGCTGGTATCCTTTCGCTTCCCTGGAGGGCAGGCACTCGAGGGAAGGCATCTTCCAGGAACGTGCGGATGCGGAAGAACCCACCTTCCTGTTCCGGCGCGTTCTGAAGGGCATCCTCATGGGACAAGCCCAAATGAGGGGTATCCTCGCGCAGGACGTTCGCCAAGGGCAGGACGCTGGTCGTGGGGGGGACAAGAGAGGTGTCCAGCGTATCGATACGGGAGAAGTGGGAGAGCAGCGCCTCCATCTCTCCGCGCATGGCCAGAAGCTCTTCCTCGTCGAAAGCCAAGCGAGCCAGGCGGGCGATGTGGCGCACATCTTCGAGGGTGACGATCATCGGTTTACTGCTTGAGGGACAGGATGGAGAATCGCATCGGCGGAAGAGTGCGGACCATCGGCAACCGGCAGGAGAGAGAAGGCAACGGTCATAGCAGGTTCCCCAGCAGATAGGCTACCACCAAGGTCACAAAGAGGCTCACCAGGCTGGCTCCGACCGCGTGCTTGCCCTTCAGGTTGTGCAGTCTGCGCAACAACTGAGCATAGAGAAAGCAGCCGAAGATCGGTCCCAACAAGCTGGAAACCACGTCCAGCAACTGGAACACGATAGTGGGACCATCGGCCATCGTTGGAAGAATCATCAGGCGGTTCACTGTGAGCAAGGCGATAGTCACCAGAGTCGGGAAGAAGAGAGAAGCCGGCGTGGCCATTACGGTCTGGTAAAGCGTTCCCTCCCCCTTCGAGTTCACCGCCCAGACGAAGGCCAATAAACCGCACAACCCCGTCAGCAGGAAAGCCAGAGGGAGGATCAGCAGGAACTGTGGCTGGAAGAGGCCGCTTACGGCTGTGGTCACTGCGATGATAACCGCCGCCAGGATCAGGAGGAGGACGCTGTTCTCCAAATAGAGGCGGCGGGGCTCGAAGATTCGGGCATAGTGGGCTAAATCCTCGGGGTGGGCCAAGCCGGCCCGCAACAGGTCGAACAGATCACGCATGGTGGTTCCCTTTCTTCTCGTCAACTCGCGTCAGCATCTCCAGGAACTGTCCTTCATCAAGGATCGGCACTCCCAGGGAGCGGGCTTTTTCAGCCTTGCTACCGGGTTTCTCACCGCTCACCACAAAGCTTGTCTTGCGGGAAACCGAGCTACCGGCCGTCCCGCCCTGCGCACGCACCATCTCCTCGGCTTGCTCGCGGGGAAGGGTAGTCATGGCGCCGGTGAAGACGAAGCTTTTCCCTGACCAGGGCAGTGTCTCGCTTTCTCGAATGGGAACTTCGTCCCGAAGCTGCACACCGATGTTGCGCAACTCCTCGACGATCCGTCGCGTTTCCGCCTGCCGGAAGAAGACCACTACGCTTAGGGCAATGGATGGGCCGATGCCGTGGATCGCCTGTAGTTCATCCTCACTGACGCGGAAGAAGTCCTCGATGTCGTGATAGCGTTGGGTCAACAGGTCGGCGACGTGCCAACCCACCTGAGGGATGCCGAAGGCAGTGATCAGTTGGCGCAAGGGCTGCCGCTTGCTGCCCTCAATCTGCTCCAACAGCTTCTTGGCCAAGGTGGGTCCCATCCGCTCCAACTCGACCATCTGCTCCAGGCGGAGGCTGTAGACATCGGCTACATCCTTCACCAAGCCAGTCCGGTGGAGCTGCACGACGATGGCCGGGCCTAGCCCTTCCATGCCCATCACCGCGCAGAAATGGAGGATCCTTTCGCTGACTTGAGCCGGGCAGGAGATGTTGGTGCAACGGGTGGCCGCCTCCCCCTCCAAGCGCATCGCTTCCGCCCCGCAGACGGGACAGTTGGCGGGCATCTGAAAAGGACGTTCCTGGCCGTTTCGCCGTTCTACCAAGACCGAAAGGATTTCCGGGATCACTGCCCCGGCCTTGTGCAGAATCACCCAGTCGCCGACACGGATATCCTTCCCCCGCACCTCGTCCTCATTGTGCAGTGAGGCATGAGAGACGGTGGAGCCATCCACCTCCACCGGAGTCATCACCGCTACCGGGGTGAGCACCCCGGTACGGCCAACATAGACGGTGATCTCCTGCACCTGAGTGATCTCCTCGACGGCTGGGAATTTGTAAGCTATGGCCCAACGGGGGCTGTGAGTGGTAGCACCTAATTGTTCCTGCAGGGAGAGATCATTGACCTTTACCACGACCCCGTCCACACCGAAGGGGATCTCTCCCCGTTTGGACTGCCACTCCAGGCAGAAAGCGACGGCCTCCTCGATGGAGGGCGCCAGGCGAAAGGCTGGGGTTTGTTTGAAGCCGCAGGTGTGGATGTAGGCCATGGCTTGATCGTGGGTGCGAAAAGGCAAACCGCTGACCTCACCCACAGCGTAGGGGTAGAAGCTTAGTTTCCGCCCAGCGGTGATCTTGCTATCCTGTTGCCGCACGCTGCCGGCCGCGGCGTTGCGGGGGTTGGCGAAGGGGCTTTCGTTACGCGCCTGCCGTTCCTCGTTCGTGGCTTCGAAATCGGCGAAAGTCATGATCACTTCGCCGCGAACCTCCAGTAATTCCGGAGGGTTCTCCACGAGGAGTTGAAGGGGGATCGACCGGAGCGTGCGCAGATTGGTGGAGATGTCCTCCCCTTCGTGGCCGTCGCCGCGCGTGGCTCCCAGCGCGAATTGACCTCGCCGGTAAAGCAAGGATACGGCCAGGCCGTCGAACTTCAGCTCACAGGAGTATTCCATGGGCACCTCGCCCAGGATCCGTTTCACCCGCTTGTCGAAAGCACGAAGGTCATCCGCGTGGAAGGCGTTATCCAAAGAGAGCAGGGGAATGCGATGACGGACCGTGCCGAACTCCTTCACCGGCGGTGCGCCCACTCGCTGGGTGGGGGAGTTGGGGGTGATGAGGTCGGGGTGCTCCGCTTCCAATCCCTGCAGTTCGCGCAAGAGGCCGTCGAAATGGGCGTCGGAGACCTCCGGAGCGTCCAATACGTAATAGCGCCAACGGTGGTGTTCGATCAACCGGCGTAGCATATCGATCCGCAGTAAGGCTTGCTCCCTTTCCATCGCGGATAGGATAGCAGAGCACGCTGCCGCGGGCTATTTTCAGGTATAAGGGGTCACATCTTCATATGTCATCAATTTGATGACATATGAAGATGTGACCCCAATCTGGTTAGCTCATCTGTTCGTAGAAAGCGAAACCTCCCACGATCAGCATGGCCTGTAGGATGGTGGAATACCAGGTGAAGATGCCATCCGCCAGGGAGACTGCCACGATCAATACAGTTAGGCCGGTGATGAGCCACAGCCCCCAGCGGCGCATCCGCCAGAGACCGACCAACCCCACCAGTCCGATCACCGAGAACACGGCAATCGCCATATTGTGCCAGTCGAAGGGCGGGATCCATGTGGTCACTGACGTGTAAAGGGCCACTGCGAACGAGGCCAGGCCTAATAGACAAATGAGGATGATGAAGTTCGGGGTGGTCTTCCGTATAGGTATTTCCATTCGTAACCTCCGGTCGGATTGCATGACATCGAGCCCCTTGCCGAGCGAGCCCTCACTCTCAATCTAGCGGGCCTTCGACCTGAAGTCAATGCGGCTGCCTCACTCCCAAACGAATCCCGGAGCAGGCCGCGCATTCCCCACATTTGATGCAACCGATGCTGTTCAACTGGCGGGGCAATTCCAGCTTGGTCGGGCAGCGCGCCTCCAGTGACTTCGTCTCGGAACAGTCCCCGCAGGCCGAACACCCCACCCTGCTCTTCACCTGGATCAGGCTGAGGCGATTGAAGAGGGCATAGATCGCCCCCAACGGGCAAACGGAACGGCAGAATGGGCGGGAGTCGAAGATGGCCAGGGTGATGAAGAAAACGAGGATGACGATCTTCACCCAATAGAGGGTCCCCACCAACTCGCGCAAACCGGTATCAAGCAGAACCAGGGGAATCCCCGCCTGCAGCGTGCCCATTGGGCAGAGCTTGGAGAACCAAGGTTCCTTGGTGAGATAGGGGATCACCAGGACGACTCCCAAGAGCACGACGAAGGGGAGTAGGGAGACTTGTGCTGGCAGGATCCGGCGTTTCACCACCGGCAGGCGGTAGAGCAGATCCTGCAGGAAGCCGAAGGGACACCCCCACCCGCAGATTGCCCGTCCGAAGAGGATCCCCAGGAGCGCGAGGAAGCCCAGCAAATAGAAGGGAAACTGCCCGATGATGACGAAGTATTGCAGGCTGCCGATTGGACAGGCGAAGATGGCCAGGGGGCAGGCGTAGCAGTTCAGGCCCGGGCAGGGGATGGCAGAAGGAAGAAGGACTGGCTGGCAAGTCGCCACTTGTGGCTGGGGGAGGGACCGAGAGCAGGGTTATCCTTGAGCGCCTGTCCCCGTGCTGCGGACAGCTTGTGGCTAGACAGCTTGCGGCAGCACGTCCTGTTCAGCCTAGGGCTCAATGCCGATGCAGCCTAAGCAGAGGATGGAGGCGTTTCGGTAAACGCGGGCCGGTTGGCCAAGTTGAACTCCGTACGCAAGGAGGCTGATCGCCAGAACCAAACCGACCAGGAAGGCAATCAGCCAGCGCGAAAAAACCGGTCTCATCGCTCAGGGGCCAACCGCGTAGAGCTTGCCATCGTCCGAGCCCACGTAAAGCGTTTTTGTGCTGCCGATGGCCGGGGAAGAGCGGATAGCTAATCCCACCCTGAACTCGAAGCGCTTGGCGCCCTCGACTGTTAGGGCGTACAGACGGCGATCATTAGCGCCGAAGTAGATCGTGCCGTCGGCTCCCAGTGCCGGTGAAGAGTGGATCGCCCCGCCCGCTTGGTAGAACCAGCGTTGCTGTCCATCCGAACGCAAGGCATAGAAACGGAAGTCCTCCGACCCGAAGTAGATAGTTCCGTCTGTGCCGATGGCCGGCGTGGATCGCACCGCTCCGCCCACCCGGAATGACCACAGCAACTGGCCGTTCCCCCGCAAGGCGTAAACTGAGCCGTCAGCACAGCCGAAGTAGAGGGTTCCATTGGGGGCGACTGAGGGACCGCCGGTGATCATACTCCCGGCTCGATACTCCCAGATCTTGCTGCCTGTGGGGTCCAAAGCGACCATCATCCGTTGCGCTCCCACGTAGATGGTCCCGTCGGAACCCAAAGCGGGCGTACCGACCGGACCCTCCTGGGCATTGTAGGTCCAGCGCTCACTGCCGTCGGGAGCCAGGGCAAGAAGGCTTCCACTGGTGGCGCCAAGGTAGATCGTTTCGTCGGGGGCGGCCAGCGGAGAAGAGAGGCCAGCCGTCACCTTCCGCCGCCAGACCTCACTCCCGCTCGGCGAGATGGCGTAGAGCAAACCGTCGGAGGAAGGGAGGTAGATCGTCCCACTCCCCCCGATTGCCGGTGAAGCGTGAATCGCTCCCCCAGTGGCGAATTCCCATCGTTTCGTCCCATCGGAGGCCAGTGCGTAGAGTATGCCGTCCGACGAGCCGATGTAGAGAGTCCCGTCTTGAGCCAGCACAGGGGACGAGTCGATTGCCCCACCGGTGCTGAATTGCCAGCGAAAGACGGCTTGGGCCGGCCCGGGGAATGGAGAACGGCCGCTGCGCTGGAGGTCGCGATGGAAAAGAGACCAAACCGAGCCCAAAGGAGCATCACTGACCGAGAGGGTCACCTTCCTGGTCTCTGGATCCCATTCCACTTTGGCCCCAAGGGCTTCTCCAAGGAAGCGCAAGGGGACGAAGGCACGAAAGTCGTCGATGATCGGGGGGACATCCAATTGCACCTGGAGGCCATCGACTAACGCATTTTTCTGGTCGATCCAGAGATCCACCACGCGGCCTCCCAAGATCACCTGCACTTTTCTCTCCCCAGCGAACCACTCTACTGTGGCGCCCAGCCCCTCGGCGGGGAAGCGCACCGGCACCATCGTGCGGCCTTCCAGGATGAAGGGAGCGGTATCGATGGTCTGTGCTTGCCCGTTCACTTGGATGGTAGTCTGCCCGATCCACAGCTCGACAACCATCTTCCCTGCTTGAACCGCACTTGGTGGAATGGCGACCCACACCAGCAGCGCCGCCAGGGCGAGGAGGACAAGCAAACCCCATTGGATATTCTGGCAGCGACGATATTGACAAGATGAGCTGGAAGGACTTTTTTCCTTCATATTTCCATTTTACCAAGGGAAGCCTGCCGTCGGATAGTGCCGCGACCTAAACGGAGCAACCGTTATGGCCGCATTTTTTTCGCTGTCATTTTGTGTACTGATCGTGCTTTCCCGATGGAATTGTGGGTCAAAACAGTTGCAGGTCCGGTCGTGGGAGAAGATGGTTTGCTTGGGTGCGGACCAACCTGACCCAATAGGCTATTCAGACGCAAGCGACGCTTCGTCTTTCGTGTTTTGGGTGAAGTAGATTTCTTGGCGCAAGGATTCCTCGATTCGCTCTCTCTCTTCGCGCGGGGCAAAGGGCGCCAATGTGGTCAGCAGCTTCTCCAGGTACTCCACCCGCTTGTGCCAAGCCCCAGCATCTGCTTGCGCGGCCGATAGATTCTTCTCCAGCACCCCGATGTCTTGCTCCAGTTCAAAGAGGCGGTAATTCAAGGAGGAGCTCAAGGTGGCCTCTCGGTGGACTTCCTTCCCCAGGGTGGCCAACCGCTGTTGCAGTGCCTGATTCTCTTCCAGGACCAAGGCCAGCCGACGGTGAAGACCGTTCCACCCTTCCCGCTGCCAGGAGAAACCGGGCAGACATGCCTCCAGGCGTTCCCCCTCCTCACTGTCAGCTCTCTTCTTGGCCATGCTCACGTCCCTCCTGCATCGATCGGATGTAGGCCGTACCCACTTTCCCACTGTTTCGCCTCGATTGCTGGCATTGGTACGAAGTGAAGGAAAGCCGGAGTAACTGGGAGTCCTTCGACTTAACAGATGTCCTGTGGATAGTGTGGATAAAAATGTGGATAATGTGTTTCACGGAGAGGAAATACCGTTAGGGATGGCGCTTGAAATAGGCGTGCAGTACCGGCTTTTCCACCCATCGTACCAGCTTGGTCCATAAGTGGTCGGTGCCCTTCGATAATGGCCCAACGAGGATGGTGTAGGCTCCGGCCAGGTTCCCTCCGAGGATGTCGGTGTAAATCTGGTCGCCGATGACGGCCACCCGTGAGGGCGGGAGGCCCAGGCGCCGGATAGCGCGCCCGTGCGCACCGAAGAGGGGTTTCATGGCGGAGGGGATGGAGGGAACACCTGTCTGCTCTTCAAACTGTCGCACACGGCGAGAGGGGGCGTTGGAGAGTAAAAGGAGGCGGAATCCCTCGGCCCGCAGCCGGTCTAACCAGACCCGGGCTGAGGGAGGGCAGACTGCGCAATGACGGGGAGTTAGCGTGTTGTCCAGATCCACGATCACCCCTTGCAACTTCTGCCGGTGAAGGAAGGCGGGTTCGATCTCCTCGACTCGTTGAAAGTAGGCATGAGGGAAGAACGGATTCAAGCCGATATTTCCTGGTAGCGCAAATCCACCTCCTCTGCCAACCCATCCAGAACTTTACGCAATTCCTCGCGGAAGGACGACGAGGAGGACAAGACCATCTCCACTTCCTCGCCTAGACGCCGACAGTCTGCGATCAGGACCATCCCGTCATAACTTTCCAATACGTTTTGGGTGTAGAACTCCTCCTCCTTGCGAACCCACAGGAGGATCTGCAGCTCGGGGGGAGGTCTCATCTAGCCACGCAAGCGGGAGACGATCAGGTCGACTGCGACCTCGTTGTGCCCGCCGCCCGGAACGATGATGTCAGCGTACCGTTTGCTCGGCTCGACGAATTGCAGGTGCATTGGGCGAACCACTTCCAGGTATTGATTGACTACCGAATCCATCGTTCGCCCCCGTTCCGTTACGTCTCGTCGAAGACGGCGGATGAAGCGCACATCGGGGTCATTGTCGACGAAGACCTTGATTCCCATCAAGTCACGCAGCCGGGGGTCTACCAGAATCAGGATCCCTTCCAGGAGGATCACCGGGGTTGCCTCCAGGTGGACCGTATCAGGCAGGCGCTCGTAGCTGATAAAGGAGTAGGTCGGCTTTTCGATCGCCTCGCCGCGCAGCAAGGCCTGCAGGTGGGTGTGGAGAAGATCATGGTCGAAGGCGTCGGGGTGGTCATAGTTGAAGGTGCGCCGCTCCTCCAAAGTGGTGTTGGGAAAGTTTCGATAGTAGGA
Source organism: Coprothermobacterota bacterium (assembly GCA_026389425.1). GTDB lineage: Bacteria > Caldisericota > JANLFM01 > JANLFM01 > JANLFM01 > JAPLHV01. The sequence continues at coordinate 11,443 of JAPLHW010000219.1, forward strand.
GTCTTCCTCCAGTAAGATCACCACGGAGGGGAGCAGGTGTTGGCGGATGCGCTCGGC
>JAPLHW010000235.1 GCA_026389425.1 Coprothermobacterota bacterium
CAAAGTGGGAAGGAAACGGCGGTCCAACTACAAGGCAGTGACTTCGGCGCCTGTCCCGATAAGCGGACGGGTAGCCTGCCCGAGGCCAGCGCCGATCTCCAGAATGGCTCGCTGGGGACCTGCTTGAAGGTAAGTAAAACATGTAGAAAGAGAGGACCGCTCTATCAAGAAAACTTGGCCCAGGGACTTATGAGGCCGAGGAGGCAGGCTGTGTGGGGGACGGGTTTGAAACCCGCCCCTACGCGGGCTGTCTACTTGAGAACCCACACCTTGATCGGCCGCCGGCCGAAGGAGACTGTTTCTTGATACGTGTAAAAGAAGACATCGATTCGCTCTCCGCGGATCGCTCCACCAGTATCTCCGGCTACTGCGTAGCCATAACCCTCGATGTATAGTGGCGTATAGTAAGGGATCACGTGGGGGTCAACCGCTACGATGCCATAACCCGACCTCAACCCGACGGAAGTGCTCCAAGGATCGCCATCAGTCTCCTCAGGCAATGGACAATAGGCAGTAGCTTCCATCTCATAGGTTGGCGGCCCTTCCGGATGAGGGAAGGCTAAACTGGCCTGCACCGCTGACATGGTGCAAACGTATCGTCAGATCGTTTTCTACGAGCCGCTCGAGTGGAACGTTGAAATAGTCCTTGCCCTCAAGGCGGATCCCTTGTTCTCCCAAAGCTTCCCCGACCGTGGTCGCTTCCGAGACAGCGAAAGAGTGACTCGTTTGGGCGGATTGCACGGTGACTACCGGCTTTCGAGGTTCTTGTGATTGCACTGGTCGTCTCGCACCTTGAGCCACTTGTAGCGAGAAGATGAGCAGAGCGGAAAGGCCAACCACAGAGAGCATTCTCCAGGCTTTCTCGAAACCTGGGTTCTTTTTCGTCATAGTCCAACCACTCTAGCGAAGAGAGTTGGGTTCTGTCAAACAAAACACGCTGCCGCGGGCTGTCTAGATCAATGGCTGGCCGGGAATGCTGATGGGGAGCTGAAATGCGGCCAATACGGTAGCGCCCGCATCGGCCAGCGAAGGTCGAACTCCAAGGAAATGGCCAGACTTACCCGGTGCATAGACCAGGACCGGGACTTGCTCTCGGGTGTGATCGGTATGCGTAAGAAAAGTCGGATCATTGCCGTGGTCAGCGGTAATGATCAGCAGGTCATCCTCTTTCAAGCGTTGAGCGATGTTGCTAAGGCCCTTATCGACTTCCTCCAAGCTGTGGACGAACTCAAGGGGGAGACGGCGGTGACCCCAGAGCATGTCGAAGTCCCCGAAGTTGACGAAACAAAAACCGGGTTCTTTAGCAGCCAGCCATCCTTCCAGGGCTTTCATCGTCTCGGCGTTGTGAGGGGTATGATTATAGTGAGTGATGCCGCGCCCGACGAAGATGTCCACGATCTTCCCGAGGGCAGTGACCGCTATTCCATGAGCGGTGAGGATGTCCAGGACGGTGGTTCCTGGAGGAGGCAAGGGGTAGTCCTGGCGGCCGGCCGTGCGTACGAAATGACCGGGCTCACCGTTAAAAGGCCGTGCGATGACACGAGCCACTGCAAGCTCACCTGTAAGCAAGGCTCTGGCTTGGCGGCAGTACCGGTAAAGCTCCTCCAATGGGACCATCTTCTCGTGCGCAGCAATCTGAAAAACCGAGTCCGCTGAGGTGTAGACAATGGGGAAGCCTGTACGAAGATGCTCCTCCCCGAGCTGCTCGATGATCTCGGTGCCTGAGGCGACGATGTTCCCCAGGGTCTTACGGCCGATGGCGCGCTCGAAGGACATAATCAAGTCCGACGGGAAACCGTGGGGAAAGGTGGGAAAGGGATTCAGTGTAGGCACTCCCATCATTTCCCAATGGCCGACGACGGTATCCTTGCCGGCAGATACTTCCTGCAATATCCCCCAGGAAGCCAGCGGCGCTGATACGAAAGGCAGCATACCGTCCGGTAGGAGCCGGCCCAGCCCACACATAGTGAAGAAAGGCAAGGAATAGTGACCGGCTGTTTGCAAGGCATGAGCCAAGGTATTCGCCCCATCGTCTCCATAGGCTCCGGCATCAGGAAGCGCACCAATACCCACTCCATCCAGCACAATGAGGAGGACGCGTCTACGCATGGCTCATCATCAGGACACGCTGCCGGGGGCTAGTAGGGGC
>JAPLHW010000231.1 GCA_026389425.1 Coprothermobacterota bacterium
TCAACGTTCCCTGGAAGGAGGCAGCCTGGAAGTGACCGTCCGCTACCGGACCCAGACCGCTTCCTGTCCTGTCTGCGGCAAGCCGGCGGTGATCGTTCACGCCACCACTGCCCAACGCAAGAAGGACCGTCGCATCTGGGACCGTCCCTTGACCCTGATCCTCTTCAAGCGACGCTTCCATTGTCATCGCTGCGGCAAGGTCTTCACCGAAGCGGATCCGATCTTCGGTCATCGTCGCCGCAGCACCTGCCGCCTGCGGGAACATGTCGCCCGGCGGGCCATCGAGCAACCCGCCAGCCAGGTCGCCCGCCAGGAAGGGGTCAGCGCCAGCCTGGTGCGTCGCTCCTTCCATGATGCCTATTATCGGCAGTGGGAGGATGTGCGGGATCATCCCAGGGCCGCCCCGGTGATCTCCCTGGACGAGTTCTCCCGGGCCAAGCGCTGCTACGAGACCTTGGTCTACGATCCGCTGGCTGGAAACGTCCTCGGCTTGCTTCCAGGGAACGGCGGAGGCCCCTTGCGCGCTTACCTGGAGAAGCTGGAGGACCCCGACCAGGTCAGGGTGGTGACCATGGACATGCACGACCCCTTCCGCCAGGCCGTGCAGCTCTGCCTGCCTTATGCTCGCGTCGTGGTGGACAAGTTCCATTTCCTGCGGATGGCGCACCATGCCCTCGGCCAAGTGCGGGTGACCCTCCAGCAAGAGGGAGCATCTCCAAAAGCGACCCGCCTCTTCCGTGGCCGTCACCTGCTGCTGGTGGCTCAGGAGCGTCTTCGTCCCGGCGACTGGGTCAAGCTGCGGGCCTTGTTCCGTCTGGCCCCAGATCTCCAGACAGCCTGGGAACTGAAGGAAGAGTTGCGCCAGTGGTATCGAAGCGGAAGCTGGGAGCAAGCCCGTCAGAAGATCCGGCTGTGGGCTGCCAAGGTTCGCCAGTGTGGCCTGGCGCCTTTCCAGCCCCTCCTTTCCACCCTCCGCGAGTGGGGCGAGGAGATCCTCAACTACTTTCACTGCCCCTTCACCAATGGTCCCCTGGAGGGGAAGAACAACCGCACCAAAGTGATCAAGCGCATGGCCTATGGCTACCGCAACCCGGATAACCTACGGATGCGCATCTTACTCACCAACAAAACAACAAGGGCAATGGCATGAGCTACAGAGAGAAATCACAGTTATTGACAAAGAACCGGACGGTATGTTACTGTCAACTTGGGCCAACAGAGGTCGAGTGACTTGAACCAGAGGGAATTCCTCAAGATAGAGTTCCGTTGCCTCTTTGAGATTGGCGACAGCTTCCTCCGCTGAATAGCCCTGACTAACGGTTCCAACCTCAGGGCATTCTGCCACATATAGGCATTCCTCTTTGTGTAGGCCGAAGCTAAGAATTTCTATCTTCATATCAACACCTCCAGCCGTTATTGTAGCGACAGCAGGCGTCACCGTCGAACCGAATGTTAGAAAACTCGAACCTCAACCCCGCCAGCCAATGCCGCCCATCACCCTACGAAAACTATGGCTGCCGATAGTAAATTGAACTTGTTCAACAGCCAGACGATAGCTCCGGCTTACAATCCCATTAAGGAGAGGTACCAGGCCAGGATGGCGTTTCCCCAGAAGAGGGTGACCAAGGCGGCGACGGCCATATAGGGGCCGAAGGGGATGGCGCTCTTCCCCTTCAGCTTGAAGAAGACGATGCCGATCAGCCCGCCGATCGCCCCCAGCGCGAACCCCAGCACGAACCAGATGATGGCCAAAGGGTAAGCCAGGAAAGCGCCGATCATGGCGGCCAGCTTCACGTCTCCCCCGCCCATCCCCTCTTTCCAGAGGAGGGTGATCAGGAAGTAGACCCCGCCGCAAGCCACGGCCCCCACCAGCGACCACAGCCAGTTCCCCTGCAGGACTTGGAAGAGGAGCCCCACAGCAATGCCGGGCAGGGTGATGAGGTCGGGAAGCAGTTGGAAGTCCAGGTCGATGAAGAACAGCGGCAGCAGCATCAGGAAGAAGAGGCTCCACTGGGCGAAGGGGAGGGTCCAACCGTAGAGGAGGAAGAGGAGGACCAGCCCCGCCCCGGCCAGCAGCTCTACCAGCGGGTAACGAGGGGAGATGCGCGCCTTGCAGGTGCGGCAGCGGCCGCGCAGGGCGAGGAAGGAGAAGAAGGGGACCAGCTCCAGGGGGGTCAGCGTGCGCTGGCAATGGGGGCAGAAGGAGCGCCCTTTGGCCGGCGACAGCTCGCGCGGCAGGCGGTAGATGACCACGTTCAGGAAGGAGCCAAGGATCAAGCCGAGGAGGAAGAGGAAAACGAGGCTGAACCAGAAGAAGGGATCGTTTGGGGTCATCTTCGGGATAACCAGGGATGGGAGACGCGGGTCAAGGTCAGCGCCGTTGGTGTGAGCCGGGAGTTGAGTATGTTCAGGATGGTAACCAAGGAAAGAACCTTGATGATGGTGAGCCCTCTGATGGATTCGATGAAGGTGAAGCCACTCGCCTTAGATACTCGTCGCATAGTTTAAGTGTAGGAGGAAAAGGAGTCATCGTGAAGGATATGTCGGAAGAAAAGACAGAGGGTTGCGGAGTTCCGCAACCCTCTGAGTTTCTGAAAGCTGCTGGGTATTCTCACGCACCGCCGATTCGGAAACGGCAGTAGTGAAGGTTACCGTCCGACCGCTAGCTGTCAGAGCGTAGCCAGCGGTTGCTTTCGTTCAAAGCAGCTGGTTCGATTCCTACGGTACGGTTACCCCAGTTGGTGTTGCTACAATCAGGCGATTATCGCCTTTTGCTGGAACTGTGAGTTGGTAAGTTGATGCAGATCCCGTATATGCATAACCACCTGTCCCTGTGGCGGTTGAGAGAGAAGCTTGATCTGCTGCGTCAAGGTAGTTGCCAAGTGTAGCAAGTAGGACAGGCCAAGTGTTCCCAGCGGCGGTCAGCGGATAGGTTACTGTTGGGTTGCTTTCCGCCCTGTATGCTGCCAGCGCTACTCGAACTACTCCGACCGCGCTGGTGGTTTCGGAATTACGCGCCCGATTTTGGAAGCCGATATAGTTGGGGATGGCAATGGCCGCCAAGATGCCAATGATGGCGATCACGATAATTAGCTCGATTAGGGTAAAACCTTTTTGCTTCACTTTTTTGTTCCTCCCGTTCTTATTTCCGGCTTTCGCCGGATCGCTTTTTTCCGCTCCGCTAACCGCTCGTTTGATGCAGTTTGCAAGTAGGCGATCACCATCCTTTCTACGTTGATTCAACAGCAAGTGTCACGTTTTTACAAGGGTTTGGAGAAAAAATCTTTTTGGGTTTGTTTGCTAGAATACCGGCAATATGAAAACACTCATTGTTCACGGAACAAAGATTCCCTGTCGCGCGGTGGTGTTCGACAAGGACGGCACCCTGATCGATCTGAAGCACGTCCTCCTCTCCTTGGTAGAGAGCCGCATCCGCTCCCTGCAAGAGGTCGCCGGGGCGGAGGTGCTGCCCGATTTCCTGCGCGGCTGCGGTTTTCAGCCGGCGACGCGGACC
>JAPLHW010000133.1 GCA_026389425.1 Coprothermobacterota bacterium
TACCTTCGTTCGCCGCCGCTGCCGGAGAGGCGCCCAGCGGGGGCAAGGTCATCAGCGACAAGGCCAGAAGCAAGGCGAGCCCCAGACCCAAGGCTTTCTTAACTGTGTTCATCGTGTGTCCAACACCTCCGTTTTAGTTTCTTGGTCTCTTTTAAACTGCATTGCGGAACCAATAAATCGCGGTCCATCCACGCCAAGCCCGGGATGAGCCTCCGCAATGCTACGTTATTATACGCTTTTGTCCGTGTTTGGACATCACAGCCTACAGCAGCGTGTCAAAATCACAACGTCCGCCGGCATTTAAGATTAGACGCACTTCCCCTCGCGCAGGTTCGCCTTCCTGACATTTTTGCCTGACGCCAGAACGGTCAGGGCGGCGCCTTCCTTTGACAAAGGCTCACCTTGCTGCTTTACTAGCCCTCGGAAAGAGTAGGGAAGACGGTGAAAAACCGTCGCGGTCCCGCCACTGTAAGGGATGAGCCCACAAAGCCACTGGCGCAAGCTGGGAAGGCGAAACGGGCAACGACCCCGAGCCAGGAAACCTGCTTTCCCCGCGAAAACCGCGGATTTTTCCTTCGTGTGAAAGGAGAAGCAGCATGTCTATCTTTTTACCTCGCCTGGCCTTCGGCCTGGCACTGTTGGCCATGATCGGCCTTCTTGTAGGAGGGTGCGCCCCCGCCGTCCCGAGCCAACCCAGCACAACGAGCTCCAACACTCCCCTCACCTATACCGCCACCGACGCCTTGGGCACCCTTGTCACCCTGGCCAAGCCCCCCCAACGGATCGTCTCGCTGGGCCCCTCGGCCACCGAGATGGTCTATGCCTTGGGGATCTTCGATTGCCTGGTCGCTGCAACCACCGCAGACGATTACCCACCTGAGGTGAACAAGCTTGAGAAAGCCGGTGGGATGGATAACCCCAGCCTGGAGAAGATCCTATCCCTTCAGCCGGATCTGGTGCTGGCCGTATTCGGCAACCCGATGACCCTGGTTGAAAACCTGCGGAAACAAGGAGTGCCGGTCTTCGGCCTGAACCCGCAGACCGTGCCTGAAGTGTTGGTCGACCTGCGCAAGCTGGGCGACCTGACCGGTACCCGCCCCCAAGCCGACAAGTTGGTTGCTGGGATCGAAGAGAAGATCGGAAGCTTGCGGAAGAAAGTCGCCACTGCGACCGCTACGTTGCCCACCGTCTACTTGGAGACCTGGCCGCAAGAACCCTACTACACTTTCGGGCGGGGAACCTTCGGCGACGACTTGGTGACTTTGGCCGGCGGTACCAATATCGCCGCCTCGATCGAAGATGCCTACCCAGCGCTGGCCACTGAATATATTCTCTTTGAGGACCCCCAGACGATTGTCATGCTCTACCCGCCGCAGGCCGGCAGCATCGGTCCGAAGGGACGGGAGGGCTGGTCGCAGATCACCGCTGTGACTACAGGCCGAATCCTGCAGGCTGCCGATCCCAACGTCTACCTTCGGCCGGGGCCGCGCATTATCCAGGCACTGGACGAGTTGGCCCGCTTCCTCCACCCGGAGTGGTTCGTCACACCGTAAGCAGACCGGCTGTCCTGGGTCTGCTCGCTTTCGTCATCCTGGGCATCTTCGCCTGGGGCTTGCTGGTGGGGGGTGCTACTCTCTCACCAGCAGAGGTTTGGCGGGCTTTGGAGCAACCCCTCGGCTGGAGCCAAGCACCGGCCACCCATGTCAGCATCGTCTGGCAGCTTCGGCTGCCGCGGATGCTGACCGCCTTCCTGGTGGGAGCCGCCTTGGCTTTGGCCGGAACCATCAGCCAAGCTATCTTCCGCAACCCCTTGGCCGATCCCTTCGTGGTGGGGACCAGCGCTGGGGCCAGCGCGGCTGTCAGCTTGGCCCTGACCCTGAACATCGTCTATCTCTTTCCCGGGGTCTTAGCCACCCCCCTCTTTGCCTTCGCTGGGGCGATACTGGTGACCCTGCTGGTGCTGCTGGTCGGGCGCCGCCATGGCGCTCTTCCGGTGAACACCCTGCTTTTGGCCGGGATTGCTGCCAACTACCTTTTCGGCTCACTGAGCATCCTGATCGCTTTGATCGGGCGCGACGTACTCAAGCGCAGCCTGCTCTGGAGCCTGGAGGGATTTGCCGGGGCCGGTTGGGGGTCGGTGATCACCTTCCTGCCTTATCTGGCGGTGGGAACCCTGATCCTGGCTTTTCTGGCCAAACCGCTCAACTTGCTGCTGGTTGGGGAGGAGAATGCCCTCGGGATGGGCCTTTCGGTACAACGTTTCAAGTTGCTGCTGGTGGCCGTGATCGGGTTGTTGGCCGGCGCCTCAGTGGCCACAGCGGGCATTATCGGCTTCGTTGGGCTGGTCGTGCCGCATTTGGCTCGGATGTGGGTAGGATCCTCCCATCGACGCCTTTTGCCGGCTTCCTTCATTGGAGGCGGTGTACTCCTCTTGGCAGCCGATAACCTGGCCCGTTCTCTCATTCCCGGGTATGAGATCCCCGTTTCAGTGCTCACTGCCCTGCTGGGGGTGCCTTTCTTTCTCTACCTGCTGCGTAAGCGATGAGGCAGCCCTTGATTGCGACAGGCGCCACATTTCCCAGGCGACCGGAGATCCCCGGAGCTTCCTTCCTGGAGGTAGATGGTCTTTCCGGCGGGTACGGTGAGGGCTGGATCTTCCAAGGGATTCATTTTTCCTTGCCACGAGGGCAGTTCGCCGCCCTGGTCGGGCCCAACGGCTCCGGCAAGACTACCCTCCTGCGAGGGATCCTCGGCCTCTTGCCGCAGCAGAGCGGCTCAGTCCGGCTGGATGGGCGCGAAGTGCACGGCTATGGCCGCCGCGAGCTGGCCAAGCGAGTCTCCTTGCTGATCCAAGAGGATGGCGAACCCTTCCCCTTCTCGGTGGAAGAGATCGTCATGATGGGGCGTTTCCCCCACAATCCCTTCTTCCCGGACACTCCCCAGGATCGCCGGGCTGTCCAGGATGCGCTAGAGCGGGTGGGCTTGGCGAGGAAGGCGAAGAAGCCTTATTTACAATTAAGCGGGGGAGAGAAGCGGCGGGCAATGATCGCCCGCTCGCTCGCCCAGGAGGCCCAACTGCTCTTGCTGGACGAGCCCACCTTGCACCTGGACCTGCGTTACCAGTTGGAGACGACGGCCCTGCTGCGTCAGTTGGCGGAATCCGGTCTGGCTGTGCTGGCCGTTTACCACGACTTCCGATTGGCTTCGATGTACGCTCAACGGGTGCTGCTCTTTCAGGAGGGGCGTCTGGTCAGCGACGGCCCCCCGGGGGAGGTTGACCCGCAACAAGTGCTCGATCTCTACGGCCTGGACGCCAAGTTTGCCCCCGCCTTCCGTGCCTTCCAGAATCTGCCTTCTTAACCGCCCTCGATGGCCTGACAATTCCCCGACTACGTCTGTGGCGCCATTATCTTGTAGCTTCCCCACAGTTTCTACAGCTGCGCCGGAGACGATTAGCACGGCCATCGGGCGAACCACTCATGTTTAGGAAACCAGCCCGCGGCAAGTAGACATCCTGCGGCAACTTGATAGCTCGCGGCAGCGTGTCCTGCTACACTGGCTGGGTAAGTGCCACCAACAACTTGTCTAGGGAGGATTCGCGGAAATGAGTTCAGTGTTGGCAAAGCGGATCGATCTGCTCGCGACCGAGTCTGCCTTTGAAGTACTGGCCAAAGCCCGGAGGTTGGAGGCGCAAGGCCGTAGCGTGATCCATCTAGAGATCGGGGAGCCCGACTTTGACACCCCGCAGCACATCAAGGATGCTGCTGTTCGCGCCTTAGCGGATGGTTACACCCACTATACCCCCACCTCCGGCCTTCCCCAGGTTCGGCAAGCGGTGGCCGAGCACGTCGCCCGCAGCAGGGCCATCCCGGTTGCCGCGGAGGAAGTGATTATTACCCCCGGCGCCAAACCGATCCTTTTCTTCCTGCCCCTGGCCTGCCTGGAACCGGGTGATGAAGCGATCTACCCTGATCCCGGCTTTCCCACCTACCAGTCCATGATCCGCTTCACCGGCGCCCGGCCTGTGCCGATCGCCTTGCACGAGGAACTGGACTTCCGCCTGGATGTAGACGAACTGCGTCGGTTGATCACCCCCAAGACCAAGATGATCATCCTCAATTCGCCCCATAACCCCACCGGCGGAGTCCTCTCGCAAGAGGATCTGGAGGGGATCGCCGAGGCCGTTCGCGGCCGAAACCTGGTGGTGCTGGCTGACGAGATCTACAGCCGTATCCTCTACGACAGGAAGCACCACTCGCTGGCCTCGTTGCCGGGGATGAAAGAACAGGTGGTGATCCTGGACGGTTTCTCCAAGACCTATGCCATGACCGGCTGGCGATTGGGCTACGGCGTGATGCGGGCCGATCTGGCGGATGCAGTGCGCAAGTTGATGATAAACTCGGTCTCCTGCACGGCCGGCTTCAGCCAGATGGCCGCTATCCAAGCGCTACAAGGACCACAGGAAGAGGCCGAGGCGATGGTGGCCAAGTTCCGCTGCCGCCGCGACTTGCTAGTGGCTGGGTTGAACCGCATCCCGGGAGTCAGTTGCCGCCTGCCTGTGGGGGCTTTCTATGCTTTCCCGAACGTGAAGTCTTTCGGCCGGTCTTCTGGGGAGATCGCTAACCTGCTGTTAGAGCAAGGTGGGGTGGCTAC
>JAPLHW010000129.1 GCA_026389425.1 Coprothermobacterota bacterium
CTTTTCGCCAATCCTCCCCTGGCAGTTTCCCGGTAACTGCATTGCAGATCGTGGCCAGTCTGTTCCATCGTCTCTACTACTTGATCGAAAGAAACGCGATGACGGCCATCCGAAAGCAAGGCATAGGCGGCGCATTGCACGGCTTGTCCGGCAGCCATGGCGTTTCGCTCGATACAGGGGATCTGGACTAGACCGGCGACGGGGTCGCAGGTCAAGCCAAGGTGGTGCTCCAATCCCATCTCGGCTGCGTATTCAATCTGGCCAGGCGTCCCGCCCCAAAGATAGGCAGCGGCGGCAGCGGCCATCGAGCAGGCTGTCCCCACCTCTCCTTGGCACCCTACTTCCGCGCCTGAGATGGAAGCATTCTCTTTTACCAGGTTGCCTACACATCCGGCAGTCGCCAGCGCTCGCAGAAATTTGCTCTCCGGCAGTTGTGAGGAGCGCTGCAAAAGCGTCAGCACGGCTGGAAGAACTCCGGCCGAGCCGCAGGTAGGAGCGGTGACGATTTCCCCTCCTGAGGCATTCTCCTCAGCGGTAGCCAGGGCATAAGCAAAGAGAAGATCCAATCGTCCCAAGACATCGCCGGTGTTGTTGGCCTTGGCGAAGTAGGATGAAGCCTTCCGGGGCAAGGCCAGGGTTCCGGGAAGAACTCCCTCCGTTTCTAAACCGCGGGTTATTGCACGCTTCATTGCCTCCCAAACAGCCTCCAAGTATGACCAGATATTGTCGCTTTCTGCCTCCTCAACGTATTCCCAGATGGTTTTACCGGTGTCTCGAGTCCAACGCAGTATATCTTCCATCGCACGCCATGGGTAGGCTGCGGCCATTTCCTCAAGAGGTCCTCTTTCGTCGGCCAAGGCGCCTCCCCCGACAGAGTAAACGCGCCAAACCCCTTCGCTATTTCCTTGCACGCCAAGCGCTTGAAACTCCATCCCGTTGGCGTGCAGCGGCAAGACCTCACGGGGACGCCACTGGATCTGGGTTGGGATCTCCCCGAATGCATCGATGATGGCTTGGTCGGTCAAATGGCCCCGGCCGGTGGCCGCCAGGCTGCCGTAGAGGGTAACGCTGAAAGCATGCGCCTGAGGAAATCGGCCTTTGAAGATTTCCGCCGCCCGGCGCGGAGCCATGGTATGGCTGGAGGAGGGTCCATGCCCGATACGATAGAGCGCTCGCAGCGACTCCATCCCTACTGACTCATCCTGATGGAGCAAATCCAGACAGGTACAAGCCCGCCGCCGGCAGCATGGTAAGTCACATCGCTCTCATAAAGCGGGCTCGCGTTGGCTCGCTGAGATATTTTGCCGGCAAAGACTTCGAACGGCCTCAGCTACGATCTCTGGTTCCTGCAGGTGGATGTCACTATGGCTGCTGCGGGCGGCTTGGATCCATTCCCCACGCGGGAAATCCTTCATCAATGCTCGGTGAGTTTCCTCCCAGATCGCCTCCACGCGAGCTGCTTCCTCCTGGTTCAAGCCATAGGAAGTCAGTTCATGCTTGTAGGTCTCCGGATGATGGTGGACCAGCACGACTGGTATGTCGGGCACGGGGCCGCTGGAACGAACTTGAGTAATGCTCTCGTAAAGGTGTTGCAGTTCATCGATGGTCGTGTCGTAGTCCTTGGTCAAGCAGTAGTGGGTGAAGATGGCGTGCTGCAATGGCTCGGGCAGCTTGCGCAAGGGCTCCCATTGGCCTGAGTTTTGCAGCTTTCTGCGCAGCAATTGCATCAGACCGCGGCTGGCGAAGGAACGCAGGCGTCGCAACTGAGCGACTTTGGATTCCGGCGAGCTTGGGTAGGAGCGCGTCTGCAGCCGATCGAACTTCCGATTCTCCAGGGTCAAGGGATCCACCAGGACCATCCCCACTATCCATTCCGGATGTAGACGGGCGAAGTGTTGCATATACAGCCCGCCAATGGAGTGCCCGACCAGGAGAAAGGGGGGCTTCAAACCCAATGCCTGAAGAAGGGATTCCAGTTCATGGTTGATCTGAGCGCTGCTGCGAGGCGTAACTCCCGGATCGCTCCAACCCATCCCGGCACGATCATAGGTGACCACGCGCATGGAACTTGCCAATCTATCTTGCAGCGGCCACCATTCCAGGGATAGGTTGCCACTGGCTGCCTCGATCAGGACCGTCGGGCTTCCTTCCCCTCGAATGGTGACGAAGAGCGAACCCTCCCCCACCTCGACTCGTTGTCCGGGAGCCAAGGGCCGGCGCAACCAACGCCGGCTGGTGATCCGCTGCATCAAGACGATCACTCCATACAACAAAGCCATTACTGCCAGGGTAGCAACCAGCGTGATCCAAACCTGCATGCATACCTCCGTGCCACAAGTCAGCCTGCGGCAGCATCTTAACCCGAATCAGTGTAGCATAACACGCTGCCGCGGTCTGATTAGCTGCCGCGGTCTGATTAGCTGCCGCGAGCTGATTAGTCGCCACGGGCCAATGACCTGCTCTGGGGAGGCTCTTTCTCCTATCGAGTGGGCAAGGCCCCATCTTAGGGCAAAAAAGCTCTCTGGAGATTATTGGCTTTCCTGGGACCGCCGCACCCCAGTGCGGCATATCTGAGATAGGGACCGTCCTAGGGACTGATACCGCTCCTGGGACCATCGGCTTTCCCAGGGCTGACAAGACTTTAAAACCATCATTACCATGATTACAGGAAAGCTGGACTACAATAAGGTGGACTTGCCCACATGAAATGAGAAAGAATCATAAAAATTCGCGCGTAATGCCAAGGAGAGAAGATGCTACTGTCTCAAGAAGATACGGCTCAGTTATTTCGATTGATGTGGGGACTGCAGTTCTACATCAATCAAAAACGACATCTTTTTCCAACTGTAGATTCTTGTGAGGCCTATGCTCGTCTTGGCACCCAGCAGAAAATGATCGTGCGTGATCTTTTATGGGAGCATCCGGATTTCATAGATGCCTATCTTCAAGCCAACCCAGATAAGCGGTCTGATGAAGAATTGACGATCATTGGCAAATGGAAAGGACATGTCGCGGGCAAGTTCTATATTTTTCGCTATCTGAAAGACTACACCATATTTATGAATGCTTCGCATGTCTATGGGGTGAAAGGGTTATTTGAGCCGTTTGATGTGATTCTAGAGGGACTTCCTTTGCCGATTCTGGTGGAAGCGGTGCTGTTGCCCTATAAAGGTCAGATTATCTATGATGGACTCTGCAAGAGGTACGAAATCCATTTTGGAAGCGGGGTGCGTAAGAATCTGACGGAAGAGTATCTGGCTGCCAAACAAAATGGCCGGATACAAATCTCGCTGGACGCTGGCGCCGAGTTTGGGCAATCCTTCTCGCAAGAACGCGCATTGGCGGCAGAGAGCGGAAAAGTGGTGGCGGAGATCGTGCAAAGCAGCGGCCGTTTGCGGGGAGGCACGGCTATTCAAAGCGCTGCCTTTGGGGTCTTGCGAGCCAGCGCTAAGACAGTAGAAGCGGCGGTCTTGCATCCAGAAGATTTGGCAGAAATCCAGCAGGCAGGGCGACAAGTATCCAATGCCTTGAAACGGCTGGGGAAGGTATTGGAACGAGCAGAGATGTAAAGATGCGAAGAAATCGGCGCGACTGTGTACCGCGGCGACAAGTATCCAATGCCTTGAAACGGCTGGGGAAGGTATTGGAACGAGCAGAGATGTAAAGATGCGAAGAAATCGGCGCGACTGTGTACCGCGTGCGCCTGACCGCGGCGCTCCGCTTGAGATGGGCGGATCTGCAGAGCACGCTGCCATTGGCCGATGATCTGCTCTGGGGATTGTCTTTCTGGAGTCATTCCGTTAGGGTTAATTTAGGCAGGTCTGGAGAGTAACAAGGCCCGTCCGGAGCGGAGCATGAAAGCGAAGATCAGCCTCTGGTTCCTAGTATTGATTCTAATTGCACTGGTTGTTCCGTTGAGTCCCTCTCGATCCGCCGAGAGCTCGGTTCTTCGTGCGTCTAGCTTGTCTTCGAGCGTGACCACTGATCCTTTGGATGACCCGATCGGGTTCCCTACCCTCACTGACTATTGGGTGGATCCAGTAGGAGGCGATGACACCCACAGCGGCATCAGTCGTGAACAATCATTGCGCACGGTCACAGAAGCCTGGAACCGCATCCCATCCGGCGTCGACCTGACTGGTTCCGGTTATCGAATCCAACTGGCAGCGGGTGATTATCAGGAAGAGCACTTGCCCAGCGAAGGTTGGATGGAATCACGCTACGGCACGGAGCAATTCCCGGTGATTCTCAACTCTGTAGACGGCCCCCTGGCCGCTCGACTTCATCGCTATTTGAATATCTACGACTGCCGCTACCTGTCGCTCATCGGTCTGGACCTCATTACCGATCCCGGCTATGGCGGCGGTGGAAATGTGATCCATCTGGAAGCCAGCCGGAATGTCCTCCTCCAAGGCTGCCGCCTGAATGGCTTAGACGGAACGGCTCGCCAGCCACAGGAGACGCTGAAGGCAAACCAGTGCCAATACCTGGATGTGGTGGAGTGCGACATCTCCGGCGCGTTCTGGTTCTCCCTTGATTTCGTAGCAGTGCAATTTGGCCGGATCGTGCGCAGCCGCATTCATGACGCCGGCGAAGACGCTTTGCTGTTGAAAGGGGGAACCTCCGGATTTTTGGTGGACGCCAACCGGATCTACGATGCCGGCCGCCGGGGGATCTCCGCCGGGGATAGCACCGGTTTCGATTACATGGTCAGTCCCTGGCTGCACTATGAGATCGCCGACAGCAAGTTCACCAACAACCTCATCTATCGCACCGGCAATGCCGGTCTCGCTGTCTGTGGAGGCTACAATATCCTCGTTGCCTTCAACACCTTCTACCGCATCGGCCTCAACCCAATCGGCGTGGATTTACTGGATCTGATCCAGGGAGGGCGAGGTTGCGAACAAGCAACGCCCTGCCTGGAACGTCACGCCCTGGGCGGCTGGGGACCGACCACCCCGGGAGTGGGCGGGGAGTGGATTCCCAACCGCCATGTCTATGTCGCCAACAATGTTTTCTTCAACCCTGCGCCGATCCAGACTGTCTATCAACACTTCGGGTTCGCCGGCCCGATTGATCCCCCTGCCGGGAGCAATATCCCTGTACCGAGCCTGGCCGATGAAGACCTTCGCCTGCTCGGCAATATCCTCAGCAACGGCCCCCCGGACCATCCGCTGGGAATCGGCGAGGGCAGCGGCTGCCAACCGGCCAACCCCACCTGCAACGAAATGCTGATCCTGCAACAAAACAGGATCAACCCATACGAACCAGGGAACGTGGCCACCGCCACCAGCTTCACCATCCCCGATTTCCCCGGAGGAGACCGGGTAGAAGCGCCACTTGCGCCACAGGGCGAACTGGTCAATGCCGTCACAACCGATTTCAACGGCCTGCCACGCCTGGCTGGCGGACCTCCCGGAGCCCTCTTGCCCGCCTCTGGAGACATCTACTATGTCTCCCCGCAAGGAAGCGACAGCAACCCGGGAACGGCTAATATGCCCTGGCGCAATCCCGGCTATGGCTCGCGCCGGCTGCAGTCTGGCGACACCTTGGTTCTTCTGGGAGGCCGCTACTCGATCTCGCGATTCGATGAAGACATCATGGCGCCTCCCGATGGAACTCCCGCGGCTTGGGTCACCATTCGCGGAGAAACAGGGAATCGCCCCATTTTGGCTGGACGGGACAATCTTTTCTGCGCGATTTTCCTTTCCAGCTATCTGCGCGTGGAAAACCTGGAGATCACTTCCGATTCCGGCGCTCCTTTCCGAGGCGGAGTGGACGGCGCCGATCATCCCCTGCAACAAGTCGTCCTCCAGGATCTTTACATTCACCACATCGACGAAGGCGCCATCAACGTCCGTGACGTGGATAGCCTGCAAGTCCGCGAATGCATCCTCAGCTACTGCGGTTTTGGCGGGATTGGAGGGCCGGCCGGCCAGGCCGGCGGGTTGCGCAATCTTCTGGTCGCTGACTCCGAGCTTTCCTATTCCGGCCACTACTACCAGGGGGGGCCTGGACCAGGGCCTTATGACCGGCCCGATGGCTTTGGCATCGAGCCCTCGCTAGGGCCGGTGGAGATCGTTCGCACAAAAGCGCTCCACAATCGAGGAGACGGGCTGGATAGCAAATCCGCCAATACCTGGATCCACGAGTGTATAGTGGCCAACAATTCCTGCGACGGGGTGAAGCTGTGGGGAGGCGGCAGCTGCGTCGAGAACACGCTGATCTACGGGACAGGGGACGGCGTGGGGGGAGGATCTCCCTGGGCTGGAATCGTCATCGACGAGGTTAGTGCGCCCTCCGCTCGTTTTGAACTGGTCAATGTCACTATTCATGACAACCCCACGCGCCACGCCTACCCCATCTACGTGCAGTACGAACAGCCCAATCCGATTCAACTGCTCCTGCGCAACGTGATTATCTCCAATGGCTATGGATTGGCTTACTTCGGCGACTCCGTCGATCTGAACGTCGATCACTGCCTTTTCTTCCGGCCCGGCGATTCGGAGCAGGTCTATGCGCGAGGACGCACCTACACGGCAAGTGAGATTGAAAGTGGGGATCTGGGAGAGGGTAATATCGCCCGCGATCCTCGTTTCCTGGCGCCGGCCTGGGGAGTCGAGGGCAACTACCGCCTGGCTGCCGACAGCCCGGCCCTCGATGCCGGCACCTCTCAAGGAGCGGCAGCGGAGGATCTGGAGGGAACCTGCCGCCCCCAGGGAGGCGGCTACGACATGGGCGCCTACGAGCAGGCCGCTTCTACCCCCTCTCTTCCCTCCTCCCCTACCAGCCCGGTGCGATTGGTCTTCGTCCACCACTCCAGCGGGGAGAACTGGCTGGCTGATGACAACGGCGGCCTGGGATTGGCCTTGCGCGATAACAACTACTTCGTCTCGGACACCAACTACGGCTGGGGCCCTGAAGGAATCGGCGACCGCACCGACATCGGCAACTGGTGGGAGTGGTTCCGCGGACCGGAGAGCGCCGCCATCATGACCGCCCTCTTTCAGGAGTCGGGGCAGAACTGCAGCTACTCCCGTCTTGAGGTGAATCCCGACCCAGGCGGAGAGAACGAGGCGATCCTCTTCAAGTCCTGTTTCCCCAACTCGGCGCTACAGGGGAATGCCGGGGATCCCATCCCTTCCATCGAGAGCAACCCCTTGAAGGGAGAGGACAGCTCCTCTTCCTTCCACACCGTAGCCAACGCCAAGGGGATCTACCGGGACTTGTTGAACTCTTTCCAACAGCACCCGGAGAAGCTCTTCCTGGTTGTCACCGCCCCTCCCCTCTCTAATCTCACCTGGGCGGCCAACGCCCGGGCCTTCAACCAGTGGTTGGTCAATGATTGGCTGAAGGACTACCCATTGACCAACGTCTTCGTCCTCGACTACTACAACGTCCTTACTTCCAACGGGGGGAGCTCCTCGCTCAATGATCTGGGTTGGAGCGGCGGGCATCATCATCGCTGGTGGGAGGGAGCGGTGCAGCAGGGGGAGCTCCTCGCTCAATGATCTGGGTTGGAGCGGCGGGCATCATCATCGCTGGTGGGAGGGAGCGGTGCAGCATGCCGCTTCAGGCGGGGGGAATGTCAACGCCGACCCCCGCGGGGATGACCCCCCCAGCCAGGCCGGCAACCTGCAGGCTACCGGGGAAGTGGTCAACCTGCTCAACTTCGCCTACGCCCGCTGGCAGGGAGGGGAGGCTGCCCCGGTTCTACTGGGGAGCGGCGCCACTCCCAGCGAGGGAGTCTCCTTCTGGCGCCCGGTCACCTTGAGCGCCTCCTGCAGCCAGAGCGGAAGCTGGGGGGTGACGGTGTGGAATGCCCAGGGAGTGGAGGTGAGCGGGTATGGTTCCCTGGTTGTCACCTCCACGGCGCCTGGGAAAGAGCTGCGGGCGGTCTGGACTCCGACCCTCCCCTACCAGTTGTCCGGGTGGCACAATGCCGTACTCTCCTGGAGCGGGAGCGGCACTACGCTGCAGGCGACGGTCCCCTTCCGCCTGGACAACTTCCCGGCCGGAGTGGAGGAGCTGCGCTGCCTGGCCTCTCCCACCGCCACGGTCCCCTTCCAGCCGGGGGCGGGACAGCCCTTCTATCTGCAGGCCAGGCTGGTGAATCGTTCGACGGAGACCCTGGGGTCAGCCTTCCTGCCGGTAATGGGAGACGGAGCTTACCTGGGGGCGGCCTCCTGGGTGAGCCTGGAGGCGGGGCAGGAGGTCAGCCTGACGCTCTTCTGCCCGGGAGGGCTGGGGGCGGGAAGCCATAGGATCCGGGCCTTCCTCTGGTCGGGGCCGGGAGGAGCGCCGCTGGCCAGTCCGAAGGAGCTGTGGCTGGAGGTAGGAGGGTGAAGATAAAGGGGACTGATTTATTTTCCCTACCCATCTTTCCGCTATCTTCTCGATTGCGTCCACAGA
>JAPLHW010000188.1 GCA_026389425.1 Coprothermobacterota bacterium
GGACGAAATCGAGAAGATCATTGAAAGACGGGTAGAGGGCACAGCCTCCGTTCAGCTTTTCCTCCCTGAACAGGCCGCCCTCGCTTCTCCCCTCGTCATGCGGCTTGGATCGATCCAACCAGATGATGCGTTGAGGGTGTCCACACCGGACTCAGGCGATAATGCTTTTTTGGTAAACACTGCCAATCTCTCCATAAGAGAAGTGCCGGAACGGTATAGCAACATAGGGGTCACTGCCGGAGGTCTGGTAAGATGTAGGTGTAAGGAAGGGACGTTCAGGGTTCATCAATAAAGAGGGTACAGGGTTCCTATGCCTGAATTGCCAAGACAGCTCCTCTAGTGTCTGGTTGTCACCGATCCAAGCGAGCATCTGAGAACTACAAACGAAAGGAGTCCGATTATGCAGCGATTCAAGACTTGGCCGATCAGGGCGATCACTTCACTATCCATCCTTGTTCTGGTTGCTTCACTTGCCATCTCATGCGTTTCCACTGGGTCCGCCAAACCATCTTTCAGCCAGGATATTCAGGCTCAGTTCGAGGCCGCGCTCACGGCTAGGATGTCCGAATACGCCATCCCGGGCGCCATCGTCGGCGTGTGGGTGCCGGGTAAGGGAGAATGGGTCGTGGCCAGAGGGAAGGCCAATGTCGAAACCGGGCAGGTACCGGCGGTCACCAACAAAGTCCGCATCGGCAGCGTCACCAAAACGTTCCTCGCAACGACCGTGCTTCTTCTGGCGGAAGAAAGCAAGCTGAATCTCGACGACAAGCTGCTCCAATACGAGCCCCAGGTGCCGAATGCAGCCAACATCACCGTCAGGCAGCTTTTGAACATGACTTCCGGGCTGTTCAACTATACGAACGACGACAAGCTGTGGGCGGAGGTAACCGCCAAGCCCCAGAAAGCCTGGACGCCGCAGGAACTAGTAGATATCGCGGTCTCCCACATTCCAGACTTTTCTCCGGGCCAGCAATACGAATACTGCAACACGAACTACATCCTCCTCGGCATGATCATCGAGAAAGTAACCGGCAACAAGGTTGGGGAAGAGATCCAAAAGCGGATCATCGATAAACTCGGCCTGACCAACACCAGCTTCGCCGACACCGGCGCGATGACGGGGCAGTATATGCACGGCTATATGCCGGCCAGCACCGATGACCCGGGCTCGAAGGAGCTGAAGGACATCACCGAGGGGAATCCCTCGTGGGGTTGGGCCGCGGGCGCCATGATCTCGAACCTGGATGATATGAAAACCTGGGTGGCGGCCCTGGCGAAGGGAACGTTACTCACTCCCGAGATGCACCAGCAACAGATATCCTTCGCGTCGCCGAATACCTCCCAATACGGGCTCGGCGTGATGAACGGCAATATCGTCATCGGTCACTCCGGCGAGATCCTGGGATACAACAGCTCAGTGTATTTTGCTCCTAAAAGCGAGGCCACCATCATCGTTTTGATCAACAGGTACCCAAGCAAGGACGAGGGAGCGTCTGACAGAGTGCTGACTGACTTGGTGAAGATCATCAGCCCGTTTTTGGCGACGCCATGAGGAGAGAATTTCTCCAGCCCGGGCAGGTTGGGAACCTACCCCATTCCTTTCGTCCAGCGGATCGCTTCATAAGAATGACCAATCTCTTGTTCTGGCATGAAATGGACGTTCATCGAGGGCGAACCTACGAAATGCAAAAACCTGATCCCGGGTATTAACACCCTCCCCGAGCGTAACGAGGCACAAATCGCCAACAACAAGTCACCGACGTGCAACACAAAATCCGGCTTCATGGACGCTATTTTGGTAGCGATCTGGGGTAGAATAACACTCAATACGCTCCCACTTCTTCCGGACGATGTTTCACCATAACGTATCGGGGAGGAGACTAAACGCAACAAAAACCATTTCGCTCGCGGTTCATCGCATGAGTCTACACACACGTGCAAGCAGGTGGTGAGACCTGGCCACCGCGAGTGTAGCAATGTCCGCTTCAGCGACTCGTTGAATGAAACCGCAGCACTTCTCTCTATATCAATACCTTCGTCAAACGGTTATTACTGCAAGGACTCCTGGCCAGTGGCCAGGAGTCTCTTTGTGCTTCTGGTGTCAGTCCAATTCAGCCGGTGCAGCGGGATATGGCGTGCCGCCCATCAGCCCTTCCCAGAGAATGCGGTTGTAGGCCGCGAAATCGATGCGGTCTGCGTCCGTGAAGTCCATTCCCGT
>JAPLHW010000063.1 GCA_026389425.1 Coprothermobacterota bacterium
AGAACTGGCCCATCCGCCGTTCCGTCTTCAAGAGACGTGTCGCATCGAAGATCCACTCCATTTCCTGCCGGGAGAGATCCCGCAGGGAAAGCAGGTCTCTGCCTTTGAGGTCCCGGTTCATCTTTCCTCCTATTTTTCCAGTTTGGCCAAGCGCTCTGCCAAGAGATCCTTCAAGTCAGGATGGCCGATCTCTTCCAGCTCATAATACACGCGCACCGATGGCTTGTTAAGGTGGAGGAAGCGAGGCAAGTCAATCGGGGTTCCGACCACCACTAAATCGCAATCAGCAGCGTTGATGGTTTCTTCCAGCTCCTCCATCTGCTTGGCGCCGTAACCCATGGCCGGCAAGACATCACTGAGGTGGCTGTATTTGCTGAAAGTCTGGTGTATGGATCCCTTGGCGAAGGGGCGTGGATCGACGATCTCCTTGGCCCCGGCCCGTTTGGCCGCGACGAAACCGGCGCCATAGCCCATCCCCCCGTGTGTCACGGTAGGACCATCCTCTACAACCAGGACCCGCTTTCCGGCGATCTGCTCAATCCCGTCGGCCTTCACCGCCGAGCGGGCTTCGATCACTACGGCAGTAGGGTTCATCCGACGGAAAGAGTCCCGAACCAGCTCCACGTTCTCTCGCGGAGCACTGTCCACTTTGTTGATCACCACCACATCCGCCATCCTGCTGTTGGTCTGACCGGGGAAGTAAAGACGCTCATGGCCCGGCCGGAGAGGGTCCGCCACAACGATCTGGAAGTCCGGCGCATAGAAGGAGAAGTCGTTGTTCCCACCATCCCAGATGATGACGTCTGCTTCCTGTTCAGCTCGGCGAAGGATCGCCTCGTAGTCCACGCCCGCAAAGACGATCGCACCCATGGCCACATGCGGTTCGTACTCCTCCCGTTCCTCGATGGTGCACTTGTTGTCAAGCAAGTCATCCATTGTGGCATAGCGCTGCACGGCTTGCTCGACCAAGTTGCCATAGGGCATCGGGTGGCGGACAGAGACGACGCGCTTTCCCATGCCTCGCAAGATCGAGACGACACGGCGGCTGGTTTGCGATTTCCCGGCCCCGGTACGCACGGCACAGATAGAGATCACCGGTTTGGTGCTCTTCAACCAGGTACTCTTCGGCCCCATCAGCATGAAGTCCGGCCCGGCGGCCATCACCTCTGCGGCCTTTCCCATGACATACTCATTCGACACATCAGAATAGGCAAAAACCACCAGGTCGACTTCCAAGCGGTGGATCAAGGGAATCAGCTCACCTTCGGCGTAGATCGGGATCCCCTGGGGGTAAAGCTTACCGGACAACTCAGCCGGGTAAAGCCGCCCCTCGATGTCGGGGATTTGTGTGGCTGTGAAGGCTACCACATCGTATTGCGAGTTGTCGCGGAAGAAGACATTGAAATTGTGGAAATCGCGTCCCGCGGCTCCCATGATCAGTACTTTCTGTTTCATTCGGCCATCCTCTCTAGATTAGTAATTCAGTGGTTAAGTGGTTAAGTGGTTAAGTGATCTAGTGGTTCAGTGGTTAAGTGATCTAGTGGTTAAGTGATCTAGTAAATACTGAATCTTGATTCTACTCAACTACTGAATTACTTGATTACTCAACTACTCAACTACTGTTTTCTCCACGTACGGAGACGTGCATGCCCGTAAAATAGCATGATAACCGGCGCGGAAGGAGAGGATCTCTCCCACCACGGTCCGTCTACCCCGTTCGGTGACATCCACCAGCAAATGATCGGAGCTGGCCCCGATCACCTCGAGGCCGGTCTCCTCGGGCTCTAACTCGTCAGGCTCGCAGTCCACTCGACCCAAGGCAAGGAGTGCGCGAATCCTTCGCCCCCGGTTACGAAAGGTGGGAGAGGCGCCGAAGGCATCCCGCCCAAGAGGCCCCCAAGGAAGCGACGGCTTCTCTTCGACTTCGACCACCTCGGCAAGGAGGAGAGCGGTATCCTGGCGAGTGCCGGGCACACGCCTCGCCCCGGAGGTGTCGGTGCCGCAAACGATGGCTTCGCCGATGCGCAGTTGGCTGACCCCTTCCGGCATTTCCCCGCGCTCGAGCAGGAAAAGGCATACCGTTGCCCCCGCCGAGAGCGTGGTCACGGAGTGCCCAACCTCTTCGGCCACCCGGGTCGCCAAAGAGACGAAATGCCCAATGCTCTCGGGGGTGGGGAGAACTCCGGAGAGGCAAGCGAAGTTGGTGGCCAACCCGGTCAGAGTGAGATGCCTCCAACCCTGGAAGGCCCGGGTCACCTCCAGCAAGCGCTCCGGCAAGAGTCCCTCACGCAGGTCGCCGCTTTCCACCGCCAGCATGACTTGGTGTAAGAAGCCTTTTCGCCCGGCCTCCCGATCGAGTGCTTGCATGGTTTCCTCGCTGCTTTGGATGCTCAGGTCCGCCCACTGGACAGTTTCCCCCGCATCTCTAGGACTCGATGCGCGCAGCAATAGCAGCGGGCAGTCAAGCCCCGCACGACGTAGGCGCTGCAAGTTGGTCAGCCGAGCATCGGCCAATCCTTGCGCCCCTCCGGCGAGCATGGCGCGGCCTATTTCCGGGTCTCCGGCGACCACCTTGGTGACGCCCAGGAAAGAGACTCCGCTTGGACGGCAGAGTTCCGCCACCCAGCGGGCGTTCCCCTCGATTGCACTGATATCGAAACGGATCTGCGGGTACAAACCGTTCTAGGTCTTCATCGCATCGCGGATCGCGCCGCGGAGGATCTCCAAACCCAAATCGATCTCCTCTCGGGTGACGACGATGGCCGGGGTAAAGCGGATCGCTGAGGTGCCGCAAGGTAAGAGCAGCAAGCCACGCTCGCAGCAGAGATCGATCACCTTGTCGCGCATCTCCTTGGCTGGGATCTTGCTCTCCCGGTCCAGCACTAACTCGATGGCCAACATCAACCCCAAACCGCGCACATCGCCGATCGGCTCGAATTCACCTTGCAGTCGCTGCAAACCCTCTTTGAAGCTGGCCCCTCTCTCGCGCGCGTTCTCCAGCATCTTCTCTTCTTTAATGGCCTCGATGGTAGCCAGGGCGGCTGCGACAGCGATCGGGTTGCCGCCGTAGGTATTGGAATGACGGCCTTGCTTGGGAAAATCCAGCTCACTTCGGAAGATGGTAGCTCCCAACGGTAGGCCGGAGGCGATGGCCTTACCCAGGTTGATGATGTCGGGGACCACGTCGAAGTGCTCGATGGCGAAAAGGCGACCGGTCTTGCCGAAGCCGGCTTGCACCTCATCGGCGACGAAGAGGATGCCGTACTTGCGGCAGATCGCCTGGATCGCCTGCACAAACGCCTTAGGCGGCACTACGTAACCGCCTTCCCCTTGTTGTGGCTCCATGAAGACGGCTGCAACTTCCTCCGCTGGGATCAGACGCTGAAAATAGAGGTCCTCCAGGATGTGAGCGCACCACATGCCGCACGTCTCTTCCTTCATCCCGTAGGCACAGCGGTAGCAGTAAGCGAAAGGCAAATGGGTGACCCCGGGTAGCATCGGGAAGAAGGACTCGCGTTGTACGACCTTCGAACCGGTCAAAGAGAGAGCGCCCATGGTGCGGCCGTGAAAAGCCCCGAGGAAAGCGATGAATTGTTTGCGGTTCGTCCCCGAGCGGGTCAGCTTGATGGCCGCTTCGTTGGCTTCGGCGCCTGAATTGGAGAGAAAAACCTTCTTGTCATGCGCGCCCGGCGCGAGCTGGCAAAGTTGCTCAGCGATGAGCCCCTGGATCTCGTAATAAAAATCCGGACCGTTGAAGAAGAGGAACTTCTCGGCCTGCTCCTGGATAGCCTTCACCACCTTGGGGTGGCAATGCCCAGTACCGGCGACCATTCCGTTGGTGAAGTCAAGGTAGAGGTTACCGTCGACATCCTCAAAGCGCACTCCCCTCCCCCATTTGACAGCCACGGGGGATCCTTTGGTGCCGGTCGCCAAATACCGCACGTCCCGGTCAACGATCGGTTGGGTCAGAGGGCCGGGTACGGGGGTGATCATCTTGGGTCCTTCGTTCAGCCGACCTCTCCGGGAACCGTTTCAAGATCCTCCCCGACTAGACAGTCCCCGGCAGGGTGTTCTGCGACAGGCTGCCGCAGGCTGTCCAGTCCAGCTTCCCTGTAATGATGGCGATGATGGTCCTAAGGAGTCTTGTCGACCCTGGGTCCGCCGCACCCCAGTGCGGCTCATCGTCTCATTGATCCACCGCGCCGCATCGTTCTTCCACGACCATGCGATGCCCTCTGAGTGAAGATAGACTTGAGACTGTTCCCCTCCCGAAATAGAAGAAGGAAATGACAGGGCGGAGAACGAGCGTGAGATGAAGCGCTGGAGTATGATAGAAGTAGACATGCTGCCGCAGGCTGTCAACATGCTGCCGCAGGCTGTTCCGAGCTGAATAGCGCCCGGCAGGATGTTCTGTGTCGAAGTGGGGCAGATAGCTGCGAGAGTGCTATCCCTGGGCTGGTTGCTCTCCAGAGCGGTTGGCTTCCGTCTTGTTACTGCAGATGCCGCACTGGGGTGCGGCGGTCCCAGGAAAACCGATGATCCCAGAGATCTTTTTTACCCTCAGACTGCCTTACCCACTCAGTTTGAGAAAGAACCATAATTATGGGGACAGATTTCAATGCGGATTATGGGGAGAGATTTCAAACAATATGGGGACAGATTTGAAATCTGTCCCCATATTGTTTCAGTTAGCGCTTGCGGTAGGTGGGCGCCTTGCGAGCTCTCTTCAAGCCGTATTTCTTCCGTTCCTTGACGCGTTGGTCGCGGGTCAGCAGATCAGCTTTCTTCAGTGGATCGTGAAATTCCTCGCGGTTCGCCCGAAGCAGGGCACGGGCGATAGCGTGACGGATCGCGCCGGCTTGCCCGGTAGTGCCGCCCCCCTTGACGGTGATGCGCAAGTCGTAACTGCCGGTGGTGTTGGTAATGATCAGCGGTTGCATGACGGCATCGATCAGGGTCTGACGGTGGAAATAAGCGGATAGCAGCTTCGTGTTGATGACGATGGCGCCGCTTCCTGGCTTGAGGAAGGCTCGGGCCACGGCCGTCTTCCGGCTGCCGGACGTGTGGATTTGGGTGATTCCCTCCATCTGCTCTCTCTTTCTACCCGAAGGGTTGCGGCGTCTGGGCGGCGTGAGGATGCTCGGCGCCTGGGTACACTTTCAGCTTCTTCAGCATGTCCCGGCCAAGGGTGGTCTTGGGTAACATCAGCCGCACGGCTTCACGGATGACGCGATCGGGGTGTCGGGCCAGCACCGTCTTCAGGCTGGTCCGCTTCAAGCCACCGGGGTACCCGGAGTAATGGAAGTAGATCTTCTGCTCCATCTTCGCTCCAGTCACCCGAACCAACTCCGCGTTGGTGACGATCACGAAATCCCCCACATCAAGGAACGGCGTGTATTCTGGTTTGTGCTTACCCATCAGTGTGCGAGCGATGCGAGTGGCCAGGCGCCCCAAGGTCTGATCCTTGGCGTCTACATGATACCACTGCTTGGTAATCTCGCCCTGCTTGGGAACATACGTCTTCATGAAATTCCTCCGCAAATACGCAATCAAACGTTGGCAATTCTAGGGGATGGCTAGTGGACTGTCAAATCAGCCACAGGTGGCGGGGGGACAGATTTGAAATCTGTCCCCAGTGCAATTAAGCCACCAGCTTTTCATTGAAGGCCTCAATAAGCTTGTCCCACTCCTGCGCTTGGGCGTAGGTCTCCTGCCAGAAATCTTCCGACCAGAGAGCGTTCAGCTCATCGACCGTCTTGCCTTGCTGCTCCACCCAAGTGAAGTATTTGAAGTTGTGCAATGCCTTGCGGTCGCGGTATCCCAACTCTCGAATCCAGTCGGTGCCAATCCCCATGAGGAAACGCTGGAAGTCCACCTGTGCTGCCTCGTCGGAGTAAGCGCCGCGCTCTTCATGAAACTCCTCCAGGCGGGAACGGTAGAGGTCGGCGGAGTCGGTGAAGATGGTGAAGACCAAGTCCTCGCTCCCCAGTTCGTAATACTTGGCCAAGCGGATGGAAGCCTGCAAGTTGGCGATGGAGGAGATGCCCAATAAAGGAAGCTTCTCCACCAGTTCGGCCGGCACGCCTTCACGGCGCAGCCGTTCTTGGCCCTCCTCCTCATTGAAGAGCCGGAGAACACGCATCGGGTACTCGTCGTCGATGGCGATCACTGCGTCAGTATTGCGAATGTTGTGGATCCACGGCACGTGCTTGTCGCCGATCCCCTCGATGCGATGGGCGCCGAACCCGTTCAGACTGAGAGTCGGGCACTGCAGGGCTTCGGAGGCGGCGATCTTGATCAGGGGGAACTGAGTCCGCAGGTAGTCGCCGGCGCCGATCGTTCCGGCTGAACCGGTGGCTGAGATGTAAGCGGCCAGGCGGGAGCGCGGTCCAGCCAGACGGTGGAAAGCTTCCTCGATGGCTGAACCGGTTACTTCGTAATGCCAGATGCTGTTACCGAACTCATCAAACTGGTTGAAGATGACGATACGATCACCCCGTTCGTGGCGCAGCTCCCAGCACTTGTCGTAGATCTCTTTCACATTGGACTCGCTGCCTGGGGTGGCGATGACCTCTTTGGTGCCGATCTCGCGCAGCCACTCAAAGCGCTCTCGGCTCATCTCCTCGGGCAGGATGGCGATGGCATCACAGGCCAGGAGAGCGCAGTCAAAAGCCCCTCCGCGGCAGTAGTTGCCGGTGGAGGGCCACACCGCGCGCTGGCTGGTGGGGTCGAACTGGCCGGTCACCAGGCGGGGAACCAGGCAACCGAAGGCGGCCCCCACCTTGTGCGCCCCGGTGGGGAAATACTTGCCGATCATCCCGACAATGCGAGCCGGGACACCGGTCAACGAGGGGGGCAACTCAATGGTGTTGACCGGCCCATAAAGACCGCTGCTGATGTCGTTTTTCCAGGTGATGCGATAGAGGTTGAGAGGATCCACATCCGACAGACCGATCCCTGGCAACCGCTGTTTAACCTGGGTGGGAATCCTGGCTGGGTCTTTCATCTCCGCGAAAGTGGGGATGCGGATCCCACGTTCGCGGCAGCGCGCGATGGTCTTAGCTACGACCGCTTCGTTAATCTCAGGTGTCTTCATTTCATTACACACTCCTAGTAGATTCAGTAGTTAAGTAGTTACGTGGTTTGAGATCTCTCCCTTCGGTCGAGATGACAAAGTTCGGTCGAGATGACAAAGTTGCTAATCACTAAACTACTTAATAAGTAGGTAAGTAGTCAAGTAGTTAAGTAGGTAAGTAGTTAAGTAGGTAAGTACTTACTAAACTACTAAACCACTTAATCACTAAACCACTTAAGGGAGGTGCGGCAAAGACCACAGAGGTGAAAGCGATACCCCCGTTCTTGGAAAAGCCTACAGATCTCCTCCCAGCGAACCCCTCCCGACGGGGTGACCAAGAGCTCTACTTCTATGCTTTCCAGCCCAGTCTGCAGTGCCAGCAGGTAAGGCCTCAAATCGAGGTCTTTTTCCCCTTTCGGTGTGATGCGGTGCAACGGAAGGGATGGTGCGGCGAGCAGTGCCTGCGCCACTTCGCTGGCTGGGACTACCCAGCCTGCGGCAGCATGATAGCCCGCGTCAACATGATGGCCTGCGGCAGTATGTTCCCACCATCCATCCATGCGCCATCGGGCGTGGTAGGTGCAGGCGGTCAAGGACCGTTCCTCCAGGGGTAGCGACCAAGCCTGGCGCACCTCCAACCCGGGGGAAGCCGCATTATTTAGAGCGCCACACAGATTCAGTCCAAAGTCCTTAGTCTCTGGTCCAAAGCATGCCCTCGAGCGAAGCGAAGGGTCTTCTTGGCCTGGGGCTCGGGACATTGGACCATGGACGGTGTCACACTGCTGCTGGCTATCATCTTCCAGGTAGAGATCGGCCAACTCCTCCTCTCCGCAGGCTCCCACCGGCAAGGGAGGCCCCATCGCTAGACGAGGCCGCTGATGAAAACCCTGGCTGTAGGCCAAGGGAAGAGCAGCACGGCGAGCGCTCCGGCTGATTGCCCGCCAGCGATCAAGGTGTGAAGCAAAAGCCAGATCCCAACCGACTCGGTAGAGCAAGCGCCAACGAGTCATTCCTTCGCTTCCTTCGTGGGCTGGGGATCGCTGTAGGCTCGCTCGCGTTCGCGCCAAAGATAGGCTGGTCCAGCAGGGAAGCGGACCAGGCTCCACGGGAGGATCTCCTCCCTGGGGCGAGTGCGGTGGAGGTAAAAGGAGGGCTCCAGTCCACACCGTGTCAGGGCTGACTGCCAGCGGGCGAAAGAGAAGTGGTCGCTCCACCCGTCCAGACGCGCCCCTTCTTGCCAGGCAAAGAAGATGGCTTCCCCGACGCGGCGGTCGCCTCGCGCCAGGACACCCTCCAACAAGCTGAGTTCCTCCTGTTGGCCACCCGCCTCGGTGCCCATCCGGCGCAAGCGGTCACGGAGAAAAGAGCGCTTAGCTCGAATCCCTTCAAGTCTCTCCATCGGCTCCCACTGAAAGGGGGTCTGCGGCTTGGGTACAAAGGCCGAGACAGCCGCACTGAACTTCACCCCGCCGCCCGCACCCTTCGCTCGCCGCCGCAGCCTTTCCACCAATGCCAAGATCCCATGCACGTCCTCCTCTCGTTCAGTGGGAAGGCCGATCATGAAGTAGAGCTTGATACGGGGGAAACGACAGCGTACGGCCTGCTCCACCGCGGTCAGGATCTCCTCTTCAAGAAGCTGCTTGCCGATGGCTTGCCGCAAGCGGTCGCTTCCCGCTTCAGGGGCAAAGGTGAGGGTAATCTGATGGCCTTGAGCCAAGCGGGCGACCTCCACCGAGAAAGAATCGGCTCGAAGCGAGGGAAGGGAGACGTTCACCCGCTGCTCCGCGCGGAGTGGGCCGAGTGATTTCAGCAGTTCCTCCAAGTGGGGGTAATCGCAGGAGGAGAGCGAAACCAACCCCAACTCCTCCCATCCGGTGGAGGCGATGATCTCTTCAGCTTGGCGCTTGAGCAAACCTGCTGATCGCATTCGCCTCGGACG
This sequence comes from Coprothermobacterota bacterium, assembly GCA_026389425.1. GTDB lineage: Bacteria > Caldisericota > JANLFM01 > JANLFM01 > JANLFM01 > JAPLHV01. The sequence continues at coordinate 9,015 of JAPLHW010000063.1, forward strand.
ATAGATGAAGCCGGCTTGACAAAAGCGGCATCCGCGCAGGCAGCCGCGGAAGAGCTCGACTTGCGCCCTGTCGTGGACCGTCTCCAGGGTGGGAACGATGGGCCGGGTAGGGAAAAAGGACGTTTCCAGGTCTTTCACGCGGCGGCTCTCCACTCCCATTGGACCCTGGGGGTGAGGCTCGATAGCTTCGATGGTTCCGTCGCGTGAGAAATGGAAGCGGTAGAGGGAGGGGATATAAAGGCCGGGGATCCGGCTCAAAGCGAGGAGCAACTCATCCCTCGTGCGCCGTTCTTCCCTCTTCCAGGACTGAACCAGGCGGCAGATCTCGAGGATAGCCTCTTCCCCATCCCCAGCCAGGACAGCGTCGAAAAAATGGGCCATCGGCTCGGGATTGGCTGCACACGGTCCACCGGCAATCACGACGGGGTCGGCGGGACCGCGCTGGGCAGTACGCAGGGGGATTCCCCCAAGGTCAAGCATGTTCAAAACTTGCGGGTAGGTCATCTCGTACTGCAGGGAGAACCCCAAGATATCCAGCTGTCCCAACGGCCGTCCGCTCTCCAGGGTGCGTAACGGCTCCCGATCGCGGCGAAGCAACACTTCCAAGTCCAGTGCAGGCGCGTAAACCCGCTCGCAGGAAAGGTCCGGCTCAGCGTTGATGAGGTGATAAAGAATAGACAGACCCAGGTTGGACATCCCGATCTCGTAAAGATCCGGGTAGGCCAAAGCCACTCGCAACAACCCGGCATCCTCTTTCCGGCAAGCGTTTCGCTCCCCTCCCAAGTAGCGGGCCGGGCGCTCCACCTGGTAGAGCATCTCAGCCCGCGGCAGCGTGTTATGGGGACAGATTTCATATCTGTCCCCATAATTAGCTAGGCTCTCCGTTGGGACAGGCTGCCGCGAGATATTCACATCAAGCCCCGGGGTAGAACATAAAGCGGCGCCGGTGCAAGGAGACTGAAAGGATGATCCCTACCGAGATCAGGTTGATCAGAGTGGAAGCGCCTCCATACGAAAAGAAGGGCAGCCAGATCCCGGTGACCGGCATGATCCCGGCATTCATCCCGATGTTGATGAAGACGTGACACATCCACATCCCCAGGATCCCAATCACTAACAAGGTGCCAAACTCGTCCTCAGCCTGTTGAGCCACGCGCAATACCAGCAGGAAGAGGGCGGCGTAAAGAGACAGCAGCAAAGTGACGCCGAGGAAGCCTAACTCTTCTGCCAGCACAGAGAAAATAAAATCGGTATGGCGAACCGGAAGGAACTGTAACTGCTTCTGGGTACCTTGCAAGTAGCCTTTGCCGAGGAAACCCCCGGAGCCAATGGTAATCAAGGCCTGGCGAAGGTTGTAGCCGATGCCGAGGGGGTCTACGGTGGGGTCCAGCAGTACTAGGATGCGGTTACGCTGGTACTCGCGCAGGAAATGCCAAAACAGAGGGGTGGAGGCGAGGATGGCTCCAAAGAAAGAGAGCGTGTAGAGGGGGCGGATCGCAGCGAAGCTGCACATCGGGAAGAAGAGGAAAAGAACCACGATGGAAGTTCCTAAATCCGGCTGCTCGTAGATCAGCAGTATCGGCAGGATAATCACGGCTAGAACTCGTAGAAAACGGACAAAGGGTCCTATCCGCTCCTTGCTGCCGGATAGCTCCTTGGCCAGTACGAGGATCACCGCCACTTTCGCGATCTCGGAAGGTTGGATGGGAATGGGGCCAATGTTCAGCCAGCGCTGGGCGCCGAAAACTTCCGGGGCGAAGAGCAGCACGCCAAGCAGCAGAATCAACGCGATGAAGTAGAGCGGGTAGGCCAGCTTCAACCAGATATGGTAATCGATCAGCGCCACCCAGATGGCTAGACCTGTCCCTACGGCCGCAAAGGCAATCTGCCAATAAAAGGCGGAATGGCGAGGGTCTTGGCTGGTAGCGCTGAACAAGACAAAGAGCCCGTAGGCCAGCAAGAAGAACACCACGATCAGGAGGGGACGGTTGAAATTGCGCCGAACTTGGGTTAAGCGAGAACCACCGACGAAAGCTCCTCTGGAGGATGCATCTTGTGCCTGATTCACGGTGTCAAGGTGGAAGTGGGTGTTGCCGTGGCGGTGGGGGTTTCGCTGAAGTAAGTATTTAGAAGTTGCCCGGCGAATGGCGCCAAGTAACTGCCGTAGATCAAGGTGGAGTACTCATTCATGACTAGCACCAGGATCTGTGGATTCTCGACGGGAGCATAGGCGCAGATCCAAATGTCCTGTTTGTCGCTGGTGATCAGGGCGGTCCCCGTCTTGGCCGCCACGGAGATTCCGGACGGCTTAACCTGCTGCGTGGTGCCCAGTGTTGTGGCTTTGACCATCCCTTGCCGGAGGATATCGACCGTGCGCTGCGAGAAGGGGACTTCCGCGCGCACGGTCGTCTGCGCATTTTTCAGGATCGTGCCATCCGGGCTGCGAATCTCCTCTACCAGGTAGGGTGTCAGCAGCTTCCCCCCATTGGCGATCGCCGCGTAAGTGGTCGCCAGCGCCAGAGGCGTGACCGCTACGTCTCCCTGGCCGATCCCCATGTTCATCGTGTCGCCGGGGTACCAGGGTTCTTCCAGTTGCTCCCACTTCCACGCTGGGGTTGGGATCACGCCCTTCGCCTCGTCCGGCAGATCGACCCCGGTGTACTCGTCCAGGCCAAGGATCCCGGCCCACTTGGCGAGGCGTTCCGGTCCTACTTCCAGGGAGAGCGTATAAAAGAAGACGTTGCAGGAGTTGGCGATCGCGTCGATCAAGTTCTGCGTCCCGTGGCCCGAGGTCTGCCAACAGTAGAAGCGGTGCCCACCGACGTCGATGTACCCGGGACAGAAGACGCTGTAGGTCTCCGGGTCGATGACCCCCTCCTCTAAAGCAGCGGCAGTTGTCACGACTTTGAAGGTGGAGCCGGGCGGGAAACGATCCTGGGTAGCTTTAGGGATCAAGGCATTGGAGGCTGTCAGTGTCTCGTACTCTTTCTGTGAGATACCCTTGACGAAATCGTTGGGGTTGAAGTCGGGCGTTGACACCATCGCCAGGATCGCCCCAGTCTGAGGGTTCATACAGATAATTGAGCCATTCATCTGATTATCTACCATTATTTGTCGCGCCTGTTGCTGCAATTTTAGGTCGATGCTAAGAGTCATGTCGTCGCCGGGAATCTGCTCGATCTCGTTCAAGACGCGGACAGGTTGGCCGATCGCGTTTACTTCTAGAATCTGCTTCCCTTTTTCTCCTTTTAGCCAGTCTTCGTAGGCTTTCTCCAGACCAGTCTTACCGATGGTGTCAGCTCCGGTATAGCCGGAGGACTCCAAACGGTTCAGCTCAAGGGCCGAGATGTTCCCGGTATAGCCAACCAAGTGGGCGAAGAGGTTGTCGTAGGGGTAGCTTCGTTGCGGCTCGATTGAAACGCTGATTCCGGGCAAGTCCAAGCGTTGCTCTTCTACTTTCTGCACAACCTCTTCTCCCAAGCCGGTGCGTAAGGTGAAAGGTTCCCAATCGGGCAGGTTGTTCTCTTCCAGCTTGGCTTGGATTTCATCTACCGGCATCCCGGTGATCTGGGCGAGAAGAGGCAGTTTGGCCGGGTCGAAATGCTCCGGTGTGAGCTTCACGCTGTAAGTGGCGAGGTCTTTCGCCAGCACGACGCCCTCTCTGTCATAGATCGTCCCGCGAAGAGCTGGTGAGGTTGCCAGCCGGGTGCGGTTCTCTTCGGACGCCTCCTGGTAATTGTACCCTTGGACCACTTGGAGAAAAAAGAGGCGACCCAGGAGAATGGCTAAAACAGCCACTACTACTACCGAAAAAACAAAGACTCGTTGAGCTTTACCCATCAGAGAACCTGGAAACGCTCGGAAGGGCGCTTCGGTCGTAAAAGGCGGCAGAGGGGATAGAGGGGGACGGCACAGAGTGCCGTGTACAGGAGACCCAGGGACAGGTTATCGAGAAAGAGCGAGAAAGGGATCTCTTTTCCTGTGGAAAGCAAGATCAGGGCGGTGGAAAGAAGTCTCGCCAGGAAGTCGAAGACCAAAACCAGCACCAGCCAAAGTGAAAAGCGCAAGCTAAAGAAGATTCGTTGCAGGGCGAGGGTGACCGCTGAAAGTAGAAGGAAGGTAAGGGTGTACACACCCAACGGAGTGGAGGAAACCAAATCCAAAAGAAGGCCGGCCAGAAAGGAGAGACCGAGCACCAAACCCGGCTTCTCTTCCCAGAGGGCGAGGGAGAGCAACAAAGGGGTCAAGAGAGAGGGTACGGCGCGGGATAGTGGGCTAGCCAGGAGGGAGGACTGCAGCAGGACGGCCAGCAGAAAGAGGAGTACATAGAGGAGAACCTTGGCGGAAAGGCTGGAACCGAATCGTCCCACCTCACTCCACCGTCTTCAGCACCATGACGAAGCGGATCGCCCCCAGGTCAGCGGAGGGCTTGACCACCGCCTGCAAATAGAGGGCGCCGCGCTGACGTACTTCGCTGATCTTGCCGATGAGAAGGCCGGGGGGAAAGATCCCGCCCATCCCCGAGGTCACTACCATGTCGCCGGCCTGCATCGAGGTCTCTTTGGCCAGGCGCTCCAAAGCGCAGCCGTCCTGGCCGTCGCCCTTCACCACGGCAATCTCGCCGGTGCGCTGGATCTTACTGGAGACTGCTGAGTTGAGGTCATTGATCAAGAGAACTCGGGACTTGGTGGCAAAGACCTCGATGATCTGCCCGAGGAGCCCGCCCGTATCTGCCAGGACCGGCATTCGCCGTTTGATCCCGTCTCCTTCGCCGACATTGACGAGGATCGACCGGGTATAGGGCGAAGGCTCGTTCATGAGGATCGAGGCGACCACGGTCTGGGAGGCAGTGACCGTCTGTTTGACTTGGAGAAAACCGCGCAATGCTTCGTTCTCCTGCCTGGCCTCCTCCAAAAGCGCAAGCTTCCCCTCTTGCTCGGCCCTCTCCTTTCGCAACTGTTCCACCTCGGATCCCAAGTTGGAGAGATTGGCCAGGTTGGACCAGGTTCCGGAGAACCATTGCCCGAGAGCGACAAAGGGACGAGAGACCCATGAACCTACGCTTACCAAGCCCTCACGCAAGAAACCAGTGCCTTGCTGCTGCTGGTCTACGACCCCCAGCACCAAGAATACACAAGCCACCACCAAGAGAACCCAAAAGACTTTCAGGCTCCGCCGTTTCCCTGCCAAGAGCGATCACGCCCTTTTGCTGAGCGCTAGGACCTGCCGCAGGGTATCAAGATTGTCGAGGACTTTTCCGGCCCCCAGAGCGACGCAGGAGAGGGGGTCCTCCGCAACCAACACCGGCACGCCCAGCGCGTCGCAGAGGAAGCGGTCCAAACCAGTGAGCAAGGCGCCTCCGCCCGTCAAAATGATCCCGCGGTCGTAGATGTCGGCGGACAGCTCAGGGGGGGTCATCTCCAAGCAGATCTTGATGGCGTCAAGGATGGCGGTAACAGGTTCCGAGATGGCTCGCCGGATCTCCTCCGAGTCGACTGTGATGCTCTTGGGTAAGCCGGTCACCAAGTCTCGGCCAGAGACAGCGTACACCCGCACCTCAGGCATTGGATAGGCACAGCCGATGTTGATCTTGATATTCTCCGCCGTGCGCTCGCCGATCATTAGAGAGTAGTGTTTGCGGACATACTGGAGGATTACTTCGTTCATCTCGTCTCCACCAATGCGGATCGACTTGGTGGCGACCATCCCTTTCATCGATATGACAGCTACCTCGCTGGTCCCTCCCCCCAGATCCACCACCAAGGAACCGGTCGCTTCCACCACGGGAAGACCGGCTCCGATCGCCGCCGCCATCGGCTCTTCGATCAGCGAAGCTTCCTTGGCTCCGGCGTGCAGCGCAGCATCCAGCACAGCTCGCTTCTCCACCTCGGTCACCCCGACCGGGATTCCCACCAAGACCCGCGGCCCCATGCGGAAGAAACCCTGATCAGAGATGGCCTTGCCGATAAAGTATCGCAACATCTTCTCGGTGATGTCGAAATCAGCGATCACCCCATCACGCAAAGGACGGATAATGGTGATGTCGGCCGGCGTCTTACCGGCCATGCGCCGCGCTTCCATACCCACGGCCAGAACGGTGTTTCCCTTGTACATGGCCACTACCGAGGGTTCGCGCACGACGATCCCCTTGCCGCGCACATAGACAAGGCTATTTGCAGTTCCCAAGTCGATGGCCAGATCTTTTTGTAAAAAACTGAATAGTCCCACAGTCCCCCTACTTTACTGAAATCCCGGCTTTTTGCAACAAGATCCCCAACTTGAAGAGCGGTAACCCGACGACATTGAAGTAGCAGCCCTCGATGCGAGGTATAAAGAAAGCTGCCCGGCCTTGGATGGCATAAGCTCCGGCCTTGTCCAACGGTTCGCCAGAGCTAACATAATCATCGATCTCCTCAAGAGCCAAGGGCCGGAATGTGACAAGCGTGCTCTCGTGCTCTACCCAACGCCGATCCTCCGCCAGGTCGAGGAGGGCGAGGCCGGTCCACACCTGGTGCGTCCTACCGCTAAGCTTTCGCAACATGCTCATTGCTTCATCCCGCGAATGAGGCTTGCCGAGGATACAGCCATCCAGCGAGACCAAAGTGTCCGATCCCAGAACCAAGCCTTCCTTCAAATGCCGGGCACACTCCTCAGCTTTACGCAGGGCAAGCCTCTCTACCGCGGCGGCTGGCTTTTCCCCAGCCAAGATCTCTTCATCGATTATGCCAGGTTCAGCGGGGGACACAGTAAATTGCAGCCCTGCTTGCCGGAGCAACTCCCAGCGGCGGGGAGAAGCGGAGGCGAGGATCAAGTGGCGCATTAAAAAAGAGAGTAGAGGTAAAGCCCGAGCAAGATTCCCAGGACGCTGCCCAGGGTCAGATGAATGGAGATGCCGAAAGTGACGGAGATCACTACCAGATCCAGCGTCGCCGGCCCGAAGGAAGCATGCAGGCCGTAATCCATGAAGGGGAGGATATCCTGCAGAGCGTGGCTGATCAAGCTCCCGATCAGCGCCCCGAGGATCAGGAAAAGAATCAGCAGGCCGATCTTACGCTCTCGTCCTTGTACCATCGCGCCTCCTCCTTTCGCAGGATTCCAGTTACCAGAAGATGCTGCCGTCAAATTCCTGTTGCAGGCTACAGTGTAACATGGACAGGCAGCCCAGACCTCACCATTCGTCGCTGTCTTCCAATTGTATCAAACGGGCGTCCTCTTCGGAAATACCATGCCAGGTGCAACCCTTCTTCAGGCAAATAATGAACCCGATCAACTTGCGCATGGCCATTAAGGTTGTCCGCCCCGTGTGAGCCCCGCAGCGACCGCAGCATTTCCCCTCCTCGAGCAGAGAGGCTCGGCAATGCGGGCAAAGAAGATCCTTGGCTTCCTCTCCCTCGGGGATCTCGATCGAGCAGCAATGAGTGAAGATATTCAAGTAGGGGCTGAGGGCCAGAGTCCCCTCCTCGCCATTGGGGCGCAACAAGACAAACTGCATCGTATGATCCTCGATCAAAGAGCGCTGACAGTGTGGGCAATAGGTGTAGAGGTAGCTTCCGCTGGGCAGAACTTCTCTCCCCTCCGCATGTTCCACCTCGACTTCGGCCATCTCTTCCAGGTTCAACTCTTGGTAAGCTCCCGCTCCTACCGCATAGGTGTCGTAAAACTTGCCAAGAGCCGTCTCAATGTCCTCGAACTCGACGAAATGCTTGCGGCAGCCACGGCGGGAGCAGACGTATAGCCGCCCGCCGTCTGCCATCAGCAACCGAACCATCGGCGCGTGGCAGGTCTCGCAGAGAATAGCGCTCTCCAACCCGTTGAGGCAGCGCGGACAGGCGAATTCTACCACCGTCCCTTCCGGGATGCAGCAATCTGCCCCGACCTGGAAACTGCCGTACACTGAGGAGAGGCGGGTCGCGCACTCTTGGCCGGTAAATCGT
>JAPLHW010000110.1 GCA_026389425.1 Coprothermobacterota bacterium
GCCAGTTCCAAAGATCGGCCCCAGAACGCCGGAAAGCGATCCTCCGGCCTTCATGGCAGGTTCGAAGACGCGGTCGGCCAGCGGGCCGGCAACCAGGGTGGCCAACGGGGAGACAGCTTGGGCGATCATCCGGCGGGTAGAGAAGACCCGCCCTTGGATATCCGGCGGCACCTTGGACTGCCAGATGGCCTGGTTGCAAATGTAGGTCACGCTGCCCACCGAGGAAGCCAGGAAAAACCCGGCCATCCACATCGGCAGGCTCTGACCGAATCCGACGAAGGCGCCCAGAAAGAGGAATGGCAGGGCCCAGCCGATGAAGATTCCGTCGGTCTTTCGCCGGAACAACCCGCCCGTGATGGAGAGGACCAACCCACCCACCACGCCGCCGATCCCTCCGGCCGACTCAGCAACGGCCAGGGTAGTGGCACTGTTGGCGGTCTTGGCCAGGATCATCGGCGCGGCCAAGGTCCAGCTTAAAGAGGCGAAGAGGTTCCCGAAGAGGAAGATCAATTGCAAGCCGAGCAGTCCCTTGTTGGCAAAGATGTACCGGAAGCCATACCAACTTTCCTTCCACAAGCTTCCCGCGCCTTCCACTCCGGCCTGCGAGCGCTTGGGCGAGAGGATTGGGGTGAATGCCAAGATGATAATAGCCAGCGACATGGTGGTCACGTCGACGACGAAGATCCAGCCGATACCGGTAAAGCCGAGCATGGCCGCAGCCAGGATGGGAGCCAGGATGTAGGTGCCGGACTCGGCAAGGGTGCTCAGGGCGGTGGCTCGCGCGTACTGGCTCTTCGGCACCATCAGGGTCACCGAGGCCGAGTAGGCCGGCCAATGGAAGGAGGAGAAGATACCGGCCACCCCCCCAGCCAAGTAGATGTGCCAGATCTGCAAACTGCCGCTGAAGTAGAGGATCATTAGCGAGGCGGTGGCAAGGCCAGCAGCGAAGTCGGCAATGGCCATCATCCACTTGCGGTTCCAACGGTCCACCAAGGCTCCAGCCAGTGGGCTGAGAGCGATCTCCGGGGCGAAAGCGCAGAAAGCCATAATGGACAAAGCGGTCGCTTCCCCGGTGATCTGGTACACCCAGATGGTCAAGGCAAAGCGAGTCATGGCCGTTCCCAGCAGGGAGAAGAGCTGGCCGGTCCAGAAGATCAGGAAGCTCCGCATGCCAGGGGTGCTGTTAATGGCGCGAATCGGGTTCATCTTCTACTCTTCTTTCTGAGGTTAGGCAGGCAGTGTGCAACATGCCCGCCGGCTCGGTTTCCAAACAATCCGTTCATCCTTTCCGCAGCAAGTCGACCAATCGAAGCCAGCTCTGGTAGCGGCGAGGGTGGATAGCCCCCTCTTCCATTGCTTTCTTGACGGCACAACCGGGTTCCTTGTTGTGCCGGCAGCTGGCGCCGAAGCGGCAGCCGCCCAAATAAGGGCGCATCTCCGGGAAGAGCGAGGCCAACTCATTGGGATTCACGTTCCAGAGGCCGTACTCGCGCATCCCCGGCGAGTCCACCAGGAACCCTCCGCTGGATAAGGAGAACATCTCCAGCGACGATGTAGTGTGCCGCCCCTTCCCGGTGATCTTGCTGATCTCGCGCACCCGTTGACCTAACCCGGGCTCCAGAACATTCAAGAGGGTGGTCTTGCCCACCCCGGAGGGGCCAACCAAGGCGGAGAGTTTGCCGCGCAGGGCTTGACGCAACTCCTCGATCCCCACCTGCTGGGTCGAGCTGGTCAGCAAAGTGCGATAGCCGGTCAGGCGATACGGTTCCAGTTCGGCCCGAAAGTCTGCCTCCTTGACCAGGTCCAGCTTGGTGAAGCAGAGCAGGGCGGGAAGGTTGCAGGCTTCCGTGGAGACCAGGTAGCGATCGACCAGGTTCCATCTGACGGCCGGCTGGGCGGCGGCAAAGACCACCACCACCTGGTCGGCGTTGGCCACGATGACCTGCTCCAAAGGTTGTGCTCCGGCAGCCCGACGTGAGAGCTTCGAGCGTCGCGGCAGCACTTCCTGAATCTGGCCGCTCCCCGGACCCGCAGGCAGGAATCTGACCCTGTCACCGATGGCGACTGGGTCCACCGATCGGATCTCCTTCACCGCCAGCACATGAGGCCGCCAGGAAGTGGGATCGGCGATCGGGTAGACAAGCTGCTTGCGCAGCAGATTGGTGAGAGAGCAGACCGTCAGGGCGCCTCCGGCCTCACTAGCCACCCAGTACTGCCCAGTACTCTTGCGGACAACCGTCCCCTCAAACAAGGATGAGTCGGTGAAGTCGGTCGATGGGCGGGCATCCAATTCAACGGATTGTGACAAATCGTTTCCTCCAAGGTTGTTTGGGAAACGGCCACTCCATCCCCACGGGAAAAGAAAAAGCCGCGGGCGGAGAGTGCGCTCGTGGCCGTGTCGACTGAGGGGGGGCTGTCAGGCCCCGCATCCTAGGTCGTGCAGGTATCGATCAGAAGAGGGGAAGGCGCACTCCGGTACTATCAAAACAGACAAGTGCATTCTCGAAGATCATTCGGCTCTGCGCTCCCTTCCTTTCATCAGGGTGTAAAACGGAGATAGTCAAGCACATCGCATCCTACCTTGTCAAGCGATTTGAAACGGGGT
>JAPLHW010000182.1 GCA_026389425.1 Coprothermobacterota bacterium
GGGATGACAGGTATCTCCTTTCCAATAACGCAATGGCGAATGCCTACGGCACTATTCCTGCAAACATGCAAGGGAAAACTGATTTGGAACTTGGAGTTCCAGCGGAGGAATTTGCCAAGTACCGGCAGGACGATATCGAAGTGCTACAGTCGGGTAAAGAAAAGATTATCCCGGATGAGAGCTTAACCTGGCATTCAGGCGAGGTACACTATTACCATACAACAAAGCGGCCGTTACTGGATGAGAAAGGTGAGTTCAACAGCATACTCGCTGTGTGTGTTGACATCACCGAACGCAAGCGGACGGAGGAGGCACTCAAGGAGAGCGAGGAATTATTCAAATCTGTGGTGCGCAATAGTTCAAACCTGACGATTCTGACTGATGCAAAAGGCATAGTGACATATCTCAGCCCTCAGTGTGAGAGTGTCATCGGGCATCCTATCGATAGGTTCATTGGGCAAATAATGCCGGACATCATTTTTCCTGACGATGTTGAAAAATGCAGAGAGGCTTGGGAACAAGTTGTAAAACGAGAGCAGGATCTGCGTGAATTTGAATATCGAATTATTGATGGGCAGGGAGCGATACGATGGCTGACCCATTCAGCCAAGTTTATCACGGTTGAAGGCAGAAATTTGGGCATGCAGAACACAATCGGCGACATCACAGAGCGCAAGCAGGCGGAGGAGGCGCTGAGGGAGAGCGAGGAACGGTGGCAGTTCGCCCTGGAAGGGGCCGGGGATGGCCTGTGGGACTGGAATGCGCAGACCAACCAGGTATATTTTTCCCATAAGTGGAAAGCCATGCTTGGTTACGGGGATGATGAAATCGGTAACACACTGGATGAATGGGGCAAGCGCATACACCCGGACGACCGCGAGCGCGCATACGCTGCGTTGAACCCCCACCTCGAAGGGAGAGCCCCCGCATATATAAGCGAGCACCGTGTCCTCTGTAAGGATGGTACCTACAAGTGGATACTGGACCGCGGAATGGTCATCAGCCGGACGCTGGAGGGCAAGCCACTGCGTGTCATCGGTACCCATAGTGACATCACCGAGCGCAAGATACTAGAGGCACATTTGGAAAAAGAACGCCGGGAATTCAAGCTCATTGTCGATTCTTCGCCAATACTAATTTTTTATAAAGATCAGGAAGGAAGATTCGTGCGCGTAAATAAGGCATTTGCTGAAGCGACTAAGGTATCTGAAGACGAAGTATTGGGAAAAACAGTCTTTGACTTTTATTCGGCCAAGATTGCACAAGGCATGACAAACGACGACCAGGAGGTTCTTAAACTAGGAAGGCCCAAATTTAACATAATGGAACGATATGAATCCCCAAGCGGTATAAGATGGGTGCGGACAGATAAAGTCCCAACCCTTGACGAAAATGGCGTTGTAATTGGTCTGCTAGGATTTGCACAGGACATCACCGAGCGCAAGCAGGCGGAGGAGTCGCTGCGGAGCGAACAAATGATGCTTGCGCGGACCGAGGGTATTGCCCGTGTCGGAAGCTGGGAATGGGATATCGCAACGGACACGGTGACCTGGTCGGACGAGTTGTTCCGGATCTTCCAGCGGGACCCGCAGGAAGGAGCACCGAGTTTCGCCGAGCATCCAGCCTTCTATCACCCCGATGATATGTCGCGCATGCGGCAGGCCGTCGAGGTTGCCGTCGCAGATGGGACCCCTTACGAGCTTGAAATGCGGGCCAATCGGAAAGACGGTGAGACACGGGTGTGCATGGCACGTGGAGTCGCCGAAATGGCTCTGAACGGGCGGGCTTCCCGTCTGTTCGGCTCACTTCAAGATATCACCGAGCGCAAGATAGCCGAAGAAAAACTCCTGAAAAGCTACGAGTTCGTGAAGAAGACCTTGAATGACGCTATCAATACCATGGTCAAAATTGTTGAATTGAGAGACCCGTATACCGCGGGCCATCAGCAGAAAGTCGCCGACCTGGCAACCGCCATAGCCGGGGAAATGAAGTTGGAAGATACCCGTATTGATCAGCTCCGGACGGCGGCAATGATCCACGATATCGGGAAAATGTATGTTCCTTCCGATATCCTCAGTAAACCCGGGAAGTTGTCTGATATTGAATTACGCCTGATAAAAACACATTCCCAGAGCGGCTACGATATTGTCAAAGGCATGGATTTCCCCGGTGTCGTTGCACAGGCCGTCCTGCAGCACCATGAAAGGCTGGATGGTTCAGGTTATCCCAACGGGCTAAAGAGCGAGGATACTCTTTTAGAAGCAAAAATATTGGC
>JAPLHW010000067.1 GCA_026389425.1 Coprothermobacterota bacterium
CTGCCGGGGGCTATGAAGATGTCTGCCGTTAGAGCTGTCTTTTATGGGGACAGATTTAAAATCTGTCCCCATAAAAGACGGGTCTAACGGCAGACATCTTCATAGCCCCCGGCAGGATGTTATCAGAAAAGATGATCGCCCAGTTGCATCTTCTCTCGCACCTCGGCCATCGTTCGACCGGCGGCTTCCCGTGCTTTGCCGCATCCATAGCTCAGCAGTTCAGCCAAACGCTGCGGTTGGGTCAACAGCTCTTGACGCCGGGTTCGGATGGGGTCCAGGAAAGCATTCAGAAAAACTCCCAGGTTGCGCTTGTCTTCCACGCATCCCAGCCGGCCGGCACGACAGGCGGCGGCGATCTCTTCCGCCCCCTCGGGGTTGAAGGCACGGTGGAAAGCGTGAACAGTGCAGATCTCAGGATGGCCAGGGTCACTCTTGCGGATCTTTCTGGGATCGGTAACCATCGAGCGGACTCGTTCTGTCACCTCTTCGCTCGAGTGCTGCAGGGCGATGTCGTTCCCCAGGCTTTTGCTCATCTTCTTCTGGCCATCCAGGCCAGGCAGCCTGGAGACCTGGGAAAGCAGGGCCTCCGGCTCGGGGAAAGTCGAGCCATAGAGGAAGTTGAAACGGCGGGCGATCTCCCGCGTCAACTCCAGGTGGGAGAGCTGGTCGTCTCCGACTGGAACCCGATCGGCCTTGTAGAGCAGGATGTCGGCGGCTTGTAAGACCGGATAACCGAGAAGGCCGAGTGAGGCAAGGCCTTCCTCCAAGTGGAGATCGTCCAACTTGTCCTTGAGAGTGGGGATACGTTGTGCCCGGGCGATGGTAACCAGCATCCCAAAGAGCAGATAAAGCTCGGAATGCTCCGGCACCATGGACTGCACAAAGAGGGTGCTCTTCTCCGGATCCAGGCCCACTGCCAAGTAATCCACGAAGATGCTGCGGCTGGCCTCGCGCACCTCTTTCGGCCTCTCGTAAAGCGTGGTGTAGGCATGGTAGTCAGCGATGATGAAATAGCAGTCGTATTCCTCCTGCAACTTCAGCCGGTTGATGATCGATCCGACGTAATGACCAAGGTGCAGGCTACCCGAGGCGCGGTCGCCGGTAAGAATGCGTTTCTTGCTCATGAGCCTTCCTTCTTCGGGGCAGATTGGACCACCAGTCAATCCGGAAACCTGTCCCTCTTAAACCGATTTTAAATCTGTCCCCCCTTAAGTGTAGAAACGGTCCTCACCCTTGTCAAACCAGCCCTAAGCCGGGATAATGCGGCGAGGAAGGAAAAACCATAGATAGGAGAACGACAATGCAGAGATGGCCGATTGGTTCTCGTGCCTCCGGCGACCGCAGATGAAGACTTTTATCATCGTCAACCCCACCGCCGGACGGGGCAAGGGACTGAAGCTGGTCCCCTCGATCGAAGCCCGGCTCAAGAGCTTGGGGTTGGACTATACCCTGCATATCTCGGAATCGCCTTCCGCACCAGCGAAATTAGCCCGCCAAGCCATCGCCCATGGATTCCAGTTGGTGGTCGCCGGCGGCGGGGACGGCACTTGCCAGGCCGTAGCCACTGCCATGCTGGGTGAAGACAGAACAATGGCTGCCGGCCCAAAAGATGGGGACAGATTTGAACTCCGTCCCCCTATTGCTGCGGGTCGAAGGGTAAGCTCAGCCGGGAGCTCTCCAGTTTTTGGCATCTTGCCGATGGGCCGCGGCAACGACCTGGCTCACGGTTTGGGAATCCCCGCCGATCCCCTGGAGGCCTGCCAGGTGCTCCTTTCGGGGCACCCGGCCGACTTGGACGTGGGTGTGGCCTCCAACGGTAAAATGTTCTTGAACGTGGCAGGAGCGGGATTCGACGCGGAGGTCAACCGATATGCCAACCGCATCCGCTGGTTCAAGGGAAATCTCGTTTACCTGCTGGCCATCTTTGTCAAGCTGGCCACCTTCCGCTCCGCCCAGTTTACCCTCCACCATGATGGGGGAACCTGGGTAGGGAAAGCCATGATGGTGGCGGTAGGGAACTCCCGCTACTATGGCGGCGGTCTCTTCGTTGCCCCCCAAGCGCTTCCCGACGACGGCCGCTTCGATGTAGTGATCATCGGTGATCTGAGCCGGATGGAGTTCATCCGGGCCTTCCCCACCGTCTACAAGGGGACACATATTCATCACCCAAAAGTTCAAACCTTCCGCACCAGCCGCATCACCATCGATTGTGACGCGCCGTACTGCTCGTATGCGGACGGGGACTTCCTCAGCGAACTGCCGGTCAGCCTGGACTTGCTTCCCCGGGCCATCAAGGTGCTCGTTAAGTAGTTAAGTAGTTAAGTGGGTAAGTATTTACTAAACTACTTGATCACTAAACCACTTAATCACGATAATTGGCATAAGGCATGAGGAATACCGTGAAAGGGGCATAACATGAGAACGCTGGTCATCGTCAACCCGACGGCTAACCGAGGCCGTGTGCTGCAAGTTCTTCCGCAAGTGGAGGGGAAGCTGAAAGAATTGGGCATTGATGTCACCCTGCGTATCTCACCCTCGCCAGATGCTCCCCCCAAGATGGCAAGAGAGGGAATCGCCGAAGGATTCCAGCGCATCGTGGCGGCAGGCGGGGACGGCACCAGCCATGCGCTGAGCGGCGCCATGACCGGGACCGGGGTCACCCTCGGCTTCCTTCCCCTGGGGCGCGGCAACGACTTTGCCACCGCACTGGGGACTCCCCGTGACCCGCTAGCAGCTTGCGAAGTGCTGCGTTCAGGCCAATCGGTCCAGATCGATGTTGGGCGCAGTGGAACCGGCCAGTTCTTTGTCAATATGGCCGGAGCCGGCTTTGACTCGGAGTGCAATCGCTACGGCAACCAAGTCCGCTGGATCAAGGGCGGGATCGTCTACTACTATGCGGCCATCGTCCAGATCTTCCGCTTCAAGGCAGCGAATTTCACCTTGCTTCACGACAATGGCGCCTGGAAGGGGAAGGCGTTGATGATTGGCATCGGCAACTCCCCGCAATATGGCGGAGGTATGCACTTGACCCCTCACGCCAAATTGAATGACGGATTCTTCGACATCGTCGTGGTCGGCGACCTGGGTAAAGGTGATTTCCTGCGCACCTTACCGAAAGTCTTCAGTGGCAACCACCTCTCCAACCAAAAGTCTTTGAATTCAAGACTCACCGCATCGAGATCTCCTGCGATGCACCTTATTGCTCTTACGCCGACGGCGATTTCTTCTCTGACTTGCCGATGACCTTGGAGATCGTCCCGCTCGCCCTGCGTGTCTGGATACCGGAAAAGAAGCCACCCTGCTTGCTTTGACGGAACATGCCGCCGCAAGCTATCTGGTTGCCGGAGGCTGTCTAGCCGCCGGAAGCTGTTAAGTGATCAAGTGGCTAAGTGATCATCAAGTAGTTTAGTGATCAAGTGGTTTAGTGATCAAGTGGTTTAGTAGTTTAGTAAGTACTTACCCACTTAACTACTTAGTCACTTATAATGGCTGTCAACCCATATGAAGGAGGATATATGGAAGGGAAAGGTAGGATCTTTACCGAGGTCGATCCCGATCTCTTGCGTGAGTGCTTCCGTTCTAAATCCAAGAAGCTGACCAACAAAGTGACCTCCGTCGAGGAGGCTGTGCGGGTCCACCTTCATGACGGCGACTATCTGGCGGTGGGGGGATTTGGCGGGGTGCGCATTCCCACCGCTTTATTGCACGAGATCGTCCGTCAGGGAAGAAAAGGGCTTGGCTTCGCTGGCCACACTGCGACCCACGACTGCGAGATCCTGGCGGCCGGCAAGTGTTTCGACCGTTGTGACGCGGCCTATATCATCGGCCTGGAAGCGCGGGGCATCCCCAAGATGACGCGCAAGTATTTCGAGAGCGGAGCGGTGGAATGTACGGAATGGACCAACGCTGCGCTCTCCTGGCGATTGCGGGCGGCTGCCATGGGAATCTCCTTCATCCCAGCTCGCAGCATGCTGGGGACCGATACCGAATTGCACAGCGCCGCCAAGGAGATCGCCTGCCCCTTCACCGGCAAGAAGTACCTGGCCTTGCCCGCTCTTTTCCCCGATGTGGCCATCATCCATGTGCATGAGGCGGACATCAACGGGAACTGCCACATCCGCGGCATCCTGGTCTCTGACCAGGATCTGGCTCGCGCCTCGAAGACAGTGATCATCAGCGCCGAACGACTGGTGCCCATCGACTTCTTCCGTCAAGACCAGGAGAAGACCACCATCCCCTACTATCTGGTGGATGCCGTGGTGGAGGTTCCTTATGGAAGCTACCCAGGCAACATGCCTTACGAATACTACTCCGACGAAGAGCATTTGCAGGAATGGTTGACTGCCGAGGAGAGCCCCGAGACCTATCAGGCCTTCCTTGACAAGTATCTCTTCGGGACCCGGGACTTTAGCGGCTACTTGGAGTTATGCGGAGGAACCCACAGAATGAGACAACTGCGAGACTTGGAGTATCTGCGCAAGCCTGCCCTCGAACGAAGTGAAGGGACAGAAGGGGAGGGGACAGACTAGGATGACTACCGACGATCCGTTCCTGACCCGGAAAGCGGAGTACAACGGCATGGAGTTGCTGGTCTGCGTAGCCTCCCGCTACCTGGAGGACGGCGCCTCGGTCTCGGTGGGCACGGGGGTCCCAGTAGCCGCGGCGATGTTGGCCCAGAAGCTGTATGCGCCGAACCTGTTGATAATCTTCGAAGCAGGGGGGATCGCTCCCTTGCTTCCTACCATGCCCATCTCGGTAGGGGATTCCCGCACCATTTACAAAGCCATTCAAGCCACTTCAATGACCGAGGTGATGGATACCCTGGCTCGCGGCTTGGTGGACTATTGCTTCCTCGGCGGAGCCCAGATCGATCTCTACGGCAATTTGAACTCCACCCAAGTTGGCACAGACTATCGCAAGCCCAAAGTGCGCTTCCCTGGTTCCGGCGGAGCCAATGATTTCGGCTCGCTGGCTTGGCGGACGATGGTTGTCACCCCGCAAAGCGCCCGTCGTTTCGTCCCCAAGGTCGATTTCATAACCACCCCTGGTTACCTCGATGGCCCCGGTTCGCGTGAAAGGGCCGGCTTGCCCCCCGGCACCGGACCCTACAAGGTGATCACCAATTTGGCTGTCTTGGGATACCATCCGGAGAGCAAACGGATGATGGTGGAATCGATCCACCCCGGGGTAACCACTGATGAAGTGCGGGCCAACTCCGGCTTCGAGCTGCTGGTCAAAGAACCACTGGGAATCACCGACCCCCCCAGTGAAGACGAATTGCGGGTGCTGCGAGAAGAGGTAGACCCATTGAAGCTGGTGATCGGGCGAGAGGCGAAGTAGAAGAAGAAAGCAGGAGGAGGAGAGAAAAGGGAATGACTGAAACGAATGAGCTGACTTCGATCAAGTTCTGGGGACACGCTTTTGTCTCCCTTACGCAGGGAGGGCAAACCCTGGCCATTGATCCTTACTACCCGGCTGGAGAGATCCCCCTCTCCCTGGAACCCACGCTGGTGCTGGTTACCCACGGTCATGGAGACCATTTGGGAGAAGCTGTCCCCTTGGCCAAGCGAGCGGGTTGTGAGATTCTGGCCATCACGGATCTGGCCCGCTATCTGCATGGCGAGGGGGCTGCGGTGCGGACGGCTCACTTCGGAGGAAAGGTGGCCTTTCCCTTCGGCTGGGTGAAAATCGTCCCCGCCATTCATAGTTCCACCGGCCCCCAAGGGCAGTACCTGGGAGAGCCGGCCGGCTTCCTCATCCAGCTCTTCGGACGCCTCTTCTACCACGCCGGGGATACCGCCCTCTTCAGCGATATGGCTCTGCTGAAAAACGAAGGTCCGCTTCATTGTGCCTTCCTGCCGATCGGGGGTCTTTACACGATGGATCCCCAAGATGCACTGGAGGCGGTCCGCCTACTGTCGCCGGCTTGGGTGGTTCCAATCCATTTCAACACCTTCCCCCAGATCGCTCAAGACAGCGCGTCCTTCTCCCGTCTTGTCGAGGCTGAGACAACGAGTCGTGCTTTGGTGATGTCACCCGGCGAGGAGCGGATGCTTTAAGGGGAGGCCTAGCGGAAGATATCCAGAAAGCTTCCCGCCCAGATTCCTTTGAGGAAACCCTCAGGGTAGACGGGCAAACCGGTAAGCAAAGGGTAGAAAGCCAGGAAAGCCAAGACCGCTAGAACCAGGACAACCCAACTAATAATACGAGCTGCAGGCCGTCGCCACCCTCGTTGGATCAAGGTGGCCAAGGCCAGTCCATAGAAGGGCACCCCCGGCAACATATAGAAGATGAACCCTCCCTTGCTGGAAATGATCCAAGGCAAGTAGTTAGCCAGATAGCCGAAGAGGACGAAACCAGGCAGGAAGGCGCCCCGCCGGCGAGTCCACCAAGGCAGGCCGGCCAGCAAGATCAGCAAGGCGATCCCCCCGCCATACCAGACGATCGGGTTGCCGATAGCCAGGATCCCTTCCGTCAGCCCTGCCGGGTTGGTAGAGTAGGCGTACCAAACTCCCTTGGTCATCAACGGCCAACTCCACCAAGGAGAAGCGTAGGGATGGTCGATGGCCGCACGGGTGTGCCAAGCCCAGGCGTCGGTGTGCAACTTAACCAAATCGGCCAAGTCATTTCCGAAGCTGAAATAATAGCTGTAGCAGAGCAGGTAGAGGCCACCCACCACGACGAGGAAGGCAAGGAAGACCAACAGTCCGTTGCCCAGTAAGCTGAGCCAGGCTCGCCGGCCCAGACGGAAGGGAGGGAATACCAGAAAGAAGACTCCCAGCGCTACAACCAAGTAAGCAGCCGACCACTTGGAAGCCAAAGCAAAACCCAATGCAACCATCGTGCATAGGAAATCCAAGCGCCAGCGAGTGCGGTAGAACCGTGCGGCGAAAAAAAGGGCCAAGAGCGAGAAGAAGGCCACATAGAGGTCCAGCATGGCCATCCGGCCTTGGATGAAAGCCATAAAATCGGTGGCATAAAAAACACCGGCGAAGAGCGCACCGCCCCAGCCTAGACCCAGGGCTCGCGCCAAGAGAAAGACCAAGATTACTGCCAGACAGCCTAACAAGTAAGAAAAGAAGCGCCACCCCAGCGCATTGTCGCCAAAGATAGTGATCCCCAAAGCGATGCACATTTTCCCCAGGGGGGGATGCTCCCAGTTAGTATCCGGCTGCCCGGCCACGTAGGCACGTGCCGCCTTGACATAATGCACCTCGTCGAAGACGGTCCCGGCCGGCTGATTGAGGAAAAGCCCCCGCGAGAGG
>JAPLHW010000160.1 GCA_026389425.1 Coprothermobacterota bacterium
ATGGCGCAGGAGAAGTCATGCACCTCGGCGAAGATTGGGGAGCGGGAAGTTCGGGTCATGGTGATGCCCATCTCTTTGTTGATAGTAAGCAGGCGGTGGAAGACCACCGAGACGGTAACGGGGTCGGAAACCCCCTCGAAATCTCCCTGGCGTAGGTCAGCCATTTACCTTCACCTCCAGAATGACGTTGCCATAGTCGTCTACGAGCACCTGGTCGCCGGGGCAGACCACGATCGAGGTGGTCACCGCCTCGATGATGGCCGGCCCGCTGAAGCTGTGTCCCGGCTGCAGTTTGGCGGCGTCATAGAGTGGCGTCGCGACACGGCCTCGGTACTCCGCAAAGAAGACCTGGCGACTTCCCTTGATGGCCTCTTCGGCCGGGTTCGCAGCTGGCGCCTCTTTGGCTAAGGGGGTCTTGGGGACGCGGCCGATAATGGTCACGCGGATGTTGATGGTTTCTATTGGCTTGTCCACCTCGCAATAAGTGTAGAGCCGCTCGTGCGTGGAATGAAAGGCGGTGGCCATCTCTTGCATTTTGCCGGCCTCGATCCGTCCCTTGGGCAGGCGCACGGTGACCTCGTGGTGCTGGCCGATGTAGCGCATGTCCAGGTAGCGTTCCACTTCCACCGTCGCTAGAGGCACCCCTTCCTCGGCCAAGGTGGCCATCCCCTCCTCTTCCATGGCGCGGAAGGTGGCTTCCAGGAATTCCGGGTCGACCTGGTCGAAGTGCGTCCAGTAGGTTCGCACGTAATCGTGTTTGAGGTCGGACTCCAACATCCCCAGGGCGCAGAAGACGGAAGCGGCGCGGGGGACGATGACCTTGGGAATACCCACCTCCTGGGCCAGGCGTGAGGCGTGGATGGGTCCCGCCCCACCGGCGGCGACCAGCATGAACTCGCGAGGATCGTGGCCGCGCTGCACGCTGACCACGCGCAGGGCGTCGGCCATGCCGCTGTTGACCACCTGGTAGATGCCGAAGGCGGCTTGGGTGGCGTCGATTCCCAGCGGTTTTCCGATTCGATCCTCCATCGTCTGCCAGCAGCCCTCTACATCGAGTGGGAACTCCCCGCCCAGGAAGTAGTCGGGATTGAGGTAACCGAGGACCAGGTTGGCATCAGTGGTGGCCGGCTGCGTGCCGCCCCGCTTGTAGCAGACCGGCCCGGGAACAGCACCAGCAGAAAGAGGTCCCACCCTCAACATGCCGCCCTCATCGATATGGGAGAGGCTGCCGCCCCCCGCCCCGATGGTGTGGATATCGATGGCGGGGATGCCGACCCGGTAGCGGGCGACCTCGCTCTCCATGGTCATGGTGTACTCTCCGTCCTTGATCAGGGTCACATCGAAGCTGGTGCCACCCATGTCGCAGACGATCAGGTAGGGGTAGCCGAGGATCTCGGCGAAGTATTTACCGCCCACCGCCCCGGCGGACGGTCCGGAGAGAAGAGCCATTACGCCGTGTTCCGCCCCGAAGCTGGCGCTCATCACGCCCCCGTTGCTCTGGGTGACCAGAAAATCGTGGGGCAAGCCCTCGCGCTTCAGTACCGTCTGTAAATTCTTTAAGTATCTCGAGAGCGAGGGGCTGATATAGGCGTTGACGGCCACTGTGGAAGCGCGCTCGTACTCGCGGATTTGCCTGAGGATCTCGCTGGAGATGCTGACAAAGGCCTCCGGGAATTCCTCCAGAACCAACTGTTTGATGCGCTTCTCATGGACATCATTGGTGAAAGAGAAGAGGGTGCATACCGCAACCGCCAGGACTCCCTGCGCTTTCAAGCATCGAGCCACTTGGCGAACCTCCTCCTCGTCGAGGGGGGTGAGGATCTCTCCCTTGTAGTTAAGGCGCTCGCTCACGCCGAAGCGCAAAGCGCGGGGGATGATCATCGGTGGAAGAGGCAAAGAGAGATTCCAGATATCCTCTTTGTGCGCTCGGCGCATCTCCAGGGCATCGCGAAAGCCTTTTGTGGTGATCAAACCTGTCTTCACGCCCTTGTACTGGAGCATGGTGTTGGTAGCGACGGTGGTGCCGTGCACCAACATATCGATGTGACCGAGGAACTGGGAAAACTCCTCAGCGTAGAAGCGGGCTGCCTTTTTCAGCGTATTGATCAGGCCAATCGAGGGGTCCGACGGCGTGGAGGGATCCTTGAAGATCTGGATGCGGCCCTCCGAGTCGATGACGACGCCATCGGTGAAAGTCCCACCGATGTCGATGCCAACGCGGTATCTCATGTGCAGGTTTACTCCTTCTTTCGTATGCTTTTTCCCCGCCTTGAGGGTTGGGGGGACGAGGCACTAAGCCTACTTGTAGTAGGGCGACTCGATGGCTCTCTGCGGGCAGATGTCGACGCAGAGGTTGCAGCCGTAGCACTTGACCGGGTCGATCACAGCAGTCTCTTCCACCTTTATCGCTTCGTAGATACAGGCCGGCTGGCACAATTTGCAGGCCGTGCACTTCTCGACGATCACGGTGGGCGGGATCGGTTGGGTGATCTCTTGCCAACCTTTGGTCTTTCGTTCTTCCACCCTGCGCAAAGTCAAGCCCTTGATCTCGGCTAAGGTGGTATGGTGGCTCTCCAGATATTTGGCGAGGCCGTCGACAATGGAGCGATAAGCGGCCGGGCCGCGTAAGTGACCTGCCGTGCAAGCCCCGATCATGCTGGCCCCGGCCATGAAGTATTCCACGGCGTCGCGCCAGCTCTCTATGCCGCCCGAGCCGATCACCGGGATGTCGTAGGCCTGGGCGATCTCGAAGACCATTCGCAAGGTGAGGGGTTTCAGGGCGCCGCCGGAGATGGCTCCGAAGCCGCGCGGTCCGCCCATCTTGGGCTGACCGGTCTCGATATTGATGGCCATCACCGGCCCCAGCGTGTCCGCCACTTCGACTGCATCCATGCCTGCGTCGATCCCTGCTTTCACCCAATCGAGGGTGGCATGGTGGTAGATGGCGGAGAGTTTGACGATGATCGGCAGGGAGACTGCCTGGCGAACCGCCTTGACAGTCTGGTAGAGCGGCTCCGGGTCGTAGATCTCGGGGGGTGGCAGCTGCAGTCCCGGGAATTGGGCTTCCAAGTTCTCGGCGAAATGCGGGCAGTGGGTGGGTAGCTCGATGATGTCAGCGCCGGCTTCCTCAGCACGGCGAGCCAGGTCGGCGGCCTCGGCCGGGTTGGTGCCTGCTAGGTTGGCGATGACCGGTACGCCGCCGTTTTTGGCGATGGCGATCTCGCGGCTGAACCACTGATCCGCACCGATCACGGCGCCCATGACGCAGTTCATGAACCCGCCGCGCATGGTGGCGTAGCAGGGGCGGGGGTCCGGAACAGCCATTCCGGCGATGGTCTTGGTGGTAATCGCCCCCGGCCCGAAGCCGGCCACCTTGGCGATCGTCTCTCCGTCGCGCCCATGCTCCCCGGCGGTGACGATGAGGGGATTCTTTAAGGTGAGGCCTTTCAGCTGTACCGTCAGATCCATTTCACTTCAACCCTCCTATGCAGGATGTATTCCTCCGTCTAGACGTAATAGGACGACTCGATGGCTCTCTGCGGGCAAATGTCGACGCAGAGGTCGCAGCCGTAGCACTTGGCTGGGTCGATGATAGCGGTCTCTTCCACACTCATCGCCTCATAGATGCAGGCCGGCTGGCACAATTTGCAGGCCGTGCACTTCTCGACGATCACAGTGGGCGGGATCGGTTGGGTGATCTCTTGCCAACCCTTGGTCTTTCGTTCTTCCACCCTGCGCAAGGCCAAGCCCTGGATGTCGTCCAGTGTCAGCTCTCTTTTCTCGAGGTACGCTGCCAACCCGTCGAGGATCGCACGGTAGGCGCCGGGCCCCTTCTGATGTCCGGCTGAGCAGGCCGCTACCATCGTCGCTCCTGCCATCAGATACTCCACCGCGTCCTGCCAGGTGGAGACCCCGCCGCAGCCGATCACCGGGATCGAGAAATTCTGGGCGATCTCAAAGACCATCCGCAGCGTGAGCGGTTTCAAGGCTCCTCCGGAAAGTCCGCCGAAACCTCGCGGCCCACCCAATTTGGGTTGTCCCGTTTCAATGTCGATGAGCATCACCGGCCCCAGGGCATCCGCTACCTCGACAGCATCCATCCCCCCATCGATCCCTGCCCTGACCCACTCCAGGGTGTTGAGG
>JAPLHW010000090.1 GCA_026389425.1 Coprothermobacterota bacterium
CCGGGGCACGGCAAGGACGGAGACCCGGGGGCGGTAGGAGCGAGTGGGGTGAAAGAGGCCGACGTCAACCTGGCTTTGGCTTGTTTTCTGGAGAACGAATTACGCTTGCAGGATTGCCACGTTTGGTTACCCGACCGGCAACTTCTCTCCAGCCAACGGGCCGAGGAAGCAACGAGGAGGGGTTGCGACCTGCTCGTCTCCCTACACTGCAACGCCGCAGGATCCGACGCCAAGGGCATCGAGACTTGGTTTCCCCACGGCAACGAGGAGGGAGAGAAGCTGGCAAACTCCCTGCAACAAGCGCTGGTGGAGAACGCCCAAGCCAACGACCGGGGAGTGAAGGACGACTACGATTGGCGTCCTGCTATTGACCCCTCCTGGACTGGTGGGATGGGCATCCTCCGCAACTTCCCCGGCCCGGTCTGTTTGGTGGAGCTGCTCTTCATCAGCAACCCGGAGGAGGAGAAGAAGCTGAATGATCGCCGTTTCATCCTCTCGTGCGCCCAGGCGATTTGCCAGGGCATCCTCTCTTTCCTGGGGAGAGGGCAAGAGCAGGTTCTCTTCCCAGATCTCTCCCCGGATCTCTGGCAGGGTGAAGCTCGCGCCATGGTCCTCCAATTGGCTGGCTTGGGCATCGTCAAAGGCCGCCAAGATGGCGCCTTTGGCCCTCAAGAGCCGCTCACCCGCCTGGAAGGAGCCGCCCTCCTTCACCGTTCCCTGGTCCTGCTGGGAAAGATTCCAGAGGTCGCAAAGCAATAGGAAGTAACTTGCTGCCGCGGCTGCTAAATTGCCGCAGGCCGCACTCTCGAAGAAAGGAGACACTATGGAAGATTTCTTGAAAGCTATCGCTAACTACGGCTTCCCGATCGTCGTGGCCGCTTATCTGCTGGTTCGCGTCGAAGGGAAGCTGGAGAAGCTGACCCTGGCCATCGCCAACCTTGCCCAGGTGGTTGCTGAGCTGCAAGGCCGGACCACCCCCGCGCCGTCACCGTGACGAATCAGCCGAGGAAATATGGGGACAGATTTGAAATCTGTCCCCATATTTCTTAGGGAATTTGTCCCCACATTTCTGCCTAGCTTTAGGAAGAGTTCACGGTTTTTCGAAGACTAGCCCGCATCCTGACTGCAGGGCTTTGAGCCAATAGCCCGAGGTGGGTTGGAAGTCCGCGCCGCTGCTCAACAACTCGTAAGCCTGACCATTCCAGCGGTAGAAAGGACCTTTGATCCAACCGCCGCTCATTGCCGCCTCCAGACTCTTGCTCTGGCCTCCCCAGGTAACAGACGCCGAACCCCAGGCCACGGCCTGGTGGTACGGCGTACCGACCAGGTTCCAACCTGGGTAGAGGGGCACAGCCGTGGCCGCCTGGTTGTTGGGCGGGCCGGAAATGGTCAAGCTTCCCGCTGAGGGCGCCTTCAACCAGTACCCCGCGCCTACCGCCAAGGTGATATCGCTTCTTGCGCGGTAAGTTCCCAGGGCGGCGTCCCAGGCAAAAAGCGGCCAACCTTGCGGAAAAATGGCCTCCGGGCTGGGGTCTGGAAGTGCCAAGGGCACGGCGACCATGTTCCACCCGGCCACCAGGGGAAGGTCGAGGGTGACCGAGCCGGTCTGGTGTTGTACTTCCAGAGTCACCCCTTCGTAGGCAGCGGCGCCTAGCACGAGGAGGCGCCAACTGCCGGCTTGCAGGGGGATCGGGCTGGAACTGGGGGTGATGGAGATCTGCTGTCCTGTGCCCGGACCCGTTGAACAATAATCCCAGGAGGTGGGGGTGGCTGGAACTCCGTAACGCAGGAAAAGGTCACAGTCACCGCTTCCTCCGCTGGTGGCGAGAGTCAGGCTGACCTTGGGGTCGAGGCTTGCCAGAAGACTTGCTGGAACCACGAACTGGTAGCAGCGCTGGCTTCCTCCAGCCCCGGCCAGACCGGAGATGGGCACACCGCTTCGCAGCAGATCCGTGA
>JAPLHW010000121.1 GCA_026389425.1 Coprothermobacterota bacterium
GGTAGTAGAGCTGGGAGTGATCGAAACAGAATACCAGAAGATTTTGGGCAATTTACGCCAGGCCAGGGAATCGATCAAGGGAGTAGAAGATCAGATCGCCCAAGTGCAGCAAGCAATCGATGGTTTCCCAGGCAAGGTAGCAGAAGTAAATACGGGGATCGAAGATGCTCTCTTGAAACAGGAAGAATTAAAGAGGGCTGGGTATAAATCAACTTTTCCCGCTGACCTTGTAGCCAAAGGCCGTAGTACACTGGAACAAGCAAAAGCTCTAGTCGCAGAAAAGCGATTTATTGAGGGAACAAAGATTGTCAGCCTGGCCACCGAACAGATAAAACAGGCTGTTCAGGCATCGGAGGAGCTGCCCCTGAAAAAACAGCAAGCAGAGGCGGCAATCCCAGTGCTGGCATCACGGATTGAGCAGGTCAAGGAGAAAGTAAACAACAGCAGGGACGTTTTCGAAAGACTATCTCAAGGGTATGCGGAGCCTTCCTGGGAATCAGTCCGGGGCAACGGTACGGAAGCAGAAAACCGGGTTAGCTGGGCGCTGGATGCTTATGATGACGCCCGTTCTGCCAATGGGATGGAACAACAGGAGTGGCATAAAGCCCTGGAACTGGTCGAAAAGGGCAACAACTGGCTAACAGAAGCTGAATCATTGATGAAATCCATATCCGAACTTGAGGTGAATTTAATAGCAGAGCGGCAAAACGCACCAAACGAAATCAACGCGGCTCAATCGGATGTCGCGACAGCCTGGGAATACATCAACAGATATGACGAAGATATCCGGGAGAGCCTGGAGGACGATTTACGCTCCGCGGAGAAGAAAAATGATCTCGCCCGAGAAGAGCTAAAAATCGCGAAACCGGATTATTATAAGGTAAGCAAGCTGGCGCGTGAGGCCAATGAAGCGGCTGATAAAATTCTGATTCAAGCGCGCGACGAACACGAAGCAGTAGAACGACTGCGAGCTAAAGCTGTCAGCAGCCGAAGGGAGGCACGCGCTAAAGTTTCGATGGCCATGGAGTATGTCGAAGATCATGCCGAAGTGGTGAGAAACGAAGCCAGGAGCTACCTGAATAATGCGGTGGAGGCGCTGCAACAAGCCGACACCACGGCAGACATAAACTCTCAAATCTCACTTGCAACAAAAGCAGAGTCAGCAGCAGATCAAGCTTATTCACTATCCCAGCGTGATGTTGCCAACAGTTGGGAAGGACATCAAACAACATCAGATATGCCAAATTTGGACCTGCCGGATATCATCTCAACAATACTCCTTCCAACCATTGGGAGCTCCCCGAGGCATAACGCGCCTTGGGGTTCGAGACGAAGCAGCAGTCCGGTTTTCGGCAATACAGCAAGGCGAGGTGGAGGCGGTTCCACTAACTGGGGTTCCAGGGGAGGAGGAGGCCGTGGCGGAGGCGGTTCAACGGGCTGGTAAAAGAAGAAATGCCAGGGAAACTGGAAAAACTGCTTTAAGATAGAAATGAAAATAAGGAAAGGAGAAAGACATGTCAGGACTTTTTCAGAAGGCGCGGATTGTGGCATTAAGCATGGCCAATGCACTATTGGACAAAGCCATTGATTTGAACTCGATCGGAGCGGTTAAACAGTATATCCGAGACCTGGAGAACGCCTTGGAGGACTTGGAGGACGCTTCAGCTACGGCAGCCGGACACGTACGAACGGTACAGCGTGATGCCATCCAGATTGGCTCACAAATCAAAGAGCTGAACCAGAATATCGACTTCATCCTAAGCGACAATAAACCAGAGAATGACTATTTGGCAACACCGCTGGAAGCCAGGTTGATAGGTTTGGAGCAACTGATGCGCACCAAAGAGGAAGAGATAGTCTCCGGACAGAAAGCAGCGCAAGCTATCGCTGAAGCCGTATCGACACTCCGGACCAGATACGAGGGCATGGCACAACAAGTACAGCGCTTGGAAGCGATGGAAGTAGCGACAAAAGCCAAGGAAAGCGCCGTCGAAGCCATACGGCAGGCCGGCCAAATGGCTTCTACGGGCAGTAATGTCTCCATAGACGATGTGGCAGACCGAATCCAGCGACGCGCAGATGTAGCCGATGCAAGCTTTGAGATAGCCATGGGAGATCTTGGCGGGCAGCTAGAAAATGATTTAACGGTAGCCCAGGCGCAAGCCCGGCTGGAACAGCGAAAAGCGCGTTTAGCCCTTCCTGGTTCTGTTTCCGCCGCCCCGCCCGATCCTGAAAAGAAAGACTGGTAGGTGCATCTATCTCATTTCTTTGGATGAACTGCTGCGGGCGATGAAGATCTATGCCTTGGCGGCGATGGACTAGCTTGGGTACGAGTAGAGGGATCTAGCCTCTCTTCATTCACGAGTAGACCCGAGCATGCCTCACTGGCCAGTGAGGCATGCTCTTTTTTAGCTCCAGCGCTCCTTCCACAACAATCAGGCGAGGCTTCCTGGAAACCGAATGATCGAGTAGAATCAAGACATCATGAAACCAGATGTATCCCAATCAAAAGCATTCGTCCGCGAAGCGCTTGGATGGCTCTCCACTCTGCTCATCGCCGGGGTGCTGGCGTTCTTGGTCAGTACATTTCTAGTGGGCAGCAACGAGGTCTTCTCCTGCTCGATGCAACCCACTTTGGTGGAAGGCAACCGCATCTTGGTTAGCCATTTGGCCTACACGATGGGAACACCACGGCGTGGGGAGATCGTCGTTTTCGAGCCGCCTGTCACGCCCGCTTCTCCTACCCCCTATATCAAACGGGTGATTGGTCTTGCAGGTGAACAGCTGGATATCACCAACGGGAAAGTATTCATAAATGATCAAGAGCTGCTTGAGCCTTACGTCAAGGGCGAAACACGAGCCATTCGTTGGGTCCACCTGCTGATCCCGCCTGGGACTGTCTTCCTAATGGGGGACAACCGCGAGAACAGCTATGATTCCCGCTCCTTCGGTCCGGTTCCGATCTCTTCGCTTCAAGGGCGGGCGGTTCTGCGCTACTGGCCGTTAAACTCACCGCAGCCGTTCTAAGAGTTCCAA
>JAPLHW010000119.1 GCA_026389425.1 Coprothermobacterota bacterium
CTCTCCGGACCCCATGCCAATCGTCCCTGGGCTCAGGCGTTGCGAAACCTGACCAGTCTACGGGGAATCTGTTAGGGAACCATGTGACCACGATGAGAGAAGAGCTGCGAAAGATAAATCGACTAAACGTTGACAGTAACCCATGAACCGAAGGGGGGAAATCGCCCAGGAAACAAGGTGTATAATCAGGACGGCAAGCGGGTGGAACGATGAGAAAAGGGATGCTGTGGTGGATGGTCGTCTGGCTGGCCTTGACGGGATGCGCCAGCCCGCAGACGCTTGAGCCTTCCGCGACGGAGCGCTTCCCTACCCAAACCCTTCAAGCCTACCCCTTGATCGACAGCCAAAAGGAGGGGGATCTGCAGGGCTTGCTGATCACCGTGTGCAAAGCCTGGCAGTATTCGCCGGGGGACAGCCAACAACTGCAGGACGCCATCAATGCCTGGTTGAAAGAGCGTGGGCACCGCACCGACGAGAGCTTGGAAAACATGGATGGAAAGACCTTTCTGGTCTTCGAGCTGGAAGTGGAGAATAAGGACCGCGGCGGTACCCCCACTTTCTTTCCCTTCTTCATCCTAGAGTCCCAGTCCGGACTCCTCGGCAACAGCACCATCGATGCCTTGCTCTACCTCCCCGTCACCCTCACCGGCACCACCCCATGGTGGTTGGAGCTGGCTGCTCAACGCCTGGCCGAAGCGCCGCCCGAGAAAAAGGACCGCATTCCCTTCGAGCTGGGGCGGGTCGAGTACCACCAGTTCAGCCTGATCCCCATCCCCTTGACCAAAGGGAAACCGCTCAGCTTCCGCTTGGCCTGGCAGATCCCGCCTGGTCGTAAAGGGATCGTCCTCTCCTACACCGAGACCGGCTTCCGCGAGCGGGTGGCCATCCCCATCGGAGACCCCCCTTTCTAGTGACCCCGCGTCCTTCTCCGCCTTCAGCAACAATCCTGGGGCAAGAGAAAGCTGTGAGTCTTTTTGGCCTTCCTCATTATGCTGCAAGGAGGGGGAGGAAAATGAAAAAAGGGGTTTGCATCCTAGCCGGGCTCTTGCTGCTCCTGACTTCCTGCAATCCAGCCCCCTTCTCCTCTTCGACGCCTCCCCCATTCTCTCCTTCGACGCCCTCCCCGCTCTATTCATCAGAAACCTCCTCCTCACCTGACACCCAGACGATCCGCGATACCGAGCATCTCCACCTCATCTTCTCAGATACGGTCCCGACGGAAGACCAAATTGCGATCGCTGGCTTCTACGAGGGAGTCGTTCAGGCGGTGACCTCGCGCTTCCACTATGCGCTGACCCAGACGATCACCGGATATGTTGGGGGTGTTGACTATGCCTTCGGCGAGAACAATATGTTCTACCAACCGTACTTACCAGCGGATCGTTTCATGTCCCATGAATTGCTGCATCCGCTGCTTTCGAACGTGCTCGGTCCTTCCCCCGTGACGTTGTTCCATTGTCGGCACAATGCCACCAATTACTATTTATTCCTTAATGAATCAGCGATCATGGCCTTCGATCTGTACTTCATACAGCCCCCTCGTCCCATCCACCTGTATGCTGCGCCTTGGGTCCGGCAGGGCGTTACCCTGGAACAGATCCTTCGCCACAGGGAAACACTTTGGCCAAGCCAGGTCAACCATCCCCTCTTCTCCTTCCTTCTCTATCTCCTGGAGACCTACCCCTGGGAGGATTTTCAGCATCTCTGGGGATATCACGAGGATCTGAAAAAAGGGGATTGGGAGAATACCAAGGCGGCCATCCGCACCGCTTACGGCAAGGATCTGGAGGAAATCGAGGTAGGGTGGCGAACTATGCTGTCCCGGATCGATCTCGCCCCGGAATGGCTGGCCACAATCCAATACACGAACGACTATCTCCATACCATTTTGGCTATTAGTGAGGACCTGGACCTGTTTGGCAAAGGCCTGACCTACACACAGACCATGGAACAGTGGCGGCAACAAACACCTGAGGCGACCAAGGTGGGATTTGGTCAGTATTATCTTTCACTGCCACTCTCGGATCTCCAACAACATGAGCAATCCCTGGCGTCGATGAAGCGGTACTTCTCCGACCTGATCCCTACTCTAGCACCGAAGCTGGCTTTACCAGCGCCGAAACTGATCGAGATAGAAACCTACTCCCCTTAGCCTGGTGTGGCTGGGCGCTGATCAAAGCGGGGGTGGCCGGTGTTCTTCTGGCAGCAATCGACTTGGGATTCTGCAATCGGCGGAAGAAAAGGGCGTCGTAGCGCTGCTCGAATATACCGCCACGACCTGGTAGAGGAAGTAAAACCCCATTCTGGGCGAAGGATTGACCAACCCGGCCCTGCTGCCAGTTGCGCGAACGGTGGTGAGGTACGAAGAGGCGTAAGGCATCGCTCGCCGAGCCTGAAGTGTTGATCCTGGGTGGGGTCCTGATCCTGGGAGTACTGGCGCAGTTGGCGGCCATGAGAAGCAGAGCGCCGCGCGATACACCATCAGCACAAAAAGACTCTCCATTCGTCTAATGATACAGGACGGGGGATCGTCCGAATACGATTCGATTGAGGATGATTTTGGAGGTGTCATGATGCATCGGGTGGGGTTCGTCCTGTTCCTGGTCCTGGTCTTGCTGGGGAGTTCCTTGGCCGTCTCCCCGCTGAAAGCAGTGCAGGCCAACATCGGTCCCGTTTCCAGCCATGGGGAGGGAATCGAGCCGCTGGAGGGCGGTGAGGGAGTGCGGATGACGGCCGAACAGGTCACCATTAGACTCTTTGACTTCGATCCGAGAGCTCGTGAATTCGAATCAAAGGAATCACAACGGTATGCCCGGCTGTCCTATCGTTGCGTCTTCCAGATGAAGAACACGACACAAGAAGAATCAGACCTGCAAGTCGGCTTCCCTTTGTTCTCCTCCAATCCCCAATATTCGACCCTGCAAGAGGTCCGTGTTCTCCTGGACGGGGAGACTGTACCGTATGAAACACTGACACGAACAGAAACTGTATCCAGCGGTTACCAGTTGAAAGCACAATGGGCTGTCTGGCCCGTCTCCTTCCAGCCGGAACAAGGGCGGGAGATCGAGGTCACTTATACCATGACGGCGAATCGCGGCATGGAGCGGATTCGGATTGACTATTCGCTTCGCACCGGGGCGGCTTGGGCAGGAACCATCGGCCAGTCCTTGATTGAGTTCTCCGCTCCCTTCCCCATCGAAGATGGACAGGTATCGGCCAGCCCCACCGGCTGGGTGTTGGAAAACGGGACGGTGCATTGGGACCTCCGCGATTTCGAGCCGGCCGAGGATGTCAACGTGAGCCTGATCAGCCCAGAGGCGTGGCAACCCATTCATGAAGCGAAGGCGGCACTGGACCTGGAAGACACTCCGGTGCACCACTTGGCGGTGGCCAAGGCTTACCTGGCGTTGGCTCAGGCCGGACCCTTTTCCGGCGATGAAGGCTTCTTCATCAGTCTGAAACAGTACCGACAATGGGCCGAGGTGGAGTTGAATAGCGCTTTCGCGGGGGACTCGGCGACCGAGGCGGCGGTCCTTTGGACGGGGGAAAGAGCGGAGCTTCTCCTCCATGGAGAGGCTGGGGGAAACTGGGAGGAGATCCTTTCGGGCTTGCGGAGCCACCTGTCGGCGGATCCCGGTTATATCGGCTCGCACCTGCGCCTCTACCTGGAGGAGGTCCTCTTTGAGGGTTCCTTTCGGGGGCTGGATCTCTCTTCCACCTTGGAAGAGGCCCTGCGCACCCAGCCGGAGGCTTACCTTTTCTCCTCCTTCTATCGGCACATGACCGGGGATCTGGGAGACACTAGGGAGACTACCACGCCCGCCCTTCCTTGGCCCCTGGTACAGATGGTCGAGCCGGTGCGAATTCGCACGGTGATCGGCGCCAACTTGGCCGGGGAACGGACCTGGGATTTCACCTTCCGCCTGGACCGCGCGGCCCTGGAGTGGTACACCAACGCCTGGCGGGCCAATTTCTACCCGATCGCCAGACTCGAGACGGACAAAGACTTCTATCATCTGCGCCTGCGCCTACCTTTCCCTCCTGACGGATTGGCCCGGGCTCAGTCCAACCTCTTGTCGGAACTGCTGACCCGCTGCCCGACCGCTTATCCGGCTTGGGAGTTAGGCCTCCCCTCTTGGGCGCTGGAACCCCTCCTGGCCTCGAACATCCAACTTACGGAGAGCAACGGCCGGCGGCAGTTGAGCGAGTCGCTCGAAGCCGGCGAGCTCGCCACGTTCCTGGCCGCCCAAAAAACAGCCCTGGAGAAGGCGAGAGCCTTCTGGAGCGGCACACCTTCCCGAACCGACAGCAGCGCTTACATGGAACTGAAAATGACCGGGAGTCCCACCGTTTGCCAGGGCGTGGCTGATCTGATTCGGCAGGACTTGGACCTGGCCCTCCACGACTTCCCCTCGATGCCCTGGAAGGTCCAGGAGGAGATCGTTTTTACCGACGAAGAGGGGAATCCAGTGGTACGTGAAACCCGGGAGCTGGATCTGGCTCAGCCGGGACCTCAGGGGTTTTCGGTCTCGGCCCCGCTCGCTCGCCTGGATCTGGAAAATCACTGGGCGGAGGAGACCATCCGGTCCTTGATGGAGGATGGGCTTGTCACCGGTTTCCCCGGCGGGAATGTCCAGCCCGACCAGCCGATTCGCCGAGGGGAAAGCGCCAAGCTGTTCTGCCTGACAAACGGACTGCACCCCGAACCTTTCCCGGCAGAAGGGCAGGACATGTCATCCAGTCACTGGGCCGCTCCTTGGTTGACGCGCCTGGCGGAGGAAGAGAGCCTCCGCCAGGGAATGGTTTGGCCGGCCAGCACTGGAGCACAATGGCATCCGGATGAGCCGATCACCCGCCGGGAGGCGGCGATCTGGCTGGTCAACTTGTTAGGAGGGGTGGATGCCGCCACGGACATCCTCTTCCCCGACGTGGGGACGGGAGACCCCGCTGTCTATCAGATCTACCAAGCCCATGAGCTGGGTTTGATCGAAGGCTACCCGGACGGAACCTTCCGCCCCGATGCCTTCCTCACCCGCGCCGAGGCTTTCATCATCGTTCAGCGCCTTCAGTCACTGTTCCCTACTTCGACCCTTGCCAACAGTGGGGTCACTGTCGACGTCTGGGAACAACTGCCCTCCATTGGCGGTACTGTGTGGAACCTTGCCTTCGACCCCTCCAATCCCCAGACTCTCTATGCCGGCACCTATGACCGTGGTGTCTTCAAGAGTAGCGACGGTGGGACCAGCTGGATCGCTTCCTCCAGCGGGCTGACGAACACCTGGGTGCGCTGCCTGGTTATCGATCCCTCCAATCCCCAAATCCTTTACGCCAGCACCTACGGCGGCGGAGTATTCAAGAGCACCAACGGTGGAGCCACTTGGGCCTCTTCCTCCAGCGAGCCGATGAACAGCCGAGAGAGCGATGTGCGGTGCTTGGTTATCGATTCCAACAACCCACAGACCCTCTATGCCGGCACCTTCGGCTACGGGATCTGGAAGAGTACCAATGGTGGAGCCACCTGGATCGCTTCCTCCAGCGGGCTGACGAATAACTTTGTGAGATGTCTGGTTATCGATTCCAACAACCCCCAGATCCTCTATGTCAGCACCGAAAACAGCGGCGGAGTCTGCAAGAGCAGCGACGGTGGGACCAGCTGGACCGCTTCCTCCAGCGGGCTGGAGGACACCTGGGTGCGGTGCTTGGTTATCGATCCCAACAACCCTCAGATCCTCTACGCAGGCACCGAGAACCACGAGATATGGAAGAGTAGCGACGGCGGGGTCAATTGGGCTGCTTCTTCCAGCGGGCTGGCAGACGGCACCGTCTATTCCCTGGCTATCAACCCTGGTAACTCACAGATCCTCTACGCAGGCACCGAGAGCCACGGGATATGGAAGAGCAGCGACGGCGGGGTCAATTGGGCTGCTTCTTCCAGCGAGTTAACGAACATCTGGGTGCAGTGCCTGGCCTTCGCCCCCTCGGGCACTCTTTACGCCGTGACCGAAAACGGGCTTTTCTGGATGACCCCATGACAGTACGCACAGTGAACCTGTGGTATGTCGGTGACCCGTAGGTTCTTCCCCTCATTCTTGCTTCTCCTTTTCCTCGCTTCCTGCACCGGGGGACAGACTCCCCCCAGAGGCCAAACTTCGCTCCTGGCCAGTCAGGAGGAAATACTTCTCAGGAATTGGAGAACTCTAGAAGAGAAAAGGGTGACCTTCTCCCCTAGCATCGATAGTGGGGCTAATAATATATGGATAGGGGGAGGAACTGGTCTTCTTGCCTTTTGTCCTGGCGGAAGTTGGGAGATCAAACACCCGGAAGGAGGAAATCCGGAGAAAGGCAATTTGGGGGGAAAGGCCTCTTTAGCCTTGGACTATAAAAGAGACAAAGCCTTGGTTCAGGTGAAAGATGGAGATGGCTTCTCGTATTTCCTTTGGGATCTAAAGACCAACCAAAGGAAAAGCTGGACCCCTCAATTTCCTAATACCTTCGGAAAACAGAGAGAGGTAGAGGGAAACATAGCCTTGAAAGGTAACCTCATCGCCGTTCTCACCAAGGATTCACTGGGGGCATACCACTTGTGGGGCATTGATAGTTATGAGAGTCATCACTTCATGGAGCTTCCGAGCTTAATTCGACCTTTCTTACAATTACCTCGGCCTACAGGAAGCATGATTGGTTCTCTTCTTTCCATTTCTCCTGATGGCCGCTGGATTGTCATGCTAACGGGTTTCATTCCCTGCATGGGAGCTCCCTATTTCATCGTGGATCGGAGGCAAGGCGGACGCTATGTCGAGGTTTGGCCCGAGCACTTTAGCGCTCCGCTTAAATATATTTTTTGGAGTCCGGATTCTTGTCACCTGCTAATGTCTTCGGAGATGATGGATGGCTCGGGAAGGTCTTTTCTTTTGAATCTTCCTCCTACCAAGAGAGAGCAGTTAAATGAGCTGGCCTTCTGGGTTAACAATGACTGGCTTCTCCTCTATCATACCGCTCCCTCAGTGAAGGCCAGGCTCCTTGATATAACCTCTGGGAAGGAGACCAGGGTAGATCTCTCCGGCTACACGGTGATACTTGATGTTTTTCCTGAAGAGTAAAATCCCTTCATTTTACTTCTTGATCTTTCTCACCCAATGGTGAAGGCAACATGATGCTTCGAGCCGATATCAACTTTTTCTTCGTCCGCCAGAACGGGCCCTGGCTGGTTGTTTACCCAGGGCTCTTCATCTTCCTCACCGTAATGGCGATCAACCTGATGGGCGATGAATAGCGAGACGCCATCGATCCCAGGCAACTATCCTGGAGCAGGAGGAAATCTTGAATTTTGTTAGTCATCCTCGAAAGGCTGTAAGGAGGTGGAGTGAAATCGGAAAATGGGTTTGCATCCTGGCCGGGCTCTTGGTGCTCCTGACTTCCTGCAATCCGGTCCCGTTCTCCTCTTCGACGCCTCCCCCATTCTCCTCTTCGACGCCTCCCCCAGTTTCTTCATCGGAAACCTCCTCCTCGCCTGACACCCAGACGATCCGCGATACTGCGCATCTCCACCTCATCTTCTCAAACACGGTTCCGACGGAAGATCAAATCGCGATCGCCGATTTCTACGAGGGCATCGTTCAGACGGTGACCTCGCGTTTCCACCATGAGCTGACCCAGACGATCACTGGATTTGTTGGGGGTCTTGACTATGCTTTCGGCGAGTACAACATGTTCTTCCAACCGTACTCCCCAGCGGATCGTTTAATGTCTCACGAATTGCTGCATCCGTTGCTTTCGGATGTTCTCGGTCCTCCCCCCGTAACGCTGTTCCGCTGCCGGCACAATGCCACCAATTACCTATTTTTCCTTCATGAAACGGCGATCATCGCTTTCGATCTATACTTCATGCAGCCGCCTCGTCCCATCCACCTGTATGCGGCGCCTTGGGTCCGGCAGGGCGTTACCCTGGAACAGATCCTTCTCCACGGGGATATGCTTTGGCCAAGCCAGGTCTACCATCCCATCGTTTCCTTTCTCCTCTATCTATTGGAGACCTACCCCTGGGAGGATTTTCAGAATCTTTGGGGATATCACGAGGATCTGAAACAAGGGGCTTGGGAGAATACCAAGGCGGCCATCCGCACGGCTTACGGCAAGGACCTGGAGGAAATCGAGGCGGGGTGGCGAGCCATGCTATCCCGGATTGACCTCACCCCGGAATGGCTGGCCACAATCCAATACACGAACGACTATCTCCATACCATTTTGGCTATTAGAGAGGACCTGGACCTGTTTGGCAAAGGTCTGACCTACACACAGACCATGGAACAGTGGCGGCAACAATCGTCTGAGGCAACCCAAGCAGGAATTGGCAACTACATGACGTCACGGGAGCCACTCTCGGATCTCCAGAAATACGAGCAATCCCTGGCGTCGATGAAGCGGTACTTCTCCGACCTGATCCCTACTCTAGCGCCGAAGCTGGCTTTGCCAGCGCCGAAGCTGATCGAAATAGAAACCTACTCCCCTTAGCCTTGGTGAGGTTTACACTTCCAAGAGAAGGGATAGACCCATCTTGAAACTTGGCATCGAAACAAAGTCCATCACCAAGACCTTTCCAATCCATAAAGGAGAGACGAGAGCTCTAACCGATATTTCTTAATCCATAGAGAAAGGCAGCGTATATGGCCTCACTGGAGCCAATGGATCCGGTAAAAGCACCTTGCTCCGTCTGCTGGCAACGCTGTTAATTCCCACTTCCGGCTAAGCTTGGGTCAATGGTTCCGATACGGTGAAAGAAGAAAAAAGGGTCCGTGCTTCTATTGGACTGGCTCTGGGCAACGAACGCTCCTTCTAGAAAGGAGGTGAATAATATGACTTGGCTCGTGCGTCCGCGTTATTCTTTAAGGACTGCAGGTCCTCTGTTGGAAGAGGCTCCCCGCAAGGGAGCCTCTTCGTATCCCAGGAATTGTGGGATCACGTGATTATAGGATGAAAAACCGCGGGCGTTCGATCTTGCGGACTAGCATTTCTGCTGCTTTGACCAGGGGTATTACGCCCGGTGACGGGGAAAGCTGAGGGTGAGAACCGAGTTGCAGATTGATTAGGTCGTAGGCTGTCATGCGCCCTTGGATGGCCACGCCGAGCAAATTGACGAGCTCTCCAATGCGGAGTCCGCCACTCACTTCCGCCCCTAGGAGAGCGCCTCCCTCTGGAGCCGCAATCAACTTCACCCATTGCCGCATCGCTCCTGGCAGCGCAGGTGGGTGCCTGTCCGTACCTTCAAAGGCTGCAGAGACGGCATCCATTCCCTCTTCACCAGCGCGGCGCTCGGTCCACCCGACTGCCCCTAGGCCGACTTCCCCCAAAGCCAAAAGGGCGAACGGGATCGTTCCCGCCAATCGCCTGGGCAGCACCAGGCGGTAGAGGTTCCAGCCAGCCAGGCGACCTTCCCGGGCAGCCACCGAAGATAGCATCACCGGGACCAGCCGGCCGGAAAGGAAGTCTCGCTTCTGGACGCAATCCCCAACAGCAAAGATGTCCGGGTCGGACGTGCGGCCATATTCATCCGTGATCAGAAAGCCACTCCGATCCACTTCGAGGCCTGCTTTTACGGCCAAGTCGCTCGCTGGACGGTAGCCCAGGGCGATGATGGCGGCATCCGCCAGCAGTGTCTCCTTCTCCTGGAGGAGTATGGCGACGCCATCTCCCCGACTCGCCAACTCATTCACCCTGGATCCTGTCTTGACTTTCACCCCACCCTTTTCGAGGACCTCTTCTACGTAACTGCCCAGGTCCTCGTCATAGACGAATTGGAGCAAACTGGGCAGAGCTTCGACAAGGGTCACCTGGCTCCCAGTCTGGCTCAATTCCCAGGCCACCTCAACCCCAACTAGGCTGCCTCCCAGTATGCCAATGCGGGATCGTTGGGCCAAGCTCTCTTTCAACCGCTCCAGGTAACCAGCGTCCTTGGGGACCGCGAAAACCTTGCCCTCCAGTGAAGATAAGGGTTCAGGATGAACTAGCCGGCTACCACCTGCTGGAAGGCTTCCCAGGACCGGAGGAATTGCAGGCGTAGAACCCAGGGCAAGGACCAGCTTTTCGTAGTGGACATGCTTCCCGTTGGCAAGCCGGCAATATTTTTCCGCTCTTTCGATGGCCATGACCTCCGTGATCAGCAGCTCGATCCCGGCCCGACTGAGCGAGTGATCTGGGATCAAACTTTTCCCTAGGTCACGGCCACGAGGTAGAAAGTGCGGGATGCTGCAGCAGGTCACGGCCTGCTCTTCGCGGCGGATGAGCAGGAACGACTTCTCCGGGTGGCGCTCCTTGCCGGTGAGGGCAGCACTCATCCCGGCCGGTCCGCCACCGATGACCAGGACATCGACTTGAAGTTTGGCAGGACTTATCATTTTCCGGTTCCCATTTCACCTACGGACAGGATCAAGATGATGAAGTTCCACCGGCGGACTTTCTCCAGCCTAGACAACCGGCGGAACGTCCCCGTAGTTCATAGGCACCACCTCGCCCCGAAGGACGCGTAGCACACCCTCAAACATGGCCCGCATCTCGTCCTCACCCGGGTAAATCAGCAAGGGGGCGATGAACTGGACCTTCCGGCGTAGCTCTTCGGTGATCCAACGGCTCTTAGCCATCCCCCCAGTCAGCACCACAGCATCGACTTTTCCCTCCAGAACGGCTGCGCAGGCCCCGATCTCCCGGGCCACCTGGTAGATCATGGCATCCAGGACCAGCTTGCTGCTCTCGTCGCCGGAGGCGGCAGCCTCTTCCACGCTGCGCGATTCGTTGGTGCCGAAGTAGGCCACCAAGCCCCCGCGCCCATTGATCAGCTTGTGTATCTCGGCCAGCGAATACTGGCCTGAGAAGCTCATCTCGGCCACCTGGGCCGCCGGCAGACCACCCGAACGCTCCGGTGCGAATGGCCCCTCGCCCTCCACTGCATTGTTCACTTCCACCACGCGACCCCAGCGATGGGCAGCGACTGTGATCCCGCCACCCAAATGGGTCACGATCAAATTGACCTCCTCGTATGGCTTGCCCAGCTCGCTTGCAGCCCGGCGGGCCATGCGCTTCTGGTTCAAGGCGTGGAATATGCTGCGCCGATGGATTTGGGGGATCCCTGTAACCCTCGCGACCGGGTCCAGCTCATCCACTGCAATGGGATCCACGATGTAGGCCGGGATACCTGCCTTCAAGGCGAACTCCTGCGCCAAGGGGGCTCCCAGATTGGAAGCATGGTGGCCGTGAACTGCACCCAGCAGCTCGCTTACCAGCACATTATCCACGCAGTAAACGCCACTGGGGATGGGCCGAGTGAATCCGCCCCGACCCACGACGGCGATCAATGCGCCCAAGTCCAGGGGGGCTTGGGTCAAGGCTTGCGAAATCATCTTGAAGCGAAACTCGAACTGGTCACAGATCAGGGGGAAAGGGCGTAGCTCCTCCGCCGTATGCCTGATTTCAGTGACGAAAACAAGTTCCTCTCCATGAAAAATCGCCACTTTGGTTGATGTGGAACCGGGGTTGATGGTTAGAATTTGGCCGAGTCTGCCATCGGGCAAAAAAAGTGCGGCGTCGGGCATGGGTTTTCTCCTCCTCGGGTTAGACCAGTTTTTCCCAAACTTGCGGGTTCAGTGACGGAATGACCACTGCAGAAACAAGCGAGCCCTCGAGCGAGGCCACCTCTGCACCGGACTGGACTGCCGCTTGAACCCCTGAAACCTCGCCACCCAGAAGAACAAAGCCCTTGCCGCCCAAGGCAACGGCCAGGCGGATCTCCAGCAGTTTGGCCTGGCCGGTCTTGGCTGCCTTGTCCGCC
Organism: Coprothermobacterota bacterium; assembly: GCA_026389425.1. Taxonomy (GTDB): domain Bacteria; phylum Caldisericota; class JANLFM01; order JANLFM01; family JANLFM01; genus JAPLHV01. The sequence goes on from JAPLHW010000119.1 coordinate 11,819, forward strand.
GCTTTGATGGAAGCAGCCACGGAGAAGGTCTCGATCACTCCCAAGGCCGGCATGGCCGGGACTTCCACCGCCCCAAAAAGAGCAGGGATGACATCGGGGTGTACGTTGGGCAGTACCAGGGAGTCGATCACTGCCTCGGGGTGTTTCTCGGTCCCCGCCGTGATGGCCGTGCGCACAGCGGAGACATCCCCGCTGACGAGCCCGATATACTTGCCGCAGCATACCGTCCGGGCATCGAGCAGCTCTACGCTGGCCGCTTTCACCATGCAATCGGTGGATTCGATGCCCAGACCGATGCTGGACCATTCCACCATTCCAATCGTTTTAATCATCCGCGCACCTCCAGAACAATTGCGGTAGGGGTCACGGCCTGAACCATGCCATCCGAGGGAGCATGCAACGGCACACCCAGTCCCTTGGCCGCCGCTTCGGCGATGACTTGGCTCCGGTGCACCTGCTCGCCGATATGGACGGAAGGGACCGAAGGTTGGCCGATGTGCTGCTTGAGGAGCAGCGTGAGGGTTGGTGAAGGGGTCGCCTCTCCCCGATAGGGGGCAGGTACATCGTAGGCGTGAAGCCCCAGGCGATAAGAGAGCCTTTTCGAGGGAATCCGGCGGTAGCCGATGGCGGGATTTGCTTCCGTGCACTTGCCAGGGTAGCGGGCTCCCGCCGCAAGCAACTGATCTCGCACGGCCTCGTTGACACGAGCCGGGTGCAAGCCCACCGGGCAGGCATAGTAGGTGCAAAGGCCACAGAGACAACACAGCAGAGCGCCCAGGGGTGCCATGTCCTTCCCGCCCAGGGAAACGGCCCGGATGATCTTATGCGGCTCAAGGGCATGGCCCAGGAGGTAGCGTGGGCACATGTCGGTGCAGCGGAAGCACTGCAGGCAGGTACTCGCCCCGCGGCGGGTGATGACACGCATGGTGTCCCGGCGGCCGCGGATGGCAGGGTTCTGTTCCGGCAAAACAAGGATCGAAGCAGTTGTCTTGGTGACCGGATCTTCACCTGCGGCCAACTTGCCCATCATCGCCCCGCCCTCGATCAGGACAGTACCGCGGCGGGCCCCGCCGGCCAATTCCAGCATGTCGCGGAACGTCGTTCCCAGTGGGACTTTCCAGGTACCGGGCGCTGCTACTTCGCCGATCACGTTGACATACTTGTCAGTCACAGGGATCCCTTCTACAGCCTTTGCGATATTCAGAAGGGTCTCCACGTTCTGCACAACGACACCACAGTCCAGGGGAAAGCCAGCTTCCGGGACTACGGCGCCGGTGACCTCGTAGACCATCGTCTGCTCATCGCCGGCAGGGTAAAAATCCTTCAGTTCGAAGAGCCGCAAGCCGGAAGACCCGGCCATCTCGCGTTCCAGCGCGGTCCGAGCCTGGGTGTATTTCTTCTTCAGGGCGATCACCCCCCCGGCTGAACCCGTGGCCAGCACCGCTAGCTTCAATCCATGCACGATGGCCTTGCTTTCAATGGCCATCAGCTCCTGGTCTTTGCGCACCAGCAAGTCACACTCGGCCCCGTTGCCGATGATCAAGCCAACTTGAGCGGAAAGCTTGACGTGCGTGGGAAAGCCGCCTCCGCCGGCACCGACAACACCGGCTTTCTTACAAGCGGCAATAATTCTGTCGTGCTCCACGGGGTCCACCCTTCCTATACCTGCGCTAGATGATGCGGAATCCGTCCACCAGCACACAGCGCCGCTGCCGCGTGAAGCTGCGGGCGGAAGTCATCCCCTCTCCAGTCGGCCCGGCGATGGTGAAAGTGCTGAAACCCTCGCCACCGGCGCCGAGACCAGCGTAGGACGGGGCATTCTTGACGAAGACGGTCGTCTTGATCGCGCGGGCAAAGGCCGTCATGTGATCAATGTTCTTGGAGTGCATGATCGCCGTGTGTCTGTAACCCTTCTCCAGGCGAACCGCCTTCTCGATTCCTTCCTCCACCGTGCGGGCGCGGATGATCGGCAGCACCGGCATCATCTGCTCGGTTTGGGCGAAGGGGTGGGATTGGTCAGTCTCGAAGATGATCAGCCGAATGTCGCGCGAGACTTCGATCCCGATCTTGGCCAGGATGCGCCAGGCATCTTTGCCGATGTACTCCTTGTTGGCCATCCAGTGCAGGGTCTCCGGCTTGCCCTCCTCCACCACCGGCAGCATGGCCAGCTTGGTCAGCGCTCCCACGTCCGGCTCGTGCAGCAGGTAGGCGCCCTCGCGCTGCATCCGCTGGATCAGCAGGTCAGCAACCGAATCGACGACGATCAGCTCCTTCTCGCACACGCAGGGCAGGTTGTTGTCGAAGCTGGCTCCAGCCACGATGTCGGCAGCTGCCTTGAACAAGTCGGCAGTCTCGTCGACCAGGACGGGTGGATTGCCTGCACCGGCGCCGATCGCCTTCTTGCCCGAACAAAGCGCCGCCTTGACGACTGCTGGGCCACCAGTGACCACGACCATGGCGATACCTCGGTGACGCATGAGGTCGTTAGCTGCCTCGATCGTGGGACTCTCCAGGGCAGTCACCAGGTCGGGTGGGCCGCCGGCCTTGACGATCGCATCGTGGATCATGGAGACGGTGAAAGCAGAGGTTAGCTTGGCGCTGGGATGAGGGCAAAAGACCACGGAGTTGCCGGCGGCGATCATCCCGATCGAGTTGCAGATGATTGTCTCCGAAGGGTTTGTCACCGGGGTTATCGCCCCGATCACGCCAAAGGGAGCCATCTCCACAAGCGTCAGCCCATGGTCCCCGGTATAGGCGGAAGGTCCGATGTCTTCGGTGCCGGGGGTCTTGCTTGCAGCAAGGATGTTCTTGACAACCTTATCCTCCACCCGTCCGATTCCCGTCTCTTTGACGGCCATTTCGGCGAGAGCCCTTACATTGCTCAATGCAGCCTGGCGGATGGCAGCGATCAGCTGCTCGCGCTTCTCCAGGCTGAGGCACTCGAACCTCCGCTGCGCGACCCCTGCTGCTGCCACCGCTTCGTCCACCCCGGAAAAAATGCCGCGCGCTCCCGGTCCTCGTTCCAGGCGGGCGCCCAGCGTGTCCAGCACTCGGCTGACAATGTCAGCGATTTGCTCTTGGTCGATTCCTTCGGTCATCTCTCTCTCCTTGCCATCATTTCGCGTCTGTGCCAGTTGGCCCAAGAGGTTCCCCGGACCCGCTGGAACCGGCGGCCAGTCCAGCTTGCATACAGGCGATGTCCTGCTCCACGCTACCACCCGAGACCCCGATCGCGCCAATCACCCGATCGCCCTCCCGAATGGGGGTTCCTCCACCGAAGACGACAAGCCGGGAATCCGTGTGCTGAATCCCATAAAGCGGAGCGCCCGGCTGTGAGGCTTCTCCCAGTCTGGCCGTTTCCATGCGCAGGACGGTTGCGGTATAGGCCTTCTTGGCAGCCAGCTCCACGCTGACTGGTAGAGCGCCATCCATCTTCTCCAGGAGCAGCAAATCCCCGGCTCCATCGGTTACAGCTACTACCATCGGCACACCAATGGCGCTCGCTTTCTCCCGCGCCGCCCGGGTATGAGCTTGGGCTCGCTCGAGGGTAAGCAATGGCTCATCTCTAACGACGCCCTTTGGCAGGTTGTCTTCTCTTCTGCTATTAGTGATACTGGTCACCCTCTTTTTCACCTCCTGGACAATGGCTTCCTGCTCCTCCACCAGGGCCAGAGAAAAGAGCAGGTCTGAAAGGCGGTTAAGGTAGGCTAACTGCAGGTGGTCCCTCGAATCGGAAGCCGAGTAACCCACCAACGCCCTTTCCGCCCGACGGCAGACTGTACGGACCAGGTTCAGACCGGCGTCGGCTGGCCCACCTGCTGGGAAATGAAAGCCCGAAAGCTTGGGCAGCGAGTTCATGGCCTGGTCGATTTGCCGTTCCAACTGGCGGATCTCTTCCTCTCCTATCCTGGATTCCGGCGGGAGGTTGCGCGCCCGGGCAAGCTGGGCGGCAATGCCACTGATTCGCGGGATCGAGTTCTGCAGAATATCCCTCACCCAGGGCAACGTGCAGAAGGCACGGGCAAAACCCAGGCCCGCCATCAGCTCATCCAAGTCGCCCAACACTTCAAAAAGGGGCGAGCCCTTGCTGAGCCGGGCGCCATCAGCCAGAGAGGTCTCCCCTTGGTCTCCGGTGCGGGTGTAGATCCTCATATTAAACCCCTATCGAGACCCGGACTTGGCCAATTCAATCGAGTCGACGATACCCACAACAGCCGCGTCCACCGGTCCGCCATCTTGCTCGCCAGCCCGCAGGGCAGGGCTCCCCATGACATAGAGCACATCCTCTCCGATGCCGGCGTCCACCGTGTCGATGGCCACCAACATCTCGTGCTCGGAAAGGACCAGGTCATCCCCGCGGATCAGGAACGGCTGCACAATGAGCAGCTTGTTGCCCACCAAGCGGGGGTCTTTGCGTGTAGCCACGACGTTGCCGACTACTTTGCCTAGGCGCATTTCTCCTCCTCATCAACCAGTTCAATACCCAAGTCTCTGGCCAGTTCGCGGGCTAACGGAGTGACCAAAGCACCTTTTGCTGGAATTCTTCTGGAGCCGGTCAACGCTTCCCGGATTTCCAAGGTGGTTATCAACCGACGGGAACTTGTCTTTTCCCTTGCAATCACCCTACCCTTGCCGAGCCGGGGTAGTCCGATGGCTCGGTCCGAGGATTCCCCAGGAACAGGCAAATCCCTCTTGTCGCCAGTCTGTACCTTTTTTATAGAGTCAGAGAATCTTGCATTGGCAGGATGACCTCCTGCCAGGCATTGGATGGCGGCATCGGCCAGGTTGCGAGCCCGAACCAGCTTGACGCCGAGCCCCGCCAACCGATCCAGGTTGCACCGGGCTGCTTCATCGAGGGGGACGGGAGCGCCTTCCAACTCGGCTGAGTCAGATGCGGCGATGACCGGTTTGCCTAGCCAGAGGGCATCAATGACCGCTGCTACGGGGAAGGTATCGGTCAGCAGTAGTACTGTCTTGGCAGCCGTAAACTTGGTCAGGATCGCAACAATCACCAGGTCATAATTCTGGACAAGACTGTAGGGGTGCTCGACCTCTGTTTCAAGCCGGACCCTTGCTCCTCTAAGCTGCCCCTGGAGCGCATCACGCGGGTGGACCGAAGAAGCGGCATGGCTAAGCACCACGTCCACGGCAAAGCCTTCCTCGATCAGCTTGCTGATCGCGCCGAAAGAGTCGGATGCTCCAAGGTAACCCCCTGTGACCACAGCCAAGATCTTCCCGCGTGGTTCACCAGCGGAGGGCGATTTCGATTCTTGTTCCAGTTGCTTTAAAACCTGCACTACGATCTGGCGAACCAAAGCTTCAATTTCCATCGCCCGTACCTCCTGGCACATTGAGGGCAAGCCCCATCGGCGTGATCAGCATCGGTTCGGGCGGAACTACCACGGGTAAACCCAGCCGATCGGCCAGGACCCCGGAGAACCCAGCCAAGGATGCAGCCCCGCCGACCAGGTAGACCCGGTCGGTGCGGTAGCCGTCGATATTGCGAGCTACGATCGAGGCTACCTTCTCCATGACCGGCACCAGCACCGGGAAAAGCCGGCTGCTCTGTTTGGTGTCCAGCTTCAACCTTTCCGCATCCTCGAAGGGGATGCCGAAGCGCCCGGCCAGGACAAGCGTGAAGTGGGTCCCCCCGGTGGCCTCATCGGCGACCTGTATGGGCAACCCATCGTGCAGGATGGAGATGCCGGTGGTTCCCCCACCAACATCGACGACCACGCCTTCCCGAATATGCAAGGTTGTTGCCGCTGCCGTCGGCTCGTCGATGACCCCGGTCACTTCCAGCCCGGCAGCCTCGCAGATGTGCGCTGTAGCTCGGCTATTGGCGCTGCCGGTGCCGGGTGGAATGCCTGTCGCACAACGCACGAGATCCTGTCCCAGACGCTTCTCCAGCTCGCGGACGAGCTGCCTCAAGATGTCGATGGCGCCAATGTAGTCCAGCACTACCCCATCCCGGACCACCGTGGCTAAACGAAGAATGGCGGCAGCTGGCTCACCCAGCCCGTCGAGGACGATGACTTTGACAGCGGAGGTGCCCAGGTCGACACCCACGCGGAAAGGACCGGACCCTTTTGCACCCTTGCTCCGGATGAGCCCGGCAGCCTGACTCAACCTCAACCGCACAGAATGCTCCACACCGGCGCTTGGGCTCTCAAAGGCGCCAGCCTGCTTGATGGGGGCGCTCACAGGAACTTCACCTGGTCACCGCTGGAAAGCCCCGCTGCATTGGCCTCGTCGGTGTCTACGTGCATCTGCGTCCAAAAATCGGGGCTGACCCGGGCCAGCACGTTCTCGTAAACTACCGGTCGAGCGCCGTTGGTGCGGACTCTGACTCGATCGCCATCCTTGATGCCGAGGGTGGCAGCCCACTGGGGATCCAGGTGCATGTGGCGCGAAGCCAAGATCACACCCTCGCTCAAAGTGACCGCGCCGCGGGGTCCGACCAGGATCAAGCCGGGGCTCCCCTGGATGTCCCCGGAATCTCTCACCGGGGGGTTGATGCCCAGTACGAAGCCGTCGGTGCGGGAGATCTCGACCTGTGTGCGCGAACGTGGTGGGCCAAGGACACGAGCATTCTGAATGATCCCTTTGGGGCCAACCAGGATCAGCGTTTCCTTGGTGGCATACTGCCCGGGCATTAGCTCAACCGTTGGGGTCAATTGGTAACCTGGCCCGAACAGGCGAGCCAAGTCCTCCTTGGAAAGATGGATATGCCGAACCGAGACGCCGACCGGGATGTTGGCGTAATCCACCTGGGCCAGGTACTGGCGGATCGCATCAGCGATAGCTCGGGCCAGCAAGGCCTCCCGGCATTGCCCTTCATTCGGCAGTTTTGGCATAGGGAGTTCCTCTCATAGGGAGTTCCTCTTTTAGTTGTGGCTACGGTTTGGGCAGCATCATTTCCACGTCACCGTGGGGGCGCGGTATCACGTGCACGGAAATCACTTCCCCAACCCGGCGAGCAGCTGCCGCCCCGGCATCAGTGGCTGCCTTGGTAGCTCCCACATCGCCGCGAACCATCACCGTGACCAAGCCCGAACCAATCTTCTCATATCCGATCAGCCGGACATTGGCCGCCTTCACCATGGCGTCAGCCGCCTCGATAGCGGGTACCAATCCCTTCGTCTCCACCAATCCCAATGCATCGTTGTTCATGACTGTATCCTCCGTTTTCTATTCATTTGGCTGCCCTTCCCTTATCTTTCTTCTTGGGCGATTTCGGCTTGTGCACGGACGGCTCTAAATAGCTCCCGGCGGGTTGATAGCCCCCGGCGGGGTGTTCTATGGTCGCTTCGGTCATTCCTGCCAGTTCCCCCAAGATGACCGTTGCTTCTTGTTCGGCTTTTCCAGGAGGAGTTACTCGCGCCTCTCCATACTCTTCCAGGAGCGGAGCGGTCTCTTTGCTTGTCCTCTCGGGAGGTTGATTCCCCGAGCTATCGACATGGACGATCATCAGCTCAGTGTCGTCAGCAGGCCGAGGGATGACCAATACCGAAACCACCTTGCCGACACGCGAGGCGGCAGCTGCTCCAGCGGAGGTAGCTGCTTTCACGGCACTCACCTCCCCGAGCAACTTGATCGTGACCATTCCACCGCCTTTGGTCAACTCGTAACCGAGCAGTTTCACTTGGGCTGACTTGACCGCGGCATCCGCAGCTTCGATGGCCGCCACTAAGCCGACCGTCTCAATCAAGCCCAGTGCCTTTCTACCGGAAAGTCCCCTGGGGCGGTCGTGGGCTCGCACCGGAATACCAGCCGGGTCTGGCCAGATCTCTTCCGAGGCAGCGGGGATGACTGCATCCAGTGGGTTTTCCCCGATCGTCTTCCGTGTCAAGGTTCCTCTTTCCTTTCTTGCCGGATGATTTCTCCGGTCAATTGCCGGTAATCTTGCGCACCATGGCAGCGGGGGTCGTAGAGCGTAATCGGTTGGCTGAAGGAGGGAGCCTCCGCCAGCTTCACGTTCTCCCGGATCATGGATTGGTAGACAAGCCGACCAAATTTCTGTCTCAACTGTTCAACAACCTCGCGCGCATGGCGAGTCCCTGCCGCCAGGCGACAGATCAGGATTCCCGTAAGCCTTAGGCTGGGGTTGTAGCGCTCCTGTACAAGCTTGACGGTGGCCAGAAGCTGGACCAGCCCGGAAAGGGCCATCACGTGCGCTTCCACGGGCACCAGGACCTCTTCCGAAGCGGCCAGGGCGTTTGTAGCGAGCAGCCCCAGGGCCGGTGGGCAATCGAAGAGCAGGTAATCCCAGCGAAGGGGAGGCAGCCGGGTCAGGTTCCGCCGCAGGATCATTTCGGCGCCGGACTCGCTTGCCAGTGCTTTTTCCACCCCGCCCAGCAGGAAGGAGGATGGAATCAGGTCTAGTTTTGAGATGCTCGTGCTCTCCAACAGGGCCGGAAGGCTAGACCGCCCTAGGAACACATCGTAGAGACCCCGCGAGTATTGGTGAAAACCGTACCAGGATGTGCTGGAAGCCTGCGGGTCGCAGTCGATAAGAAGCACTCGGCGGTCGGCTGCGGCAAGACAGGCAGCCAAGTTGACGGCAGTTGTTGTTTTGCCGCTACCGCCTTTCTGATTGCAGATGGCGATTGTCCTCATCGACTTTCCTCTGATCCGGCAAGCTTGAAGGGTATTCCTTTGACCAATCGCGCCGCATTGGCTCCCAGCTCCCGCACCAGGCGAGGTGGGCAGCCGCGGATCAAGAGACGGAAGAGCGGCTTAGAGCGAGGTAGCCGACGGTGCTGGACAATCACCCAGCCATCCTCACCGATGGCTACCCCAGCGCCCAGGGGGGAAATCAGGGACGCCTCCTGGGCCATCTGCTCACAAGAGCCGGGCAACTCGACCACGCGGAAGGGCACCGATTCTTCCTCCAAACCCCACAGGATTTCGCGCAGCAATGCCGGATCAGCTCCTTGGGGGGAGACAGCTACGACCACCAGCGGGTGCACAATCTCCATGGATTCAGGCCTCGGGAATCCTGAGCCCCGCGAAGAACCGCAGGTTCGGTGTCCTTTGGGACACCACCATTGCCCTCACCTCTGGCCCTCTCCCGCAAGCGGGCGAGGAAGAACACTGGGGGAGGACCCCAATGGAGTCGAATCTGCATAGGACAGCACCAGCCCGGTAGCCACGGCATTGCGCGGGCCTTCGCTACTGCGCACGTTGGCTGTACCGACCACGACGCCGTACTCGGCCAGGGCATCGGAGATCATCCCAGGGATCTCAAAATCGAGTGCACAACCTCCGACAAGGACCACATTGCTCAAGAGGCGCAGGTTCCCGGCCGGGGCAACCGCGTTGAGGGCTCGAAACGTATTGGTCACGAAGACCCTGTCTTTGGCCTTGCGGCGTACGGTACGAACCTTCTCGATGCTCAGATTGCCAGGCAGGGCAGCCAATCCCTCTTCTTTGATCACCACCGTGCGGGCAAACAGCTTTGGGTCGAGCGGCTCTTCGAAGAAACGCACCGTCCCATCTTCGCCGCGCAGCAGAAACAAGTTATCCACGCGACCGACAGGGAAACGCTTGATCTCTTCGGCCAGGTTGCGGTCATCCAGCGCCAGCTCGGCGTCGATGATCAGGTTCACCATATCTCCAGCTCCAGCCAAGTGAATTACATTGATCTGGCCATCTTTTCCGGCCAGGGCAGCGTCAGTCGAGCCCGCACCCAGGTCGAGGATGGCCAGGGGCAGGTCCGCGCCGGGCGTGGTCAAGGCCCCGTGCAGGGCCATATGCGCTTCCACGCCCCCGACCTGAACTTGGGCGCCGGTTTCCTTAGCTAACCGGTCCGCGATGCGGCCCATCGACAGCCGCGAGCTGGCCACCATCGCCGCCAAGGCGACTGCGTTCTCCGAAGACAGTTCCCCTGCTAGCCCGCCGACGACGGCCTGCTGGACCAAAGTGTCCACCGGCAGGAGGTCCTGGATGCGGATCGCTTCCATGGGCTGGTCAGTCAGGTTGGACATCATGCTTCGCACACGCTCCAGCATCCCGCCTACGTTGGTTCCCGGCTCGCCCTTGGCATCACGTAGGCGTCCGGTACGTTCGATGGCTTGCAAGATGGCCTGGGCGCCGGCCTGGAGATCGATCTCAAGCGTAGCCCGCTCCCCGATGAGCATGAGACTGCCCGCGGGGATGCGGCGTTCTCGAACATCGCCTGACGGGGTCTTGATGACCACGGCCGAGCGGTTGCCGATCAGTGCACGGGCAATGGGGGCGATGTTCTTGGTTTCTTCCGGTGTGAGTCCGAAAACAGTGGCGATCCCGTAGGGATTGCTCAACGTGGAGATCGACCGCCCTGGGTCAGCTACCTCCACAGCAGCCAACATGCCCAAGGGAACCCGGTCCACCAACGAAACTTCGTCCACAATCGGGATCGTTCGCTGGATTCGGTTGGCAATGAGCACGGCTTCGTCCTTCTGCACAATGGCGGCCTGGATTGCCACGCCACGCTGGAACGCCGAGTTGATCTGATCGCTTGCCTGGCTGAAGTCGATGTGGCCGGGGACCACTACAATCACTTGCTCCCCGGCGTAAGCCTCGTCCAGCCTTCCCAGGAGCAGGGTCTTTCCCACTCCCAGGCCAATACCGCCCGGAGTCGCCGGGTTATGCCCAATCATTGTCGATTCTGTGATGATCGTCTCGCTGATTGTCTCCATAGCCACATCACCGATGACCGGGGTGGCGTCGTTCAGTAGGATCAATTCCAGATCCGAGATTCCTTTGCCTGTGCCCGCCATAGCCATCGACAAGCACTCCATGACGCCCGGCACGTTGTCCACGGTACCCTTAATCCCGGTTGTGCCAGTGATCGCGCTGGCCAGGAATCGGGGTTCGCTCGTGCGCTCCACGATGGCCAAGGCCACTTCTGTGGTGCAATTTCCTATGTCGATGCCGGCGATCAGCATCACTCAGACTCGAGCTCGAAAGCCTTGGGGTGTAGGATCATCCGGGGGAGGTAGCAGCCTTTACTCGGACCGCAGGAGCCCCCTCCGCTCGTAGACCTCGGCTGCTTCCTGCACGAAAGCTGAACAGATCTTGGCCTTATACTTGGTTTCCAGCTCCTCCGCCATGGCCAGTAATTCCAACTTGGTGCTGCGGTGCGGGCGCAAAGCGTTGTACATTTCCAGCAGCCGCTCGTCTGGAACGGCGGATAATTCAGCTGCTCTTCGCAGATTGAAGCCCAACTGCTTGCGGCCCACGCCTTCAGCGATCTCGGCCTGCATGCGCAGCGTTTCCGGGGTGATGCGCACGTCCAGCGGCTCGACCTTGCCGGCCATGACCGCTTCCAGGGTGACATCTTCCATACGTTTGCCGGTCGCGGTGTGCAGCAGCTCCGGTCGCTTCTCGGCCAGCGGGTAGTCCTTCTTGGGGTCTAGCCGGTCTGCGGATTTGGCAGCTGAAGCGTAGGCGGTTTCCGACTTGGCTTGGGGAGGAGTCCCCTCCCCTATCTGGCGGATCACTTCGCGTACGATTTTGTCGATATCCAGTTCTTTCATCGATCCCTCCTCACTTCTCCAGCTTTACTCGTAATTCCACTGGAGGAGCACCAGGCACCACTCCCTTGGTCTCCTTAATGTGAATCACGGCGGCGATAGCTTGGAACTTGGGTCGGGCCATCTGGTCATTGCGCACCGGCACCGGGTTGGTGGCTTCTCCCTTGGCATACTTAGCGGCGTTGCGGCCGATTGCCCGGTAGGTGGGAAGGTCCAAGAGCGGGGCCTGAGGGAAGAGTTCCAGGTTGTTCAGGGGAGCCAGGTCTTTCTGGTGGATGACGGTAGTTCCCCGGGACTGAATGCCGATCGCTACCCCAGAGCCGCTCAGCTTGGCGGCCCGGTGAGCGACGAAAGCCAGGTCGGAGGTGTGTTTCACTCTGATCACACGGGCATGAATGCCTTCCTCCTCGATGCCGGCAAGGATCTCGCGCAGAATGGCAGAAAGCGGGATACCCGTGATGTTCTTGTGGAACTTGATCCCGAAGACCGGGCTCAGGCCAACGACGACTTCGTCGCTGCGCGTTCCGGGGCGTGCTTCACCGATCTCCTCGAGGACCATGGCTCCCGGTCCCGCGGTTTCTTTGGAAGCTGCCGGAGCGGAAGGCTTGGGCCCGCCCATCTCTTGCAGGACCTGCAACACGATTTTTTCGATCATTTCCGGGTTAAGCGACATTTTTCACCTCTCTTTGGGCGGTTACTCGCCGATTAACTCGGGGCGCTTGGCTTGCGGAATTTCCTTCAGCAGTTTCCAGCGCTCTTCGCTCAAGCGATAACCTGTCCCCGGCCCGTGATAGTCGTTCGGGTCATTGACCGCGGACCACACACGGAAGTCGGCATCTACCCAGGCCGCTGTCTGCAAGTAATCACCGGAAATACGCAGCTTGAGCATCCCCAGTATGTTCCGGGCTATATCGTCGAAGCCTCGCTTGGCCAGCGCTTTGACCACATCCAGTCCCGTGATCCCTCGTTTCATGAGGTCCTGCGCCGCCTTCAGGTCATCGGTGACCCGCCGCTCGGGCACATCCTTAGAGCCATGGGCAAAGGTCGCGGCTTCCACTTCATCATCGCTGATGGGAGGGAAGCCGAGTTCGGCGAACACCGCCTGCAGGGCACGAGCGGCCTTGTTGCGGATGGCCACCACGTCACCCTCGCTGACCGGGCGGACCCCGCCTTCCAGCTTCAGGTCGCGCTGCAGGACGAGGTAATCATCCATGTCCTCGATGTCGAAATTGGAGCCGGCGAACATGTTGTCATAATTGGGAACTCCACCGAAGCCGGAGAAAATAAGGTCGGTCCCGGGAATCATCTGCATGAGCATGCGAGCCGTGCGCCGGATGTCGGAATGGGAAAAGGTCTGGTCATTGCCGGAAGCAACTTCAAGGTCAAGGGTGACCGAGATCAGGTTTTCAGCTAGGACGGCACGGATGCCGGAGGGTACCGCGCCAGGAACACCGATGCAACTGATCGATCCGTTCTGTAGTCCTTGCACACCGGCCCCGCGGGTAACCATCACGCAACGCGTTTCCAGGTAAAGCATCGACTTGCTCTCGGCATAGCCCATCTGCACCTCGGAGCCGGTACCGGAGGTATAACGGATCTTGATCCCACGCGAGGCATAGGCAGAGGCCAAGAAGGCTTTGGACCAAGGCGTGTCGTCCCCGTCGACGAAAACCTTCTCGGTGCCATAGACGGAAACCGTCTCAGCGTAGGCAGTGAGCCCCCGCATCCCCAGAGCCAGCTCGACCGACTCTTCAAGGGCATCTTGGGTTAGTACACCACCGCGCCCGGTTTGCGAGCCAACGAGAATGGAGAGGGCATTGAAGGGAGCATAACGACTGATGCCGACCGTTGTCTCGATCTCCATGAAGCCGCGGAAGGCAGCTTCCGCTGAATCTGCTGCCAAAAGGACGGGATTGTCACGGAGATTGGTGGCGTGTGCCTGGTTGCCGGGCACCTTGCGCGAACGCATTTTCGTCATCGCCATCATCATTTCGAGGACGTTCATGTGTGAGAGCACGTCCAGAATCTTGCCGGGCGTCAGGCCGCGGAAAATCTGGATGACTTCTTCTCGGGGGACGTTGAAATCGACCCAGCGACAGGCAATTTCCCTCGAGTCCATGGTCATCGATTGTTCTGCCGAAGCTGTGTCAATGGCATAATCCGCGATGAACTGTTCGACGACATCAAACTGCTCGCGTGGCTTGCCATCCAACTCGACGACCTTGCCTGCTGCAATGCGAATGCTGGGCTTCGGGTCGAAGGGATTCTCCATGGCGATGAGGCCTTCCTCCGGCCATTCAGAGACCAATCCGTCAAGGTTGACCGGACGTTGCTCGAGAACTTCAAACCTCTTGGAGCGTTTCTTTGGGACAGCCATACCTGACACTCCTTTCAGCTGGCCGATTAGATGTAGGGCGCTGTGCCCAGGGACTTCGGGACCTCACCCATCAGGCTCAGCAGCTTTAACCCGGCGTCGCGGGCGGCAATCACCGATTGCCGAACGGCGCCGGAATCCCCCGTCACCCAGATGGCCATCTCGTTGGTCAAGCTGAAGCCATGTTGAGGGCTACCATAACCGAGGATTTCCACGTCAGCCGCCTTGACAGCGACATCGCAGATCACTACCCCAATCGCGGCAGGGGCTCCCAGGATCAGGCCGAATGCCTTGCCGAAGGGGCAAGCAAACGCTTTCTCCAAGACGTAGCTTCCCCGAGCCGAGTATTGGAACTCGAGGTGGCCGGCACTGTTGGCGTAAACATCCCCGAATGTCCGCTGGCAGAGATCCTTGAGGGTGACTTCGACGGCTCGGCGTGCATCGGAGACATCGATCGCGCCGAAAATAATCAAACTGCCGTGACCGGCGCCACCCTTGCAGTCTCTGGGCAGTTCGATGCGCAGGATCTCGGTGTTGGTTGCTTTGATCCCCTCGTCCGCGGCCATGAGCTGCGGGCCGGCACCGGTCCGCGAGCCGATGATACCGATCGACTTGAAGCGCTTGTCAAAGCCCAACTGCTCATGCAGTTGGGTGTCCAGGTTGGCGATGACCAACCCGATGGAATCGCCGGGACCCAACCCGACGAACTCGGTCAGGCCGTAGGACATGGCGGGAGCAGCCAGGTCCATCTCGCGTGCTGCAGCTGGAGCGTCGGATTTTCCAGAGGCCACTCGCTTGAGCACCTCTTCGACGACTCTGCTGACCATTGGATCTTTTTCCATCTTTTTTGCCTCCTATGGAATTGAAACGTGCTGCCTCAGGCTACGCTGAGCCCCCGGCAGGTTGATAGCCCCCGGCAGGGTGTGCTGAATCCTCACTTAACCGAGATGGGCATCACCTTTTCCAAGTCGGGGTGGGGGCGCGGGATGACATGCACCGAGATCACTTCGCCGACACGGCCTGCAGCGGCAGCGCCGGCATCCGTGGCCGCCTTGGTGGCGCCTACGTCACCGCGCACGAGGACCGTCACGAAACCGCTGCCGATTTTTTCATAGCCGACAAGCATCACGTTGGCGGCTTTGACCATGGCATCAGCTGCTTCCACCGCTGCCACGAAGCCCTTAGTTTCGACCATGCCCAGGGCCTCATTGTAGATGCCCCGTTCACTGATTCCCCTGGTTTCCAAAATAAGCCTCCTTGTGCTGTGATTCGGCAGGGGCCGCGCATAGCGCGTGCCCCCACCGTAACATCATTCCGTTTTTATTTCGAAAGCGGCTATTTCTTTTTTGGCGACATAACCCCGGGAACAATCCATTTGGGAAGCATGGCGGACAGCCAACCCAAGAGCACGCCGCAGACCATCGGGATCATCACTCCCAAGATCGCGGTCGCAGGAGTGAAGGCTACTGCAGCAGCCGCGCCCAATACGCCGAAATAGGATGCTGCCGCAGCGAACTGGGCGGGCACGAAGGCAAAGAGCGAGGGGATGTAGGCTAGTGCAGTCATGATCACGGCGATCGGGATGATAATGATTGGCAGCGTGAATTGGCCGAGGAAGGAAAGAGGAGCCATTAGTACAACTGCAATCCAAGCCAGGAGGATACCGGAAATGGCGGGTGCTCCCGCCTTAATGATCGCTTTATGGTCCCCGCCGGCAGCGAAGAAGAGGGCCCAACCGACAAAGCAGGGCCAACCTACAAGACCAAGCAGGGGGGCAGCCCAAAGCCAGATACCTGCAAGTACACCGATACTTAAACCAAGTGCCCAATACATCTCTTTTTTTCTCCTATCTTCTTGTCGTAGTCAGCTTACTTCTGACCCAGGCGGGCGCGGCCGAGCGCGTCAGCGCCTATGATCGCATCGTAGACCATTTGCGGGGTTACGGGGAACGGCATGTTGTGAATCATCATGCCGGGCTCGCAGGTTTTGTTGGCGACCGTCCAGATCTTTTCGGGAGTAGGGTCGGTGATGCCGATCTGGGCCAGGGTCATGGGCAGCCCGACACGTTCGCAGAAGTCGAGCACTTCCTCGATCTGCTCGGTAGAGCGGTCCTCCAGGACCAGATGAACGAGCGTCCCAAAAGCGACCTTCTCACCGTGGAAGAAGTGGTGCGTTTCGGGAAGAGCTGTAAAGCCATCATGCACGGCGTGTGCGGCAGCCAGACCGGAGCTCTCGAAACCGATCCCGGAAAGCAGCGTGTTGGCCTCAATAACCTTTTCCACAGCCGGTGTGGCGACGCCCTTTTCGACAGCCAGCTTGGCGAACTCGCCATACTCCATCAGGATGTCGTAGCAGAGGCGAGCCAGGTTCAGGGCCGAGGCGGTGGTGTAGCCGCCGGGGATGTTCTTGGCTGAGGCACGGAAACAGGAATCAGCCTCGAACCAGGTAGCCAGGGCATCGCCCATGCCGGAAATGAGGAAACGCACCGGCGCCTTGGCAATGACCGAGGTATCAACCAGCACCAGGTTGGGGTTCTGAGCCAGAATGTAATAACGATCGAATACGCCCTCGGCTGTGTAGATCACCGAGAGAGCGCTACAGGGGGCATCGGTGGCCGCGATTGTGGGTACAATCACTACGGGCACGTGCATCTGCTCGGCCACGGCTTTACCAGTGTCGATCACCTTGCCGCCGCCCACGCAGACTATGCCGTTGCAGCCGGCTCCTACGGCGATCGCTTTCAGGCGGTTGATCTCCGGATCGCAACATTCTCCGTTGAACAGCTCAAAGATAGCTTCTACGCCCTCGGCGTCCAGGCTTTTCTTGATTAATTCCTTGGTGGCAGCCATGGCTGACTTGCCAGCTGCGACCAAAACTTTCTTGGCCAACCCTTTGACCTGGGATCCAATTTCGCCCATTGCTCCGGGGCCCTGTACGTACCGGCTGGGCGCGATTAAGACTTTCATTGCCATTTCTCCTCCTTGAATTAAATAAAAAATCCCGCTGCGAATTGCTTTTCAGTCCGAACAATATGACCCATATACTAGTCTTTCTAGTCGATATGATCACCGCCTTTCGTTAGGACTTGCAAGATCATGGCAGGCGAATCGGTTTCTACCCGCCTATCTGCTGCTTAAAAAGAAAGTTCCTGGAAAAGAAATGCTGCACTGTTCACGCACCTCCACGAAAGACCGCATCTTACTTAAAGTAAACTCGGTATATATGACACCAATCCAATTTCAGCATTCTCCTGGGGAATTATATTCACAACTTGTCACGGTTCTTCCAGCGCAGATCCCATAGCTCCTTTTCCAGACTTCAAGAATAAAGTAGGGGTTAACCGCAGCATTGTCAAGATGGCTCTCCGTCAATAACTGTGATTTTTCTCTGTAGCTCATGCCATTGCCCTTGTCGTTTTGTTGGTGAGTAGGATGCGCATGCGTAGATTGTCCGGGTTGCGGTAGCCATAGGCCATGCGCTTGATCACCTTGATGCGGTTGTTCTTCCCTTCCAGGGGTCCATTGGTGAAGGGGCAGTGAAAGGTGTTGAGGATCTCCTCGCCCCAGTCGCGGAGGGTGGAAAGGAGAGATTGAAAGGGTGCCAGGCCACACTGGCGAACCTTGGCAGCCCACTGCTGGATCTTCTGCCGGGCTTGCTCCCAGCTTCCGCTTCGATACCACTGGCGCAACTCTTCCTTCAGCTCCCAGGCTGTCTGGAGATCCGGGGCCAGACGGAACAAGGCCCGCAGCTTGACCCAATCAGCGGGACGAAGACGCTCCTGGGCCACCAGCAGCAGGTGACGGCCGCGGAAGAGGCGCGTCGCTTCTGGAGACGCTCCC
>JAPLHW010000105.1 GCA_026389425.1 Coprothermobacterota bacterium
AGGCCACCCGCCAACGCGCTCAGTGGGGGGCCCGACGCGAGCAGGAGCAGCGCCAGGTACAGCTGGCCCGTTTGGTCGGGCACAGCCCGGCCATGATCGAGATCTTCAAGCGCATCGGCCTCGCCTCTACCAGCCGCGCCCCGGTGCTGATCACGGGGGAGGCAGGGACCGGGAAAGAACTGGTAGCCAAAGCCATTCACGACCACTCTCCGGAGCGGGAGGAACCCTTCCTGGCGACTTCCTGCGCAGCCACCTCGGCTCGTCAGTTGGAGGGTGCGCTCTTCGGCCGCGCTCTGTCGGAGGGGGAGGAACCAGCCGGCCCCGGATTGCTGGAGCAGGCCGGCTGCGGCGCCGTGCTGCTGGACGAGGTCAGCGAGATGCCCTTGGAAGTGCAGGCCCGCCTGGCCCGTGCCCTGGAGGAGGGTGCGATCCGCCGCCAGGGATCCCAGCGCAGCGTCCGCTTCTGCGCGCGGGTGATGGCCAGCTCCTACCGCGATCTGGAAGCGCTGGTGGGCAAAGGCGTTTTCCGCGGAGATCTCTTCTACCTGCTAAGCGTGGTTCGAATCCACCTGCCTCCCTTGCGCGAGCGGCGCGAGGACATCCCCCCGCTTGTTTCG
The DNA here is from genome assembly GCA_026389425.1 of Coprothermobacterota bacterium. Lineage (GTDB taxonomy): Bacteria > Caldisericota > JANLFM01 > JANLFM01 > JANLFM01 > JAPLHV01. Next base: position 618 of record JAPLHW010000105.1, read on the forward strand.
GCAATCGTCGGCAAGTTGAATGGGGAGCTGCACCGCGCGCTATCTGGGATCTCCCCGGAAGCCTTGGCAGTGCTGCAAGCATACGATTGGCCGGGCAACGTACGCGAGTTGGAGAACGTCCTGGCACGTTCCATGGCACTGACGCGAGAGGAAATGCTGGGAGTAGAAGACCTTGCCTTGGCCCCCCTGACGCATCGGGGAGAGATCTCCGTCCCTCGCGCGGCGGGGAAAGAGTGGGACCGCCTAGCTGGAGATCGTCTCCCCGCCTTGGATGAGATGGAGGCCTGGCTGGTGCGGCGAATGCTGGAAGCCACCCGTTGGAACAAGAAAGAAGCGGCTGCCCGACTTGGAATTTCCCGACCTACTTTGGATCGGAAGATCCGCCTCTACGGGTTGAAATAGAGCCGGCAAGCGCCAGCCTATACCAATCCTCGCTCGCCATTCCCGCGAAAGCGAGGGCAGCAGGCGCGGAACAAGCCATCATGCGGAACAGCCAAGTGGAGTGCGACGCCTTATAATGGGATCGATGGTTGAACTAGAGTGGGTCCTGGAGGAGGTTGCGGAGGATCCTCGCTTCCCCTACCGCCTAACCGTGCGACGGGGGATGCGGCTGGTGCTGGCTTTGCGCACCCAGGATCGTTGGCCGGGCAGCTCAGGGCACATCTTCTGCCTGCGCGAGGAGGGGCGGACTTGGTCGACTCCCACAGGGGAGCTGGAGCGGGTGGCGGTGGTGGCAATGGAGCGCTTCGGCAAGCGCCTCTCCTTGGTCCTGAACCGCCCGCGCAAAAAACGATGCGACTTCCTCTTCCTGGTGAAGCCCTACAAAGAGCAAGACGGCAGCTACGAGCAGATCTTCTGGCGCACCCAAGAGGCGCTGCGTCAACGCCGGCCACGCAGCAAGCTCTCCACCTACGTCTCCCCCCAGTTAACAATTCTAGCCGACAGCCGCGAGCGCTATGGCTGGAGCTTCCCTGAGGAGAGTAGCAAGCGGAAGGCCTTAGCAGTGGGGGACTATGCCTTGGAAGTGGATGGAGAGCTGGTGGCGGTGGTCGAACGAAAGACTCTCCCCAATCTGTTGGCCGAGTTCGGGCGGATGGCTGTCTTCCACCAGCAACTAGCCGAATTGGGAAGCTATCCCGCCCCTGCCTTAGTGATCGAAGCCGCTTACGCTGACCTGCTTAGCCCGGCCAAGGTCTGCCCCTACACACCCACCTTCGCTGCCAAGGCGTTGGCCGAGCTGCAAGCTTTTCACCCCGGGTTGCCAATGATCTTCGCCGGCTCGCGCAAATTGGCCCGGGAATGGGTCCTGCGCTTTTTCCAAGCCGTACGCGCCCACCTGGCCGATGAACCACACCCAGCCATTCGCCAGGCACTGGCCGTGGCCGTTGGCGAGGAAGGGGAAGAGGAGGGGGAAACCACCGAACCGGCGCCAATTGCTCGTTCCAGACGAAAGCAAAAGAAAGGAGAGGACCATGCGTAGAACCAAGATCGTCGCCACCCTGGGGCCGGCTTCGGACAGCGAGGAGACTTTGCGGGGATTGATCCGGGGAGGGGTGGACGTGGTTCGGTTGAACTTTTCCCACGGCTGCGTCGAGGAGCACCAGGCGCGATTGGAACTCGTGCGCCGCCTGGCTGCTGAGGAGGGGCGAGCGGTCGCCATCCTGCAGGACTTGCAGGGACCAAAGATCCGCACCGGCCGGTTGGTTGGCGGAGGGCCGGTGCAACTGGTCGAGGGAGCTTCCTTGATTCTCATCTCCCAACAGCTGGACGGCACCGCCGAACGTGTTTCCACCAGCTACCCTGCCTTGCCCGACGATGTGAAGCCGGGCGACCGCATCCTCGTGGACGATGGTCTGCTGGAGCTGCGCGTAGCAGCCGTGGCAGGGGGAGAGGTACGGACCGAGGTGGTGCACGGTGGTCCCCTGGGCGAGCACAAGGGGATCAACCTTCCAGGGGTGGCTGTGAGCGCCCCCGCCCTTGGGGAGAAAGACCTAGGAGACCTGGCCCTGGGGTTGCGGATGGGGGTGGACTACGTCGCCTTAAGTTTCGTGCGGCAGGCCGAGGATCTGCGCGGCCTGCGTCGGGTCATCGAGGCAGCCGGCTGTGACACGCCGATCATCGCCAAGCTGGAGAAGCCGGAAGCGTTGACTCAACTGGAGGAGATCCTGGAAGCCTGCGAGGGCGTGATGGTGGCCCGCGGCGATCTGGGGGTGGAGCTCTCGCCGGAGGCCGTGCCGATCGCCCAGAAGCGCATCATCGAGGCCGCCAATCGCGCTGCTAAACCAGTGATCACCGCCACCCAGATGCTGGAATCGATGATCGACCACCCCCGGCCGACCCGTGCCGAGGCTTCCGATGTGGCCAACGCCATCTTCGACGGAACCGGCGCGTTGATGCTCTCTGGGGAGACGGCGGTGGGCCGCTTCCCCCTGGAGACGATCCGCACCATGAACGCCATCGCCTGCCAGGCCGAGGGGGAGCTGAACCACTGGGGTCACCGCTGGGCGCGGGACTCCCACACCGACCAGACCGCCCAAGCAGTGGCTCACGCCGCAGTGGATCTGGCCGAGGATCTGGCTGCCTCCCTGATCGTCGCCTTCACCCGGGGCGGCGCGACGGCCCGCTACCTGGCCCAACTGCGGCCAGCTGTGCCCATCCTGGCTTTCACCCCACGGCCGGAGACCTACCGGCGCTTGGCTCTCTACTGGGGGGTGGTCCCCCTCTGCTGCGTCGAGGTGAGGGGGCTGGAGGAGATGCTAGCCGAGGTAGAACAGCGGGTGTTGGGAGGTGGTTACGCCCAACCCGGCCAGCGCATTGTTCTAACTGGCGGTTTGCCGGTGGGAAGCGCAGCTGCCACCAACTTCCTGCGGGTCCACACCCTGCCGGGGTAGCGATTCGATCCACTGCTGCTAGACAGCCTGCGGCAGCATGTTACAGAACACCCTGCCGGGGGCTGAAATGTCTGACTTACTTGGCTTCCCGGTGTAAAATAAGAGAACCATGATCGATCGGGGTGGAATTCTTACCTTGTTGCAAGCTGGCCGTGAGGAAATGCGCGCGCGCTTTACGGTGACCTATCTTGGGCTCTTCGGCTCCTACGCGCGAGGGGAAGCCTTGCCGGGGAGCGACGCAGACATCTTGGTGGAATTGGCCGAGCCGACTTTCGACCATTTCATGGACCTTAAGTTTCACTTGGAAGCGCTCTTTGGGGTTCGTGTCGATCTTGTGCTGGCAGGAGCGATGAAACCGCGCCTACGCCCCTACATTATGAAAGAGGTGCTCGATGCCGAGGGATTCGCGGCTTTACCTGGATGATATCCTCCAAGCCATTGATCGGATCACCAGCTATACGGAGGGAATGACAGTCGTCGCACTAGCTGAAGATTGCAGGACGCTGGATGCTGTCGTGCGAAACCTGGAGATCATCGGGGAGGCGGCTCGTTCTCTGCCGGATAAAGCGAAAGAGAAGATGCAGGAGATCGAATGGCGGAAAATCGTTGGATTGCGCAGTATCCTCATTCATGAGTATTTCGGGGTCAGCATCCCGGTGGTTTGGGATATCGTACAGAACAAGCTGGCTCCTTTGGGGGAAGCCTGCCGACGAGCGCTTGAAGAGTAAACTGGGGGATTTCTTCCTGCGGGTCCACACCTTGCCGGGGTAGATATTCAGAAGCGCCCGAGGGCACTTCAAGGCCTGAGATCAAGGTCTTGCCTGCCTTCTCGATGAAGCGAGCAGCTGGCCTGCGCGGGTGGAGCGGAATTATGGGAAGATGGGCGGGATGTGGACTTTCTTCGGACAAGGGATAGGGAAATTAGTGGTCCAACTGATCCTAGCGGGCGGATTGCTGGGGTTGGCTTGGCTGGGCAGGCGGGCGAGAAGGCGTGGGCAATCCTGCCGGGCCAAAGCAGCTCTCCTCGGTTCTATCTCTCTGGCCCTGCTCCTCTATAGCACGGTAGAGCCGGCCTTCCTGCGCTTGTCCAGCTATTCCGTCACGCTTGGCGAAGGGGCGCAGGGGAGCATCCGGCTGGCTTTCCTCAGTGATCCTCACCTGGGCGTCTTCGCCGGGGCGGAGCGGCTGGAGCGGGCGGTGTGCCTTTCCAACCAGCAGCAACCCGACCTGGTCCTGTTGGGCGGCGATTTTCTCTATCGCGCCGACCGCAATCAGTTAGAGGTCTTGCTGCAGCCCTTGGCCGCCCTCCGCGCCCCCCTGGGAATCTATGCGGTGCTCGGCAACCACGACTACGGCGCTCCAGGCAGGGACCTCTCCGGCCCGCTTGAGGAGGCACTTTCCGCCCTCGGCATCCGCGTCCTGCACAACCAGTCGCTCCACTTGGGGACCGCCAGCGGCTCCGGCGGCCTGACCCTGGTGGCAATCGACGACGAGCGAGCCGGAAGAGCCGATCTGGCGCAAGCCACAGCCGGCCTGGAAGGAGATGGACCGCTCCTCCTGATGGCGCACAATGCCGATTTCCTGCTTCGTTCCTCGCCGGATAGGATTTTCCCCAGTGGGACAGCGAACCGCCGCCTCTGGCTTTTCGGCCACACCCACGGTGGCCAGGCGCGACTGCCGTTAATTGGGCCGCTCTACCGCAATGGCGACTCCCCCTGGGTGTGGGGTCTCGATCACAGCCCATGGGGAACGATCATCACCAGCGCCGGCTTGGGCGAGACCTCCGTACCCTTGCGTTTCGCCTGCCCGCCGGAGGTGGTAGTGGTGGACCTTCGTTATTGAAGGGGAAGGGCACCACATTCTTTCGATAGAAAAAGCCCTGATGATGCTGGGTGGAAGAGGAGTATACTGAAGACATGCCAGAGGAACAGATATCGACTTTTTCCAGACATAAGATCGCCGTCCTAATCGACGGCGACAACGCGCAATCTAGCCTCCTGCCGCAGATCCTGGCGGAGGCGGGGAAATACGGCGTGGTCACCGTACGCCGGATCTACGGCGACTGGACCACCCCCAACATGAATTCCTGGAAAGACCCCTTAAATTTCCACGCAGTGCAGCCGGTTCAGCAGTTCCGCTACACGGTGGGCAAGAACGCCACGGACAGCGCGTTGATCATCGACGCCGTGGACCTGCTCCATTCCGGGGTGGTGGATGGTTTCTGCCTGGTCTCCTCCGACAGCGACTACACCCGCCTGGCCACCCGCATCCGGGAGGGCGGCATCTTCGTGATGGGGGTCGGTGTCAAGACTACGCCCAAGCCATTCGTCAACGCCTGCGATGTGTTCGTTTACACCGAGAACCTGGTTGCCGGGAAGAAGGCCGCCAAGGCGCGCCCCCCGCGTAAGGCTACCCACAAGAAGAGTGAGCCGGGGGAACCTCCGATCACCCTGGAACCAGAGCCGGCGCCGGAACCAGAGCCGACGCCGGAACCAGAACCGGTGCCGCTATTCCGCCAGGCCTTCGAGATGGCTGTACAACAAGACGGCTGGGCGCGGTTGGACCTGATGGGGAATGCGCTCTACCAGTTGGATCCCGGTTTTGACCCGCGCAGCTTCGGCCACCGCCAGCTCTCCCGCCTGATTGCTTCCCACAAGAACTTCTTCCAGATGCGCACGCAAGAGATCGACGGCTCCACCCTTTTCTTCGTGAAGATCAAAGAATAGCGAGAAGCGGGAAGGATGACGTTCTCGATAGACAATAGAAGAAGGACGTTCAGCGAAAGGATAGTGACATGAACGGAAAGCACATCGTAATTCTGAAAGGCAGTCCGCGGGAGCAATCCAACAGCAGCATTCTGGCTGACCAGGTGGCGGCGGGAGCCAAAGAGGCAGGAGCGGAGGTTGAAATCTTCTCCCTAAGCAAGATGGAGATCCATCCCTGCCGGGCTTGCGAAGCCTGCCACGCCTCTGCTGATAGCCAGTGCGCGATCCAGGACGACATGCAAGATTTGTTTCCCAAGTTGCGCGCAGCCGACGGGATCGTGATCGCTTCCCCGATATACTGGTTCACCTTCAATGCGCAAACCAAGGCTTGCATCGACCGGTGGTATTCGCTGGAAAGCCCGCAGGGAAACGCGCTGGCTGATAAACAGTTCGCCCTGGTCCTGGCCTACGGCGATACCGACCCCTATTCGTCGGGCGCGGTGAACGCCATCCGTGCGTTCCAGGACATGACCCACTACTTGCGGGCAACAGTGGCTGGGATCGTTTACGGATCTGGCGGAGAGGCCGGCGCCATCCAGCAGCCGAAAACGCTTGCGAAGGCTTACGAGCTCGGGCAGAAGCTGGCCGCCAGCGGCTAACAGCCAGACCGCGCCCCCGCATTTGTTTTACTCACCCCACCGTTTTCGTCCGGATGCTGAATCACCGGTTGGAGTCCGGTGGCTGTCTTTCCTAATCCTCAATCTCCTGAAGCTCATCGCTTCCAGCATTTGTTGAAGGCGGATCGGGTCACTCGGTTCCCCGGTTACGGTTGCCCAAGGTTCTTCCGGGAGGTCGTTATGCCGCGTTATAGAGTAGCTGAGCAAGCTTTGGGGTAATCTGTGGATTTGGTTGATCTTGTCTGACCACGCTATCGGTAGAAGATCGAGGGGAGGAGGAAATGTTGTATCATCAGATAGGTGATAAAAAGGAGCCAGGATGATCAGAGAATATATTAAAAAGGCGTTGCAACATGCACGGTACGAGCTAATCGATGACCCTGAACCCTATTACGGCGAAGTACCGGAACTACCCGGTGTGTGGGCAACAGGAGCCACCTTGGAGGCGTGCCGGGCAACCTTGGCCGAAGTCCTTGACGGATGGCTTTTAATCCGGATTTCCCGTGGGATGCTCATTCCTCAGCTTGGGCAGGTTGGTATTACTATTCCCAAGGAAGTGATGGTTGAGTAAGCTCCAACCGATTTCTTGGAAACAACTGGTCGATCGTTTGCTGGAAATGGGATTCGAAGGCCCATTGCAGGGCGGGAAACACCCCTACATGATTCGAGGAGAGATCGTGATCACAATCCCGAATCCGCATAGGAGTGATATCGGCCTCGATCTTCTGAAGCGAATTCTTCGACGGGCCGGTATTTCTCGGGAAGAGTGGCTCAGAAACATCTAGAATCGGCACTGAGTTAGATCGGAACCACCAAGAAAGAACTACCGGCAGCGTGAATCAAGAGCAAGGTTGCTGAATTCGGGTCCCATCCGGAGTTCTGTAGAGTAGACAATCCCCGCAAGAAGTGAGCATGTTTGTATCGTTTGGGGGAATTAGGGGCTAGGGAAAGAAAAGTCAGGCCTTGGATTTTGAGCGCAGCGACGAAAGGTCTGGCCTTGAGCCTAGAACCAAGACGAAAAGCAAGACGCTTCACTGCGTTCAGCATGACGAAAAGGGTGCCCAGATGACATTCCCTTTTGTCACCTTGAGAAGCGTAGCGACGAAAGGTCTGGCCTTGAGCCTAGAACCAAGACGAAAGGCAAGATTCCTTCACTCTGCTCGAGGACAGGGCTTCAGAGCGTTTGCACATCAAGAAAAAAAGGGGCAAGTTGCCTTCCTTGTCCTGGAAAAAAGGACCTGAGAAATGGCTCTGGGAGAGCTGTAGATTTACCTGATAAGGTCTTCCATGTCACAGCAGAGCGCCTTGGAAAGCTTAACCAATAGATCAACGCTGGGGGTGCGCTTGCTGTTTTCGATCTGGGACAGGGCCGGTATTGACACGCCGCACGCCTTTGCCAGCCTTGCCAAGGTGAACTTTCTATATTCACGCCAGACCTTAAGGGGGCTTTCATCTGACGATAGGCGCTTGACGAATTCATGAGGATAGGTTTCTTCACCGGCGGCAATTGCGGCAGAGATGGTACGGGCGTCACGAATGTCCTCAATCTCTTCCAGGCGGTTCAGGATGGTTTCCCATTCACCATACGGGACGATGGCATATTCTGGTACGCCGTTGTGTTCGATGATCTGGATGTTCATTTGTAGACGTCTCCTCTCGGTCCGATTTTAAGGACATAAATAATAAGTTCGTTGTGGATGATCTCGCAGATTGCCCGCCAACCCCCTTCTCTTAGCCGCCAGAATGGTGAGTCTTGCAGCGGTTTCCAGTCCCCACGGTAGGCCACGGGATCCGCGGCGATGGATTCAAGTGCAGCGTCAATCCGTTCGGCAATGTCCTTGGGCATTTTCGCCTTGGTTTTGTTAGCCTGTTTGCTGTATCTAATCGTGAACATATTTGAGTATATTAACTAATGGTTAAATGAAAGTAAAGAATATAATTAACTTCACTGATTGGAGACAGCCACTCATTTCTTACGTCTTGTATCGGGTGGGAGTGTATTTAATCGCGGCGATTGGGTAGGTGTTTGGCGTTGGACACACGGCGATACTGGGAGCAGTCAAACGAGGACAGGATTACTTGGAGGCGGAGGGAGAGTTGGAATGAGTGGTCAAAAAGATAATTGCTGACATCTGAAGATGTGACCCCTGATTCACCCTGATTCACAGCAGAAACTTCC
>JAPLHW010000200.1 GCA_026389425.1 Coprothermobacterota bacterium
CTCCTGGGGGCTCTCGAAGTACAGCTTCACCATTGGCTTCAAACGTCCACTGGCATCCATCTCCAAAGACAGGCTGGAGAGGGTGCGGCTTTCCTCGACGATCTTCCTTTTCATGATCTATTCTCCTGGAGTGGCTCCGCACTGTCTTTTGACGCGCTGCGTCCAATCAGAACCTGCAGTTGGGCGAGCGTCTTGGAGAGGTCAGCGATGGCGGCGGTCAGCTTCTCCAGCTTCCCCTCGGTGCGGATCAATAGGAAGGCAGCGACCACGATGGGGAAGCCAAAGTTGGCAATGGCGGTTAACAACTGGGTGATGTCCATTCCCTACACCCCCGGCACTTTGCCCAACACTGCCAGCGCCTTGTAGACCAAAGCGGCGCCTTCCAACCTGGTCATTGGCTGCTGGGGACGGAAAGCGCCGTCCTCATAGCCGGAGAGCACGCCCAGCTCGGCCAAGCGAAGGGCCATGGCCCGGGCAGTACCGCCCCAGAGGTCGGCAGGGATGTCGGGGAAAAGGGCGTCTGCCTCGTCCTCCTCAGTGGGTGAAGGAGCGAGCGCTTCCTCTCCCAGGAATGCCAGAATTCCCTGACGGAGGAAAGACGCCTCCTTCACCAGGAAGTCGCGGTCACCCAGCTTCTTCTCTTCCTCCGGGTTGCTGATAAAGAGCAGCTCCACCAGGCAGACCGGGCCGGGGAAGCCGCGCAGCACTCCCATCCCGCCAGTCCAGGAGGGGTCGACGGCAGGACGCCAGTCGTAGTCGTCCTTCACGCCCCGGTCGGTGACTTGGGTATTCTCCACCAGGATCTGTTGCAGGGAGCGAGCCAGCTTCTCTCCCTCTTTGTTGCCGTGGGGAAACCAAGTCTCGATGCCCTTGGCAGTGGATCCTGCGGCATTGCAGTGCAGGGAGATGAGCAGGTCAGAGCCGTTTGCGGCAGCTTCCTCGGCTCGTTGGCTGGAGAGCAGGGAACGGTCCACCTGATAAGTGCCCAGTCCAGCCAATCGCAGCTCGTTGTCCAGGTAGGCAGCCAAGGTGGCAGTAACGTCGGCTTCTTTCAAGCCAGATGGTCCCACTGCCCCGGGATCTCCGTCCTTGCCGTGCCCCGGGTCGATGGCGATGCGATATTTCTTCTTCTGTAGATCTTCCATTGCCTTTCCTCCTTTGCTTTTTCTCTTGAGTCTTGGTGTGGAGTGGGCGGACTACCGCCCGCCCACTCGTGTGACCCCTCTCATTCAGGGGCGGCGTCGGTCTTCATCCCCAGCCATGGGCGGGGAGGTTGGGGACAGATTTGGTAGCTTCGTGGGGACAGATTTAGGAACCACGTGGGGGACAGATTTTAATCTGTCCCCATTCCCACAAGTACTGATGCAACTACGGCACCAAATCCGTAAACGTGGTGTCGACGATGCCGCCGTCAGCCAGGGCAGTCAGCGCCCCACCGGACGAGTTGATGAAGTCGCGGGAGACGATGTTGGCTCCCAGGGTGGCGATCTGTGCGGCAGTGATGGTGCTCTTG
>JAPLHW010000207.1 GCA_026389425.1 Coprothermobacterota bacterium
GCATTAATTGGGGACAGCCACCAATTAGAGGGTTCCTTCTCATCTGTTGAGTCCTTCCAGGATGCCATTGTTGATCTTGCTATCGTACCAGCGCAGCACTCCGGACCAATGATGCCTGAGCGTTTTGGCTGCCCCACCGTGATCATCGAAAGTTGACCACCCTGGCAGGGGGAGACCCGGCCAAGAACCGGAAAAGGTGGGGCTTGTATTGGCTGTTGCTAGAATTCTTTGCGGCCTGGGGATAGTTCAGGAGCCGGACAGTTCCAAGGGCAGGTCAGTAAAGCACGGTTCCAGCTCATAGCTCCCGCCGTGTTCTTTCACATAAGCGCGAGCCAGATCATGTGCCCTCGTCTGGCTTGGGCAGAATCCCAGCGGGGTCTTCATGAGGAATGGACCATCCAGAGAAGGGCGAACCCAAGAGACGCTCCAAGAGGTGGGAACCTCTTTGCAGCGCTCTCGGGCCAGTGGAGGTAGCGGCTTTCGCTGCAACCCAGGCTCCCCTGTAAGCTTCTCCACCCCTTTGAGGCGCAGAGCCTGGGCCAGCTTGCTCAAGGTCTCCCAGCTCGGTTTCGAGCGCCCGCTCTCAACAAGATAGACGGTGTTGCGGTGGATCTTGGCAGCATCGGCCAGCCCAGTGCGGGATAATCCAGCCCTTTCCCGATACCGCTGAAGTCGCTGCCCCACGCTGTTTTCTCTCATGTTCTTCGGCGCCTCCTCAAGTGGTGTTGGATGAAAAATGCCATTAGCATGCATTATTGCACTAATGTTTAGCGATTGCAAAAAGGGCATATTCCTCTGCAAAGCCGCCAAATTCCCTACAGCTCTCCGACTATTTTTTCCAAGTCAACGATGGTCGGCATCATTTTTCCAATATGACTCCACCATGGCAGATCGAGCTGCTCCTACCCACCCTAAGGCTCCCATGCCTTGGCCAGCCAGGGGCAGCAGAGGCGGCGCGGCTTGGCGCAGGTCACCGTCATGCGCCAGCAGCGAACCTTGCCCCGCGGGAAAGCGTAGGCGCAGCGCCCATCCACCAGGCGGAGAGGAGCGATGGGCGGGGGAGGCAGGTGCTCTTCCTCGGCCAGCATCGGCTGGCTTCTTTTAGCACGCCTCTTCAAACCCACCCGCCGGTAGCCGGTTCCTCTTCCCCGATGGCTAGAGGAAATCATGCACTCCTTGCACCAACTGGAGAGGTGGCCGTTGCGCTTCACGTAGAAAGCTTCCAATGGTTTCACCTCATGGCAGTGGGGGCAACGCTTGCCTGTCTGCTGGAGCAAGCGGCTATTCACCATTCCCCTCTTCCAGCTCGTTGATTCCTGGACTCCCAAACCCATCTTTTCTGTCCTCGGCCAGGGTGCCGTTGCTACGTCTCATTTTCTCCTCTTTCTGTAGCTGTCGCCTTCCAATCGGATCGGAGCGCCACACATTTCATAAAGGCGGTCTACGATCCGCGAACCATAGACATTGGCCAAGCCGCGGGCGTCCAGGTTGGTTGCTACAAGCACCGGGCTGCGGTAGTTATAGCGGTCATCAATCAGTTGATAAAGACGTTCAATCGCCCACTCCGACGACTTTTCAGCACCCATATCATTCAGCGCCAGCAGCTTAGGAGCAGCCAAGGTTCTCATCACCTTGCCCTCGCTGGTGTTCTCTTCATCGAAAGAATCACGAACCCGCTCTAAGAAGAGGGGGACAGAGAGAAAGTAGGAGAAGATCAACCGGCGCTGCAGTTCATTGACGATAGCCGCGACGAGGTGCGTTTTTCCCAGGCCGACTTCACCCTGGAAGATCAAGCCGCGTCCTCTTTTCTCATTCTCTTCCCACTGCTCCAGGTAGGTGCGGGCTGCGCTCAAGCCCGTCAGAATCCCCTCGAACAGCTCATAGTTGTCCAGGGTGGCTTCCAATTGACGAGGCCCCATGCTACGGCGAGGGAATATCTGATCAATCCATTCGATGCTCTCCCATAGGCTTTCCGCTTTCTTCTGGCGCTTGTATTCCTGGTCCTGCCGGCTGCAAATCGTCGGTCTCCGCAGCCGCACTGGCAAACAGCAGGAGGTGACTCTGCGCTACCGCTCATAGTCGGACACGTCGATATTGGTTCCATAACGAGGTCCATAACGGACTTCATGGCTTTCCTCCTTTCGTCCATCTCCGTTTGTTCTTGGCTCCTGCCATTCCTGCCAGATCGGGTCAGCACCTCCGGGGCCGTGACCTGGGCCCAGGAGGGTGGCGGGCAACTTCATCACCGCCTGATCCTTACCTGCGACAAAGAGAGCGTAATGGCGTGCGGCGAGGATCAACTGATCGGGTGTGGCTCCTTCCTTCAAGCGTGCCAGCCAGGCGCGCCAGGCTGAGCCTTTTTCATCCTTGCGCGGGTAGGCTTCCCAGAACTCTAGAAAGTCTGGGGTGTACACGCACCCCTTCGGCGGCTTCTTTGCCGAACACTTTCCAGAAGGTTTCTCTGGTGGAGAGGGATTCAAGGAAGAGGGATTCAAGGAAGAGGGATTCAAGGAAGAGGGATTCAAGGAAGAGGGATTCAAAGAAGAGGAAAGAAAGCGGTTCTGGCAAGTTGCTGGAAGGTTGCTAGACACTTGCTGGCAAGTTGCTGGTTCTGTGATCTCCGGAGCTGGCCACAGTGCTTTCTCTTTCGGGTGTGGCTCCTGGTGGGAGGAGAAGTTGCTGATTTGGATATATTCGCGTCCGGCCACCAGGTAGCGGGTGATGAACCGATCCGGGCTTCTTTCCAAGTCTCCCACGAGGAGCGCAACATCCACATCGTCATAGGGTAGAATCTCCGCCTTGATCTTCTTGGGCCGATATTCAAGGCGACCGTTACGATCCGCAGAGCACCATAACCCACAAAAAAGAATACGCGCGAGAGGCTGCAACTCGGCCAGATACTCATTTTGAAAGAAGCCGGGCTTCAGGTTGCGCGCTCTCATCGGATCAGCGCCCCGCCTTTCCCACTGGAGGGCAGCGGCGAAGCAGGGGCGGCTTTGATTGGCACAGCAGGCTTCGATGCTCCCGCTGGCTTGGCAACTTCGGCCACGCTGCTCAGATCCTCCAGGTCCTGGGTGAAGAGGTCGGAGGCGGCGGTAGCAGTGAGCACGGCATCCACCAAGGCCCGTTTCTTGGCTTGTTTCAGCACCACGTTGTAGACATCGGCCAGGCAAGCCCCCGGATTATTCCCTTCGGTAGAGAAGCGAGCCCGCAAACGGCTCTCCCGGGTGGAACAGGAGCCCAACCCGGAGCAGACCACTTGGTCGCTGGACAAGGAGCGCAGGCGGCAGACGATGACGTACTCGCGGTGCCCTTCTCCCAGGTCCACCGGTATCCGCTCCCCCTCGAACTCGGGAGCCAGTCCGAAGCCCAGGGCCAGCTTCTCTGCCCCGGCTTTGAAGAGGGTGGGTTTGTCGCCACTGTTCACCACCCCGTAGTGAC
>JAPLHW010000005.1 GCA_026389425.1 Coprothermobacterota bacterium
TCCTTTGGGAGAGAGAGTTTCGCACCATGAACGCCGTAGAGGCGGCCCTGGAGACCCTCGCTGTCGGCGGGTTTCTCTTCCTCTTCCTCTCCTTCTGGGTATTGCTGGGACGCGTGCAGATCCTTCTTTCTCTCTTGGCCATGGTTTTAATGACCGTCTTCTGGGGGTTCCTGCTGGTTCGCGCTTTGGGCAAGCGCGGCTCCGCCGCGTAGGGGCGGGTTTGAAACCCGCCCTGACCAGCTTGTCGCAGCATGGCTTCCCCCAAGTCTCCGTTTGCGCTATATCTAGTCGAGTAATTCAGTGATTAAGTGGTTGAGTAACTGAGTAGAAGCAAGACAGGCCTCAACTCAGAGAAGTGACTTGACCACTTGACCACTAAACCACTTGACTACTTAACCACTTGACTACTTGATTACTGCAGTGAAGAAACCGGAGGACCCAATGGGCCAGGATCAATTGAAGGCAAAGAAAGCACGGTGGGAAGAGAGTACCCTGAAGAAGTTTGCGACCAAGACGCCCGAGCGCTTACCAAAGTACGTCAGCGCCTCTTCAGAAGAGGTGGCCACCCTCTACACTCCCTTGGACTGCGAGGGGGGGGACTACTTGAGCAGTGAAGGGTTTCCCGGGGAGTACCCTTTCACCCGCGGCATCTACCCCAACATGTACCGAGGCCGCCTGTGGACCATGCGTCAGTACGCCGGCTTCGGCACCGCCGAGCAATCCAACGAGCGCTACAAATACCTGCTCTCCTGCGGGCAAACCGGCCTCTCCATCGCCTTCGACTTGCCCACTCAGATCGGCTACGACTCCAGCAACAGCATCTGTGAGGGGGAAGTCGGAAAGGTGGGGGTTGCCATCGACAGCCTCTACGATCTGGAGATCCTCTTCGAAGGCATCCCCCTGGACCAAGTCAGCACCTCGATGACCATCAACGCCCCGGCAGCCGTCCTGCTGGCCATGTACATCGCCGTGGCGGAGAAACAGGGGGCTAGGCGTGGTGAGCTGCGCGGGACTATCCAGAATGACATTCTTAAAGAATATGTAGCCCGCGGCACCTACATCTTTCCGCCCAAGCCGTCGATGCGTTTGATCGTGGATACCTTTGCCTTCTGCGCCCAGGAGATGCCCAAATGGAACCCTATCTCCATCAGCGGCTACCACATCCGCGAGGCCGGCTGCACTGCTATACAGGAGGTGGCCTTCACCCTGGCCGACGGGATCGAGTACTGCAAGGCAGCCCAAAAGGCGGGAATGGAGATCGATGCCTTCGCCCCCCAGCTCTCCTTCTTCTTCAACGCCCACAACGATCTGCTGGAGGAAGTGGCCAAGTTCCGCGCCGCCCGCCGGCTTTGGGCCAAGATCATGAAGGAGCGCTTCCGTGCCCGCGACCCGCGCTCGATGATGCTGCGTTTCCATACCCAAACTGCCGGTTGCACCCTGACCGCTCAGCAGCCCGACAACAACATCGTGCGGGTAGCTATCCAAACCCTTGCTGCTGTCTTAGGCGGAACCCAATCGCTGCACACCAACTCGCGCGACGAGGCGTTGGCTTTGCCTTCCCAAGAATCGGTGCAGATCGCCCTGCGCACCCAGCAGTTGGTGGCCTA
>JAPLHW010000205.1 GCA_026389425.1 Coprothermobacterota bacterium
TTTCACCTGCTCGTAGGAGTCGGTGGTTGACAGGATGACGGCCGTCCACTTGCCCTCCTTGCCGTTCCCCCCCATCCCGGTCCAACTGGAGGAACTGACCACGGTGGCGTTGGGATACGGTTTCAGGGGACCGGTATCGGCCGGTTGAGCGCTGGCACTCCCTTCAGTGCCGACGTTGTGAGAGATGATCACCTTGCCGTCCGCTTTTTGCTCCATGATCGAGAAGATGAACCATGCTGTTCCATCGGGGTTCTGAGTGGAGATGGTGAAGGTGCGGTCGCCGTTCTCGTCGGTGTTCTCGAAGCTGCCGACGTTCTTCCATCCAGGGGGAACCTGCTTCTCGTAATACGCTTTCACGGCTTCATAAGTGTCGGTGGTCTCTAGTGAAGTGTAGACCACTGTCCCGTTTTGTCCTTCCGGTCCAGAGCCTTCAGTGGTCACTTTAACAGTCTCTTTGGCGTTGGGGTAGGGAAGGACGTTGGGAAGCTGACCCGGCGAGGGGGGTGTCTGGGTTGGGCTGGGTGATGGGGTGGGGGTTGGACTGGGAGACGGCTTCGGCGTGGGGCTGGGGGGCAATGTGGGGGTGGGGGACGGTGAGGCCTGGGTAGCCTGAGTGGGAGAGGGCGGGGGCGGCCCGCCGCAAGACGTCAAGGCGATCACGACTAGAGTGGCCAATACGACCACAGTGAACCATCGTTTCATCTCGGATACCTCCTAGTTGTTTTCATGAGATCATTTCCTTACAGTAGGATAGCAGAAAAATACTCGCCTCTTCACGGAAAGGAAGACGTATCGATGAAAATCGTTCCGATCGGCGCAGCCCACGAAGTTACAGGGTCTTCACTGCTGGTGGAGGCTCCCGGCGGCCCCTTCCTGATCGACTGCGGGCTCTTTCAAGGGAACCCCACGGAAGAGTTTAAAAATCGCCAGTTCCCCTTTACCCCAGCCTCCATCAAAGCGGTGTTCCTGACCCATGCCCACCTCGATCACTGCGGCCGGATTCCTATGCTCACCGGCCAAGGATTTCGCGGGCCGATCTACTGCACGGGAGCGACCCGTGATCTGGCCCAGTTCATCCTCCTCGACTCGGCCAAAGTGCAGTTGGAGGATTCCCTTCACCAGAACCGCAAGAAGAATCGGGCGGGGGAAGAGGTTATGCTCCCCCTCTACAGCGAAGAGGATGTGCTCTACGCGATGCGGCAGTTCCACCCCCTTTCCTACGACACCCCTTTGGCTTTGCCGGACCATATCGAGATGGTCATGCACCAATCCGGCCATATCCTTGGTTCGGCCTTCCTGGAACTGCGCGCGGAGGGGAAACGGGTGCTTTTTTCCGGGGATCTGGGCAGCCCTGGGCGAAATGTGGTGCCGGACCCGGCCGATCCGCCCGAGGCCGACCTGGTGGTCTGTGAATCAACGTATGGCAATCGCCAACATAAAACGCTGGATCAATCCATTGAAGAGCTACGCGAGGCGATCCAGTGGGTCTACCATGCCGACGGCAATGTGGTGATCCCCGCTTTTGCCCTGGAACGATCACAAGACTTGCTCTACTATTTGCGCCAATTGCGCCAGGGGAAACAACTGCCGGCCAATCCCGTCTACCTGGACAGCCCCCTCTCGATCAACTTGACCGAAGTTTACCGCCGCCACGCCGAGGATCTGGATCAGGAGACGCAAGCCTTATTGGAGAGGGGAGAGGATCCTTTCTCTTTCCCGGGCTGCCATTCCACCCCGACTGCCGAACAATCGAAAGCGATCAACGAGAAGAATGGGGTGATCATCATTGCAGGAAGCGGGATGTGCCAGGGCGGTCGGGTACAGCACCATCTCAAGCACAACCTCTGGCGGCCGGAATGCGCTGTCATCTTTGTCGGCTACCAAGCAGCGATGACCTTGGGGCGCGCCATCGTGGACGGAGCGTCCAAGGTGCACATCTTCGGCGAGACTATCGCTGTTAAGGCGCGGATCTTCACTATCAACGGATTCAGCGCGCACGCCGACAGGCCCACCCTGTTGGCCTGGCTGAGTAAGACCGGGAAAGCGCGCCTGCTAATCAATCACGGCGAAGCGGAGGTCGGGGCGCAACTGGTAGGTGAGCTTCGATCCACAGGAAGGCAAGCTGAATTAGCCCAGCCCGGGGTCGTTTATCAGCCTTGATCGCCGCGGAGATTGATCCATTTCCCCTTGCTCTTGCTATGATCAGGAAGGATCACAAGGAGGTAGATAATGCGAAGGACTCTCGTTTTCCTGTTGGTAGTAATGTTTGTTCTTGCTCCTTTCTCAGCGCTGGCGGCAAGTGAGGAACCGGCGGTGGATCCCGGCAGCGATCAAGCCTTGGAGTATTCCGATACCTACGGTCTGTCGCAGAAGGATTTCTCGCAAATGGTGTCGGGGGGATTCCTCGACCGGACCAACTCCTATGCTTGGTCGATGACCAGTTTTGAGGGCGATCTGTACATCGGCACCGGACGGTACCAGACAAATTTCAACGTAATGTGGGAACAAATTTGGGCCGTTGTGACGCCAACAGCCCGTCCGCCTCAGTTGCCCGATGTCCCGCAAACCCCTTTCTTACAGGATTTCCTCATGCGCACGCCCACCGCCGTCTTCGTCAAGGATGAAGCGGCCTTCCAAGCCTGGAACGCTGGCAGCCAAACCGAGATCTGGCGTCTGCACAACGGGGTCTGGAGCCGCGTCTACGAGGCGCCGCAGGTTCCATCCTACCTTCGCGCCATGGACGGGTCGATGCCGTACCAGGTTCCTACCTCGATGGGTCTGCGCTCAATGGCGACTTTCACCGATCTTTACGGCCAGTCAGCCATCTATGCCTTCACAGGGGGACTTACTTTCGCCCGCCCGGATAAAGCTGCTCTGATCTACAGCAGCGCTACCGGGACGGAATGGTCCCCCGTTGCGGTCTCGCCCCTGATGGGCCGGGAGACCCGCGCCTCGGCCATGCACAACGGCAAGCTATACGTGGGAGTGGGGGTTGGCCCCTCCGTCTGGTGCACCGACACCATCACCCCAACGTCCGGGAGCTGGAAGAAAGTAATGGACTTCAGCACCACCGACACCACCAACAGCGGAGTCGTCTCTTTAACCAGCTATAACGGTAAGCTCTATGTGGGAACGGAGAACAGGACGGGCTTCCAGGTGTGGGCCAGCACCGTCGCTGAACCGACCGGTAACGCTGACTTCGTCAAAATCGTGGGGGACGGTGCCGGTGACTGCTATAACGTCTGGGCGGGGACGATGAAAGAATTCAAGGGCGACCTCTACATCGGCTCGCTGGGCATTCCCTTCCTTAGCGGTTACGAAACTTTCAAGGGCTTTGACTTGATCCGGGTGCACCCGGACAACAGTTGGGAGCTGTTGGTGGGCGATCGCAACCCAGCCGTTCCGCCCCCGGTTACGCAACCCCGGCACCCGCTCAGCGGCTGGTCCTCCGGTTTCGGCAACATGATGAACTTCTATTGCTGGAGCCTGGAAGTCTACGATGATGTGCTATATCTGGGAACCTTCGACGCTTCCGTTTTCTTGCGCTATCTCCCCGCTTTCGTCGGACCCCTGCCACCGCCTTTGGACCCCTTGAGCCAGGGGATGATCGATCTGCTCTTGCTGGGTGCAGGCGCTGACCTTTGGAAGACCAAGGACGGATTGTCCTGGTCGCCGGTGACATTGACCGGTTTCGGAGACCCCAACAACTATGGATTCCGTACGCTGAAGGCTGCCAATGGAGGCCTTTACCTGGGAACCTCGAATCCCTTCTGGGGCTGCCAAGTTTGGGCGGCCGGCGCCTTCCAGTTCCCGCTGACCATCCAACCGGGCTGGAATCTGCTCTCCTTGCCCCTCATCACCGATCCCAACCCGAACAACGTTTTCGACAACCTGCCCGGTGAGTGGTTGCTCTTCCAATGGGACCCGATCCTGGGCCGCTATCAGACGCGCGAAGAGATTACCCTGGCTCCCGGCGAAGCATACTGGCTCCTGGTCCGAGCTCTAACGCAACCCCTATCCTACCCGATCATGGGAGTCCCCTACGGTGGCGAGTTGATGCAGATCTACCTCTCCCCCGGATGGAACGCCGTCGGCAATCCGTACCTTGGTTCAATCCCGTGGGAGCGGGTATTGATCAAGCAGATGAATTCCTACTACACCCTGGACTCGGCTGCTGACCTCAGCATCATTGGAAGAGCCGCCTGGGCTTATGATGGATTGCGCTACGTGAACATCAAGGAAGAGATCGGCCGTTTCGATGTCAGCGGCGGCTTCTGGCTGCAAGCCAACGAGCCCTGTTTCCTGGTTTTCCCTCGGCCCTAACACATCGGCTGGGTTGCACACCCGTAAGAGGGCTGGGGACGCGTCCCCAGCCCTCTTACTCTTACCTTGTCACCTTCCTGCCAAGGAGTGCTCTTCGCGTAATTAGAGGGCAGAGGCCAGCACCTGCGACAGCTCATCGGGTTCCAGCAGTACCGGGTTACCCTGCATGCTGCTGGTCCGTGCGGCTTGCCCGACCAACGCGGGGAAGTCGCCGGGGGCGATCCCGTAAGAAGCCAAGCCCGGGATCTGCAGCTCAACGACCAGCCCGGTCAACCAGTTGATGGCCTCCTCGACGGCCGCTTGGGGCTTACCGGTGAGGACAGCGGCGACTTCTCGGAAGCGGGTGAGGATTTCCTGCGATGCTCTCATTTGGACAGCGTACCAGTTCGCTTCAAAGACAAGCGGGAGCAGGCGGGCACAGACAGCCCCGTGCGGGGCAGTGAAGATGCCACCGATGGCTGCCGCTAATCCATGCACTGCACCAAGGCCGGCATTGGCCAAAGCCATCCCTCCAAGCAGACTGGCCAGGGCCAGATCCTCCCGTGCAGCCAGGTTCATCCCGTCGTAATAAGCAGCCCGCAGCGATTGAGCCGAACGGGCCATCCCTTCCCGGCAGAGCGCCTCGACCAGCGGATTGACCCATCGTGAGAGAAAAGGTTCGATCAGTTGGGTGAGGGCGTCCAGCCCGGTCGAGGCGGTGAGTTGGGGCGGCAGGCTGACCGTCAGGGAAGGATCCACCAAGGCCAGTCTGGGAAGCAGGGTGGGGCTGCGAAGGCTAGCTTTGACCCGGTCAGTGGGAGAGAACAGGACCGCGTTGCGGGTGGCCTCTGAGCCGCTGCCGCTGGTGGTGGGGATGGCGATCACCGGGAGGGAGGGCTGGCGCAAGAACTGGCCCCCTCCGATCACCTCCAGGTAATCGAGGGGATCCCCCTCGTTGGTCAGGAGGGCAGCCGCGGCCTTGGCGAGATCCAGCACGGAGCCCCCACCGAAGCCGACCACCAGGTGCACCTCGGCTTCGTGGCCGAGACACACCGCTTGGCGCACCATCTCCAAGGTTGGCTCCCCTCGGACGGGATAGGGGAAGGTTTTTACCCCCTGTGCCGCAAGGAGGTCAAGCGCCTGCCGTCCACGCTCGGCCTCTCCCCCGAGGGTCACCAGTGCATGGGTACCGAAGCTGCGTGCCGCCGGACCTAATTCGGAGAGGACACCGGGGCCGAACAGCACGCGGCCGGCCGTAGCGAACTCAAAGCGCAATCGCGCCTCCGGCGACTTCGTCAGCCCCAGCCGCTCTCGTCAGGGAGGACGTTCACGTACTGCACGCTGGTTCGCGGTTCAGCCATCATCTCAGCCACGGCAGTACGCCAAACTTGGTAGTGTGCGGTTTCTTTGTGCCGGGCGGGATCCTCCAGCGTTCGGTACGCTTCCACCAACAGGAAGCGGGTCGGGTCGCCGCTTTCTTGAAGGACATCGAAGCCAGCCACTCCTGGCTCCAGCAGGCTTGCCCGGGCATTCGCCAGGGTCGCTGAGCGGAAAGCATCGAGATGCTCCGCTTTGACGTGTACGAAAACATGAATGATCAGCATCGTTCCCCCTCGTCGCGCCTCAGGCTACTCGCCGCTCTGGCCCCATCGCTCCAGGAAGAGCACCTCCGAAAGGGCCTTGCGAGGCCGCCTGTTGGGTTCCTCGTCCGGGTAACCGAGGGGGGTAAGGGCGATCACCCGGGTATCTGCCGGGATCCCCAGCACGGTTTTCACCTCCTCCTCATGGTAGGCGCCGACCCAGCAGGTTCCTAATCCTTCCGAGCGGGCGGCCAAACTCAATTCGTCGAGCAGGATCGCGCAATCCACGGCAAGCGAGTTCCAGTACCCGCCCATGCTCTGGTAGGCTTCCCCCTCTTGGCCGCAGATTGCCAGCAGGATCGGGGCTTGGGTGAGATACTTCTGGTTGCGGCAGGCTACCGCCAACTTCTCGATGGTGGCCGGTTCTCGCACCAGGATGACCCGCCAGGGCTGCAGGTTCTTGGCCGAGGGGGCGAATTGGAGGACTTCCAGGAGGCGCGCCAGCTTGTCCTCTTCCACCGGCAGCGGCTTGTACTTGCGGATTGACCGTCTTGTGCGAATTGCGTCCCAGGTTTCCATAGACCCTGTTATAGCAGATTCGGGCGATGGCGATGAACAAGGCCGATCCCATGTCCCGCGGCATCAAGCGTTTATGGGGTTTACCCATGCCTGGACTTCCCCTCTCAGGCTGTGCGATTCTATCGAGGCATGCCCAAAGAGCAGCTTACCAGAATCACTTCCCAAAACGGTGCGATGCCCAATGCTGCCGATCGATCCGTGCCGCTCACCAGCGGGAAGCTTGACCAGACGAGGGCTGCTGCCCGCATGAAGAAAGCGCTGCCCTACCTAGCACTGCTGGTGGGGATCCTCTCCTTGACCTTTTCTTCCCTCTTCATCCGCTGGTCCCAGGCTCCGGGGCCGGTGGTCAGCTTCTACCGGATGGCAGTAGCGGCTGTCGTACTTTTCCCTTTCTTCATGTTTCAGCCGAGGGTGGAGCGCCAAGCGGGTGCCAAGTGGATTCTCCTCCCCATCTTGGCCGGCGTCTTCAGCGGATTGGACCATGCCACCTGGGGATTCTCCCTGGCTCTCACCAATGTGGCCAATGCAACACTGCTGAATAATATCGCTCCGCTCTGGGTTGCCTTGGTGGCTTTCTTTCTCTGGAAGGAGCGTCTGGGGAGACGTTTTTGGGGTGGTTTGGCCTTGGCCTTGGCCGGTGCCGTCTTCGTCCTAGGGAGCGACTTTCTGAGGCACCCGGGGACGGGAACCGGAGATCTGCTGGCGGCAGGCTCCTCCTTTTTCTACGCGGGCTACTTCCTTTTCACCCAGCGAAGCCGCGTACACCTGAATACGCTCACTCACCTCTGGCTGATGGTGGTCACCGCAGGCCTGGTGCTGATCCCGGTCAATGTCATGGCCGGCTTCTCCTTGTGGGGGTACGGCCTCCCGGCGATCCTTTCCTTTCTGGGCGCGGCGCTGATCTCCCAGGTAGCCGGTTACCTCTCGCTGGGCTATGCTCTGGGGGTCCTGCCCGCCTCGCTGGTAGCACCGACAATGATCATTCAGCCGGTACTCACCGCTATCCTGGCCGTTCCCTTGGCTGGAGAGCCACTCTCCTGGACACAGGTGGTGGGGGGATTGACCGTGCTGGCGGGGATTTACCTGGTCAACACCAAGCGCGCCTGACCTGGCACGGTCAGGCGCGCTTGGATCGAAGCCGCCTTCTAGCCCCCGGCAGCTTGATAGCCCCCGGCAG
>JAPLHW010000050.1 GCA_026389425.1 Coprothermobacterota bacterium
GGGCGGGGCTGTGGAACTCCGGGGCGGGGCGGCGGAGCTCCCGGGTGTCGCGGGAGACGCCGCCCCTGATTGTTCCCGCCGAAGCGGGCTCTCGACAGCAAGGCGCTACCTGTCCTTGCGCTGCCGGGAGCTCTTGCGGCGGTGGTCCTCCCCCCCCACCTGAAGAGGCAGGCACATCTCCAGCAGGCGGCCGAAAGTGCGCGGCCCAAGGCTTTTCTCTAACAGGTTCAGATCGGCGTTGGTGGTGACGATGATCGGCTTCAGTTGCTCGTAGCGGCCGTTGACCACGCGGTAGAGGGTCTCCCGCTCCCAGGGGGAGTCGCGTTCCACCCCCAAGTCATCCAGCACCAGCAGCTCGGCAGCTTCCAGGCATTCCATCTCCTGGCGCTCGGAGCGGTCCTCGGCGTACCCGTCCTTCAATCGGCAGAGGAAGGCGCTGGTGTTGCGGAAGAGGACCTTCGCGCCGCGCTCCAACAATGCCAGGGCGACGGCCGCGGCCAGGTGGCTCTTCCCTACCCCGGTCGATCCGGATAGAAGCAGGCCGCTCCCCTCCCGCAAACGAGCTTGTTGGGGCCATTGCTGCGCATAGGCACGACAGCGCTCCAGGGCCAGGTGATTGCCTTCGTTCTGCTCGAACTGCTGGAAACTGCACTGGCGCCAACGCGCCCCCAGGCCGGCTTCCCGCAGACGATGGTCCCGCTCCTCCTCTTTCCACTCCTGGGCCAACTGAACACGCTCGATGCGGTCGCGGCAATCGCAGGCCGGGCTGCTGAACCACTGCTTGCCCAGGAGCAAACTGCGATAGGGAAGGCCGCATTGCGGGCAGAGCCGCTGCTTTGGTTCGGGGCCAGGCTCAGGCGAGGAAGAGAAGGTTGAGATCATCCCCTGAATTTCGCCGATCGATTGCATCGCTGGGAACGAGTTCACTAGCTCGTGGTCCGCGGAATTCATGGTCCATTTTCCTTTCCAAGACGCCAGGCTCCTGGTAGTCCAGGTAACGCAGGGTGGGACCGAGGAAGGTGGCGGGGTGCAGGATGAAGCGCGCCGGGGTCTGCAGCCGCTGGCACTCCTCGGCGTAGGCAGCGGCGCAGCGCACCAGCGATGGAGGATCAACCCCCGCTCGCAGCCGGACGCGCCAAGCCTTGCGAGCCGCTTCCTTGGCCAGATGGCGGGGGTTATCTTTTTCTGTTCTCTGTACTCTGTACTCTGGGGGCGTTACGGAAACGTTTCTGAAACGTTTCTTCGTCGTTACCGAATCGTTACCGTAACGTTTCATCTCCGTTTCATCGGGAGTGCTGGAAGGAGAGTCACAGACCTTGACGGGCTGGGTGTCCTCCATCTCTGCAACCGTCGCAGCAGGGGAGAAGACCTGCGCCGCCTCCTTCTGCCGGAAGTGTCGCACCCGTTCACTGGAGCGGTCAGAGAGGTACTGGCGCTTCGCCCAGTGGACCACGCTATAGATGCCGTCGTCCTCGGTCACCATCCCCTGCCGGAGGAAAGAGGCCAGGGCTTCCTCAGCCTCCCG
>JAPLHW010000082.1 GCA_026389425.1 Coprothermobacterota bacterium
GGCACCGGCGCCCAAATGGCAGTGACCGACCAGATCCAGTCCCTTGGCTCCAATATCCTCCTGGTAATCCCAGGACAAATGAGCACCGGCGGGGTCAGCTTAGCCGGAACCCAGAGCAAGCTGACTGTGGAAGACGCCCAATCCCTAACTCAAATTCGAGGCATCAAGGCGGTGATCCCTTCGTCCGGCCGCATCTCCCAGGTGGTGGCGGGGGACAAGAACACCAGCACCAACGTCATCGGCACCACCCCAGATTATGAGACTACCCTCAACTCCCCGGTCCAACTGGGCAGCTTCTTCACCCAGACTGAAGTGGATCACTGGGAACGCGTGGCAGTGCTGGGCTCGCTCGTCGCCGAAAAACTCTTCGACGGCACCAACCCGGTCGGACAGACCATCGAGGTGATCACCCAGGATCCACGCACCCAGGAGACCACGCGTGGCGTCCTGCGGGTGATCGGGGTGGCCGCTCCCAAGGGGGCATCGGGCTTCCTCAACTGGGATGACCGCATCCTGATCCCCATCACGACCGGGCAAAAACTGCTTTTCGGCAATAAGAACCTCGGCTCGATCAGCGTAGAATCAACCGATGTGGACCTCATGCCGGAAATCGCCGCTGAGGTGGATTCTCTTCTGCGTTTGCGCCATAACATCGCTGATGGGAAGGAGGCTGATTTCACCATCTTCAGCCAACAAGACATCCTCGGCACCCTTAGCATCGTTCTGGGGTACTTCACCATCCTCTTGGCCGGGATCGCCGGCATCTCCCTGTTGGTAGGGGGGATCGGCATCATGAACATCATGCTGGTCTCAGTTACTGAGCGCACGCGGGAGATCGGATTGCGCAAGGCCATCGGCGCTTTGCGGCGAGATATCGTCCTGCAGTTCCTGATCGAGGCCATCGTCCTCTCCACCACGGGCGGGTTGATTGGCATTGTCATCGGGTACATCGGTTCCGTCGCCATCGCCAATTTGGCCGGGTGGCCGCCAGTGATCAGCCTCAGCGCGGTCGGACTGGGGTTCATTTTCTCAGTGGCGGTTGGAGTCTTCTTCGGTTTTTACCCCGCCCAGCGGGCAGCCAGCCTAAACCCCATCCAAGCCCTCCGTTACGAGTAATGTGGTAGGGTAGTTGTCCATGAAGGCAAAGCCAGCACCCATCTTGGTGTTGATGTCGATGTTGATCTTTCTTCGTTTTTACTTAGCCACTTAATCACTTAACCACTTGATCACTCACCCACTTGATTTATAGCCTGCGGCAGCACGATACTGCTATACTTCCGGATGAGGACATCACTTCCGTGAAAACGGGGAAAGGAAAGGGGTAACGCGACATGCTTGCAGTGTGGATTATTCTTGGCATCATTGCCATCATCGTCATCTGGTTTATTGCCAGCTATAACGGCTTTATCTCACTGAAAAAACGCATCGAGAACGCCTGGGCGCAGATAGACGTTCAGTTGAAGCGACGGTATGACTTGATCCCCAATCTGATTAACACAGTCAAGGGATACAAGGATTTCGAGCAGGAGACCCTGACCAAGGTCATCCAAGCGCGGGCGGCGGCGGTCAATGCCACCACCATTCCCGACAAGATTCAGGCAGAGGGCGTTCTGACCCAAGCCCTGCGCGGTCTCCTGGCCGTAGCTGAAGCATACCCGGACTTGAAAGCGACGCAAGAGTTCATGCAACTGATGGAAGAATTGCGCAACACCGAAAACCTGATCTCCTTCTCGCGCCAGTTTTACAATGACTCGGTGATGACCTTCAACACGCGCATCGCCATGTTCCCCGGAAATATCGTGGCTGGGATGTTTGCCTT
>JAPLHW010000007.1 GCA_026389425.1 Coprothermobacterota bacterium
AGAGAGAGCGGACAGCCTCCCATCGGCCTCCCGGCGCAGCTCTTCCAGGACGCGTCGGGAAACGCGGATCCCGTCCATCTCCATCTCGGCCAAGACAACCGCCAGCGGCATCTCCAGGGTATGAAACAATTCTTCCAATCCGAGTCGGCGGAGGTCCTCCTCCAACAACGGCTTCAACTGGAAGATGGCCCAGGCGCCCCAGGCCGCCCTGGCAGAAGGTGATGCCCCGGGTTCCTCCGGCAGCGGGCGTTTCGCTTTCTCCAGGAAGACCTGCATCAAGCCGTGCGAGGTTCGCGCTGATTGGGCCAGATAGGAAGCCAACATGGTATCGAAGGTAACCCCCCGCACTTCCAAGCCCACTCGCTGGAGCGACTTCCAGGCCTCCTTCCAGTCGTGCGTCCACTTCTCCTGCAGGGGGTCGCTTAAGAAGGAAGAAACGCCGGAAGGGATTGCCTCCTGTACTTGGAAGAGGTCCGGTTCTGGGGAGACGGTAGGGAAAGTGCCGCTCCAGGCTTCACCCTGCTGAGCCCACGCCAAAGCTTGGGGCTCGCCGGGAATGGCGAGAAAAGCGCAGGCCGGCAAGTCGATAGCCCTCGGCAACTCGACAGCCTGCGGCAGCATGTTCTGCCACTCTTCCCAGGGGTGGATGGAAAGCTCGCCCGTTGGAACTTCTAGCGGCGGAAGTAATTTATCCAATAGGGACTTGAATTCCAAGCGCGTGAAGAGGGCTCTTCCAAGTTCCGGGTCCAGGCCACTGAAGCGCAACCGCTCCCAGTCGACCTCCAGCGGTAAGTCCAGGACCAACTGCGTCAGAGCTTGATTCCGCTCGGCTTGGATTCGGTTCTCCGCCAATATAGAGCGAACCTTACCCGGCACTTCGTCCAGGTGTTGGAAGATGCCTTGCAGCGAGTTGAAACGAGCCAGTAGATCCTGAGCCGTCTTCTCGCCCATCCCTGGGATACGCGGCAGGTTGTCCGACGGGTCTCCAACCAGTGATTTGTAGTCCACCATCTGTTGGGGGTCCAGGTGAAAGCGACTGCGCACGTCATCCGGGTGGAAGCGAACCGTTTCGCTGATGCCGCGTCGCGGGTGAAGCACGGTGATCTGTTCGCTAACCAATTGCAGTGTATCGAGGTCGCCGGTAAGGATGAGGACTTCTTTCCCCTCTCCAGCTGCGCGAACGGCCAGGCTGGCGATCACGTCGTCCGCCTCAAAACCGGGGCACTCGAAGACCGGGATGCCGAAGGCGTCGGCCAGCTCGTGCGCCAAGCTCATCTGCTCCACCAGATCGGATGGGGTCTTTGGGCGGTTGGCCTTATAGTCGGCGTACTCTCGATGTCGGAAGGTTGGCTCTTTCAGGTCGAAGGCGAAGGCCACGAAATCGGGTTTCTCCTCCTCGATCAGCTTGAGCAAAATGTTGGCAAGGCCGTACACCCCCCCCGTGGCCTGCCCTTCACGTGTTACCAGACTAGGGAGGGCGAAGTAGGCGCGGTAGAGCAGGCTGTTCCCGTCGACCAATACCAGCTTGCCCCTCTCCTTCATCACAGGTAAACTTTCTTGGCCGCCCCACCCCAAAAGGATTCCAGGTCGTAGAACTGGCGGAAGCGGGGAGTGAAAAGATGGATTACAACCTCATTGAGGTCGAAGAGAATCCAGCGCCCGTCCTCGGCTCCTTCCACGCCGCGCACCGGCATACCCAGTTCTTTGGCTTTCCCGTAGAGATCCTCCAACAAAGCCTTGGCCTGGCGAGGGGTCTCGGTGGTGGCGATCAGAAAACTGTCTGTAAAGGCAGAAATCCCACGGAGATCCAGCGTCACCACCTCCTCGGCCTGCTTTTCCAGCATCAATTCCACGAATGCATCAACGATCGTCTCAAGTTCGACAGCACATGCTGCCACAAGCTGTCTAGCCACAGGCTATCTACTCCTTTCTCTCTTGATATAGATTCTCCTTCGCGATGGTCGCAGCAACCAGCGGTGGAACCAGGTAGCGAATCGACCGGCCGCTGCGTACCCGGTCTCGGATCTCGCTGGAGGATAGGGCTAGCCCGGGGGTGCGAATCAAGTGGACGCGTAGGTTGCCGGACAAGGGGAAAGATGGCGGAATTTGATAGGGGGGGCGAGTCACTACCAACAGTTCAGCCAACTCCAGCACCCCCTCAGGATCCCGCCAAGAGCCGAACTCCAACACGGCATCCAGCCCGGTAATGAAGAACAAGCGCCAATCTGGGTGGCTAGCATGAAAAAAACGCAGGGTGTCCGCTGTGTAGGAAGGGCCGGAGCGCTCTAGCTCTAGGCGCGAGCAGGTGAAGGTTTTATTCTCGGCGATAGCCAGGGCAACCATGGAAAAGCGAATCTCGGCATCGGCCAATTCACCCTTGGGCCACACCGGCTGGCTGCAGGGGAGGAAGATCACCCTCTCCAGGAGGAAGCTTTCCCGGGCCTCCTCTGCTGCGGCCAGGTGTCCGTAATGCACAGGGTTGAAGGCCCCTCCCATCAAGCCGATGCGGTGTTCAGCGGTCACCGGAACCTTCCTCTTGCCGATAGTCGAATTCATCCGCGCCGATCCGTACGATGTCCCCATCCTTTACTCCCAGCTTGCGCAACTCGCGTTCCACGCCCAGGCGAACCAGTTGTTTCTGCAGACGCTTGACGCCCTCCTCGTTGTCCAAATCGGTGCGAGCCACCAGCCTCTCGGCGACCAACCCTTCCACTTGGAAAAGACCCTCGCCGAGCCTGCGCACTTGCATCGCTCGTTCATCGTCGGCCTGTAGGGTGTACACGCGCCGGGTGGGCGCTTGCACCGGCACAAGAGGCGCTGTTGCCAGCACCGCTTGCAGGGCTTGGCGAAGATCCTCCAGATGAGTCCGTGCCAAGGCGGAGGTCGACAGCACGAAGAGCCCAAATCCGGACAAGAGCGTGGTGATGCGCAACACCTCGGCGGGGGAGGAAAGATCCTCCTTGGTCAGCACCACCAGGGCCGGCCGCTGGGCCAAGAGTGGGTCGTAGCGAGAGATCTCCTGCCGGAGGGTGGCGAAATCCTCCAGGGGATCGCTGGAAAGGTCCAGCAGGTAAGCCAGAACTCGCGTTCGCATGGCGTGCCGGAGAAAAAGATGCCCCAAGCCCGCGCCCTGCGAAGCACCTTCGATCAGCCCGGGGATCTCGGCCAGCACAGCTTGTTGATGGTCGGGTAAGGTGATCACTCCCAAAACTGGCTGGATTGTGGTGAACGGGTAGTCGGCAACCTTCGGGGCGGCTGCGGAGAGAGCGCCTAATAGAGTGGATTTGCCGGCGTTTGGCTTGCCGATCAAGCCAACGTCAGCGAAGAGAAGTAACTCCAGGGTCAATTCCACCTCTTCGCCGGGGTCTCCTCGTTCTGCCAAGCGGGGGGCGCGATGGGTAGAAGTAGTGAAGGAGGCATTGCCGCGTCCACTGCGTCCACCTTTGGCCACTACGATACGTTGCCCCGGGTTGACCAAGTCGGCCAGGACACGCTGCTGCGTGCTATCATGCCCATCTCGACGGTACACCACTGTGCCCTTGGGAACCATCACGATCAAGTCTTGTCCTTCGGCGCCGGTCATATCGGAACCTTGGCCGGGCTTGCCCGCAGCGGCCTCATAAAGCCGCTTGTAGGTGAAGTCAACGAGCGTGTCGAGGTGTTGGCTGGCCTCCAGGATGACGTCACCTCCGCGCCCGCCATTCCCTCCCGAGGGTCCTCCGTTGGGGACGAATTTCTCCCTGCGAAAGGCCAAACAGCCATCGCCGCCGCGCCCGCCGCGAACGGTGATGGTTACTTTATCAACGAACATCGCTTGGACCAAACGAAACAGGCTCCGAAAGAGGAGCTTCGAAGCCTATCGAAATGGGAGACGAGAGTGTTCAGGCGAAGACGCTGACGCGCTTCTCGGTTCTCCC
>JAPLHW010000032.1 GCA_026389425.1 Coprothermobacterota bacterium
GAGATGTTGGTCTACGCCGCGTTGGGGGAAGGAAAGCGTCTGCGCCCAGCCCTTCTACTGTGGGCATGCCAGTCCGTGTGCAGAGGCAGCTCATTGCCAGGAGGCTCGTCTGGCAGCGGATGGCAGTCGGTTCTGGCAGCAGCAGCGGGGGTGGAGTGCCTGCACGCTTTCTCACTGGTCCACGATGATTTACCGGGAATGGATAACGCCGATCAGCGCCGTGGGAAACCTTCGGTGCACCGTGTTTTCGGGGTAGGTCAAGCGATTCTGGTGGGGGATGCCCTCTTCGCTTTGGGTCTCCAGTTGATCGCTCGTAGCTTGGTTGCCCTTCCCGTTTTGGAGGCTTGCCAACTGATGGAGGAGGCTTGCCGCGCAGTAGGTGCGGAAGGGATGATCGGTGGCCAGTTCGTGGACATCGAGCCCCGCCAGCGGGACGAAGAGGGCTGGCGATGGCTGAACGAACGCAAGACTGCCCGCCTCTTTCAGTTGGCCTTGCGCTTGGGGACTGCCTTGGGCGGAGGCGACGAAACGCAGCAGAGGATTTTGCAGCTCTATGGCCTGGAGCTGGGTCTGGCCTTCCAACTGGTTGACGACTTGCTCGATTTACCGGGAGAGGACGTTTTATCCTGGGCACGTGCGCTCGGTCCCGACGAGTCTCGCCGACGAGTGGAGGAGTATAGTCGATCTGCATTGGCGTCCTTGGAGGGATTTCCCGGCGAGCCGCGATTCCTGCGCATGTTGGTCACCTACTTGGTCGAGCGACAGAGATGAGCAGTTTGTTGGAAAACATTTCCCAGCCTGCCGATTTGAGAGGGCTCTCGATGGGGGAGTTGGAGAAACTTGCGGCAGAGATCCGGACTCGAATCATCGAGCAAGTCTCGATCAGCGGGGGGCACTTGGCTTCGAACCTGGGCGTAGTGGAATTGACGATTGCCTTGCACCGTGTCTTCGATACCCCTGCCGACCTGTTGGTGTGGGATGTTGGTCACCAGACTTATACCCACAAGCTCATCACCGGACGTCAGGAAGCCTTCTGCCGGGTGCGTCAAGAAGACGGGCTGTGCGGATTCCCGGCTCGCGCAGAATCCCCCTCTGATGTAACCAACACAGGCCACGCTTCCACTTCTCTTTCCCAGGCCCTTGGTCTGAGGGCCGCACGAGATCTTGCCGGTGAGAACCACAAGATCGTGGTAGTGATGGGTGACGGCGCTCTCTCTGGTGGGCTGGCGATGGAGGCTTTGAACAACACCGGGCAACTGCAGAAGGATCTCATCCTGGTGCTGAACGACAACGAGCACTCGATCTCACGGAACGTCGGTGTCCTGGCCCGGCAGTTGGAGGGTCTTCGCAGTTCCCTTGGTTATCGCCGCACCAAGAATGCGGTAAAAAGTTTCCTGGAGCGCTCACCCAAGGTGGGCAGCAGTTTGGTCCGATTCATTGATCGCCTCAAGTTGGGGGTCAAGGCTTTCATCTTACCCAACATGCTCTTCGAGAGCTTCGGCTTCTTCTATATCGGGCCGATCGACGGTCACGACCAGGAAGCTCTGGAGAAAGCTTTACGCAAGGCCAAGCGGCTCAGTTCGCCAGTGTTGGTGCATGTCCTCACCACCAAAGGAAAGGGCTTTGCGCCGGCCGAGAGGAACCCTACTTTTTTTCACTCCGCTCCACCTTTTCAACTCACCACCGGAGAGCCTATCCGGCAGGAGCCCCCTACCTACACAGAAGTAGTACACTCTACCTTGCTGGAAGTGGGCGAACGAATTCCGGAGACGGTCTGCATCACGGCGGCGATGGCCGATGGGACGGGATTGGACGGTTTCGCCCGGATCTACCCTGACCGCTTCTTCGACGTAGGTATTGCCGAGGAGCATGCCCTCAGTTTTGCCGCAGGTTTAGCCCTGGGAGGCCGTCGCCCGGTGGTGGCCATATATTCCACTTTTTTACAGCGAGCGTTTGACCAGTTGCTGCACGACATCTCTTTGCAGCACCTACCGGTGCTCTTCCTTCTGGATCGCGCCGGTGTGGTGCCAGGGGACGGACCGACTCACCAGGGGATCTATGACCTCAGTTTCTTGCGCTGCATCCCTGGTTTAGAGATACTCGCTCCGGCGGATGGGCGTGAGCTGCGGGCGATGATCCTTGGCGCGCTGGTACGGCCAGGGCCGGTGGCCATTCGTTACCCGAAGTCTGCTATCCCAGAAGGGATCCTGCCGGAAGGCCAGGCGGCAATGCCTTGGGGTCGTGGCAGCCTCCTTCGGGAGGGGCGAGATTTAGCTTTCCTCGCTCTGGGAGCGACAGTGGAGAGTTGCCTCCTCGCTTCATCCATCTTGATAGAGACGGGGATCGAGGCAGCCGTCTACAACTTTCGCTTCCTCGCCCCCCTCGACATCCCTCTTCTTCGAGTTGCCAGCCGTACTTACCCTTTGTTGATCACGGTAGAGGAGAATGTCTTGGCGGGAGGATTCGGCTCAGCGCTGCTGGAAGAACTCCAGGGCTGGGATCGACCTCAACCTCCTCTTGTGCGCCTGGGCATCGAGGAGGTTCCAGGGGTCGGTAGCCGGCCCGAGCTTCTTCGCCGAGCCGGCCTTGATCCGGAAGGTATTGCCCGAAAGGCGAGAGAGGCACTCTCCGCCATGGTGACCCAAGCGGTAAGAGACGATAGCCTGCGTTAGCATGTTTGAACGAGTCGGCATCTATCCAAACCCCAACCGCCAGGAGGTCCTCCTCTTTGCCCGCGACTTGGCCGATGAGATCGAGCGGCGGGGAGCGCGTACGCTCTTTCCAGCGGCCCCCATAGGCTCCCCGGTGCGGTCTGGTAGCGGGACCTTTCCCCCCGAGATTCCGGACTTGATCCTCAGCCTTGGTGGGGATGGCACACTTCTGAGTTGCCTGCGAGTGGCGGGGGAGTTGGCACCCATCTTGGGGGTGAACTTGGGCGACGTGGGTTACCTCTCCGCCAGTACATCGGGACGTATCCTGTCCGACCTAGATGCGATCTTGGCCGGCCATCTGCTGGTGGAGGAACGAACCATGGTTTCCTTAAAGATCGGTGGTCGAACGGCTCACGGATTGAACGAGTGCGCCATCCTGCACCGCCAACAAGGTCGTAGCATCCGCTTGTTGATCCAGATCAACGGCCAAGAATTGGGTGAAGTACGGGGAGACGGGCTTCTGGTAGCCACTCCTTCCGGTTCCACCGCCTATGCCATGGCTTGCGGCGGTCCGCTCATCGACCCCTCTTTGGACCTCCTTCTGCTTTGTGCCGTGGCCCCACACAGCCTCTTCTCCCGCCCGATA
The DNA here is from genome assembly GCA_026389425.1 of Coprothermobacterota bacterium. Classification (GTDB taxonomy): domain Bacteria; phylum Caldisericota; class JANLFM01; order JANLFM01; family JANLFM01; genus JAPLHV01. The sequence continues at coordinate 3,298 of JAPLHW010000032.1, forward strand.
TTGCTCAACCGAGACAGCAACGTGGTCGTTCATCCACGCGGCCGTGAACAGGCACTGGCCTTGGTGGACGGCCAGGAACTGGGACCGGTGCGCGTCGATCAGCCGGCACTGATCTCTCTCTCGCCGAAGGTGACCCGGCTGGCCTACCTGGAGCCCGGACACTTCGTTCAAGACATCCAGCGAAAACTACATTGGGGGCGCTTGTGATTAGTTATTTGGCCATCCGTAACCTGGCCATCGTAGACGCTCTGGAGTGTGAGTTGGAACCCGGCTTAAATGTCTTTACCGGGGAGACTGGGGCAGGCAAATCACTGGTGGTGGACGCGCTCGCCTTGCTATTGGGCAGCCGCGGCCAGGCCGACCTGGTCGGCTCGCACGGCGATGTGATGCGGGTAGAGGCAACCCTGGAGTTGCCGGGTGGCACCCTCTCACCGGTGCATGCTGCCACAAGCTATCTGCAAGAGCTGGGCATTGAGGAGGGCACGCTCTCACTGACCCGAGAGATCAGCCGTGCTGGGAGGAGCCGTGCTCACTTGAACGGGCGACTGGTTCCGCTCAGTTTGCTGCGTGATGCCCTTGCTCCGCTGGTGCACCTACATGGCCAGCAAGAGCATGAAGCCCTATTA
>JAPLHW010000001.1 GCA_026389425.1 Coprothermobacterota bacterium
CGTGGAACGCTGCGACTGCGTCTTGACTTGCAGCGAAGGCTTCCGAGAGGATTTCTGGCAACGCTACCCAACCCTGCAACGAGACAAGTTCGCTGTCATCACCAATGGCTTCGACCCAACTGACTTCCCGGAACCGGTACCAGAGCCATATCCGCGTTTTACCATCTCCTATGTGGGGGATTTTTACGGCCCGCAGACGCCGGTCTTTTTTCTCTTGGGCTTGCGCCGGCTTTTGGACCAGCGGCCGGAGGCAGCACAATCCATCCAGGTGCTTTTCGTCGGCCCCTTCGAATCCCGGGTGCGCCCGTTGGTAGAGGCACTCGGCCTGAAAGAGACAGTGCAGTTCCTCGGCGCACTCCCGCACGAGCTGGCCATCGATGTGCTGCGACGCTCTCACGCCCTGCTTTTGGTGCTGGGCACCAAACGTGGTGGGGAACACATCTATCCGGCCAAGGCCTTCGAATACCTGGCCGCTTGCAAACCCATCTTGGGCTTGGTGCCGGAAGGACTGATGCGCGACCTGTTGAAAGAAACGGGAGTTGCTTTTTTGGTCAACCCGACCAGTGAAGATGCCATCAGCAAGGCCATCGAATGTCTTTTTCTGGCCTACCAAGCCGGTGAGCTGCCGGACTTCATAGAGCCCGCCAACCTGTCTCGTTTCAATGGGCGGTTATTAGTGAAAGAACTGGCAACCGTGCTGGAGAAAACCATCGCCAACAAGCAATTGGAACAAAGCTTGAAAGGAAAGAAACGATGACGAAACCGAGGATTGCCGGCGGAAGTGCGTGTCGCTCTACTTTTCTGCCTTTCTCCGCCCCCTGGTTGGGGGAAGAGGAGGTGTCTGAGGTCAGCGCTGTATTGCGTTCCGATTGGCTAACCACCAGCCGAAAGACTTTCCAGTTTGAGGAGGCTTTTGCCCGCTATATCGGATCGCCCCAAGCACTTGCATTCAACAGCTGCACGGGAGGACTGCACACCGCCTTGGCCGCCTTGGGAATTGGGCCCGGGGATGAGGTGATCACCTCTGACTGGACCTTCGCCGCCACTGCCAACGTGATCTGCCATCAAGGGGCTACCCCGGTCTTGGCTGATATCGACCCCCGAACACTGAACATCGACGTGGAGGAGATCGAGCGCAAGATCACCTCCCGCACCAAAGCAATCATCCCGGTTCATTTCGGCGGCAGGCCTTGTCCGATGGAGCGCATCCTGGCGCTGGCGCAATCCTTTCATCTGGCTGTGGTCGAGGATGCCGCCCACGCCTTCGGCGCCACCTACGGCGGCCGGATGATCGGCAGCTTGCCCTCCCAGGTGGCATGCTTCAGCTTCTACCCGACCAAGTGCATCACTACCGGAGAGGGCGGGATGAACACCACCGCCGATGAGGAACTGGCGCGGCGGATGCGCATCTGGCGTCTCCATGGCATCGATCGAGACGCCTGGGACCGCTATCAGAAGGGTGGCTCTTGGCACTACGAGGTCGTGGAGCCCGGCTTCAAGTACAACTTGACCGACATCGCCGCAGCCATTGGTTTGGCTCAGTTGCAGAAAGCGGAGTATTTCCAAGCCCGCCGTGAATCTCTGGTGGCACGATACCGCCTGCTGCTGGCCGGCCTCCCGCTGGAGCTGCCGCCGCCCTACGAAGAGGGTCGCAACGCCTGGCACCTCCTCCCGGTGGAGCTCAAGTTGGAGGAACTTACCTGCACCCGCGAGGAGATGATTGAGGCGCTCGTCC
>JAPLHW010000094.1 GCA_026389425.1 Coprothermobacterota bacterium
CACGAGCAAAGACAAATCCCTCTCTTTTTTGCCGATTTGGCATGCCTTCGAGCGCATGATCGAATACATCATCCTCTCCGTTGGCGCCTCGGTGTACTACAGCAACATCAGCGAGCTGCGGGAACACCTGCCCGAGGTCCAGCCCACTCTCTTGATCACTGTCCCTGATTTCTGGGTGACTATCTACAAGGCCTTCCTGCGCAAGGCGATGACGGGGTCGCGCTTCAAGAAGCTCTTTGTCAGCCTGATCCTGCGATCGGCATTGGGTTATCAGCGTTCAATCCGACTCTTGCGCGGCGATGACCCGCGTTTCACATCGGCTGACCGGCCAAGCAATTGGCGCAAGGCCATGGCCTGGTTGAATCGCTGTGTTCGCGCGCCTGCCTTTTTCCTGGCTGACCGCTTGTTGTTCAAGAAGCTGCGAGCCACTCTGGGAAACCACCTGGAATTGGTCAGCAGCGGGGCGGGACCGCTGCCGGAGAAGGTCGATGATTTCATGAACGCCGCAGGGATCAACGTCGTGGAAGGGTATGGGTTGACCGAGACGATGGTCATCATTGCCGTTCGAGATGCGAAACATAAAAGATTCCAAACGGTCGGCGGCGTATTGCCCGGCCTGGAGATTCAAATACGAAGCGAGAGTGGAGATCTCCTAGGCCCTGGCCAACCCGGCAGCGTGTACTTTCGGGGCCCCACCTTGATGCTTGGGTACTACAAGAACCCCGAGCTGACATCTTCATTGATCGATCGCGATGGCTGGTTTGATACCGGCGATCTCGGAATATGGACCCTCGACGGCTGCCTGAAGATCCTGGGGCGCGCCGATGATATGTTGGTGTTGACCAATGGTGAGAAAGTGAACGCCGTCATCTTGGAGAATGAATTGAGAAGCGAAAGCTTGGTGGAGCGAGCGGTGGTGGTAGGGCAAGGCAAACCGTATGCGGCTGCTTTCCTTTTCCCGAATTTGCAGGAGTTGCGAGCCTTGGCTGAACGAAAAGACGTTTCCTATCAACAACTGGAGGAGTTGGCCGAGAACCCCAAAATCCTGGCTGAATACAAAGCTCTTTGCGACCGAGTCTCTTTAAACAGGGAGAGATTTACAGCGCACGAGCGCATTCGACGATTCCAGCTAGCCTTTTGGCGCTTGGAAGAGGGGAAAGAGTTGAGCCAAAGCCTCAAACTGCGACGGCTTCAGATCACGCGCCTGCACCAAAAGGAAATTGATGGTCTTTTCAAGGCAAGTTAATAGCCCCCGGCAGGGTGTCCCCATTCAATCATCACTTTCCCCCATGTTCTTGAATATAGGAGATCAAGTCTGCGACTGTTTTCAGCCCATCCAGATCCTGCCCGCGGATCTCAATGTGAAAGACACCTTCCACCGCCATCCCAAGCTCCACCATGGCCAGGGAATCCATCGGGAGATCGCGATCAAATCGGCTGGTTTCCTCTACAGTGACATCTTCCTGCAAAATTTCCTTCACGATCTCTTGAAGTTGTTCTCGAATCTGTTGCCGGTTCATTCACTGACCTCACGGATTTACCCCCACTATACAAGCTTTCCCCCGGTCCCGGTAGAATGAGCAAACACTCCCCATCGTCCACTCTCTCTCGATGGAGGTGCTGAAGCGCTGGACAGGGCATCTGCCGAAGTCGATACCGCAAAGCGAAGACGAGAACAAGAGGTTGATAGCCCCCGGCAGGGTGTCATTGGCATGATTTCCGAATCTACGAATCAATAGAAAGGAGATCAGAATGGAACGACCCGAAGTCATCGAAAAGCTGAAGGAGATTGTTGGCGGGGCAATTCAACTCCCTGCGGAAGTCAGCGACGAGATGCGCCTGGTGGAGGATCTAGGCGCCGATTCCCTGGATTTGCTGGACATCCTGATGGCGGTGGAAGACGCCTTCCAGGTGAAGATCCCTGATTCCGCCCTGCCCCGCCTGCGTACAGTGGGGGGTGCGGTGGACTACCTGCAAGAGAAAACTCCGCTGTAGCCGCCGGCCGGCTCGATGCCCGACGAGAACGATAAAACCGCTGTCGCCACGCCGCATGATGGCAGTTCCCTCGAGATTCAGTTCAACTGATGATCTCTTCCAGGCCTTGGACCAGTGTCTCGAGTACCTCAGGAGCAAGCTGCGTGATCCGGTCACCCAGCCGATCTACGGAGAGGGTTCGCACTTGGCTGATCTTCACCCAGGATTTCTTGGGAATATTGGGATCCTCCAACTCCAGCGTGAGGGGGAAACCAGCTGCCTGAGGTTGACTGGTAATAACCATAGCGATGACTGTCCCCGAACGCTCGTTGAACATGTCGTGGCTAAGCACGACCACCGGCCGTCGTCCCGCTTGTTCGTGCCCTTTCGCCGGATTGAGGTCCGCCCAGAACACTTCTCCTCTTACTACGCGGGCCATTCACCGAGATCCTCCCCGACCCCTTCATCAGCCAGTTGTTGTTCCACCGTGGGATCCAGCTTAAGGCACTCTCTCGCCAGACGGGTCCGGTCGAGCCGCTCTAGCTTTTCCGCTACTGCCTCTTGAATGGCTTTGCTCCGATTGGGGAACCGATGTGCGGCGACCAGCTGGTCGATACGGCGAAGGAGCTTCTCCTCGATGGTGATTGCCACCTTCTGGGTACTCATCTTCTTATCCTCCTATCTATATGATAAATCATCATACCATAGAAGAAACCTGCTAATTTTCTGGAGAGAGGAAAAGGGGGCGAGCCACTCTTTCGCCCTGCAAGACGCGCTGGAGATGACTCGATTGTGACGGCGTGAAGCACTTGCCCACCATCGATTACCGAACGATGGAGAGGGTCCTTGTGTGGAAATAGCCGAGCAGTTGTCTTTTCCCTTGCAATAACCTAAATAGGTCCGGCTCGTTTGGTTGAACGAAGCAGCTCCTTGATCTGGGAGATCATGCCGCTTTGCTCAAAGGCAGACCTCTTCAGTTGCGGCCTTCTGCTATGATCGAGGGCACGATGTGCACCGATGCTGAAGAGAAGGTTCACCATGTCTTGCGCCAGGCTGGAATCACCTACACCCGCCACACTCACCCGCCGGTCTTTACGGTGGAGGAGGCCGAGCGAGAGTGGGAAGCGATCCCCGGGGCGCACTGTAAAAACCTCTTCCTGCGCAACAAGAAAGGGAACCATCACTACCTGGTCATCCTCTTGTCGGCCAAGCGGGTCGATATCCGGTTGCTAGAGAGACTCTTGGGGGAGGACCGCCTCAGCTTCGGCTCAGCCGAACGGCTGAAGGAACACCTGGGCTTGGAGGCGGGAGCCGTCTCCCCTTTCGGTTTGCTCCATGACCGCTCCCATGCGGTGAGGGTAGTGATCGACTCGGACTTGAAAACCTACAAGCAGGTCAGCTTTCACCCCAACGTCAACACCGCCACGATCACCCTTAGCGTGGCTGATTTCCAGCGATTCCTGGCCTCCTGTGGCAACCCGACTCGCTACCTGGCCTTCCCCCCATGAGGAAAGAAACGCTGCAGGGAACGCTGAGAGAGCTGACTGCTGTTTCACGTACAAGGTGTAGCTCGCTTGTGCAAGGAAGAGCATACCCGGTAGTCTCCCGGTGACTCAGGTTTCTCCTACCTCAGGAGTGAAAGATTCCCTCCCGCCGATGGCCTCTCCTCACCGCGACCCGCTGGCGCCCTTCGACTATAGCCGTCCCCATCAGCGGACCAACTACTGCCGTGTGGCCCGTCCCCTGTTCCGCCTCTTCGCCGCCTGCTACTTATCCCATCGCCTGGTTCGTGGCTTGGAGAACGTGCCCCTTCGGGGTCCAACCATCCTCGCCCTCAATCACCCGGCCGTCGCTGATACTCCTTTCGTCGGGACCTGTCTGTCCGGCCGCCGTTTCCCCTACTTCATGGCCGAGGAGGAGCTCTTCTTGGATCGTTTACCTTTCCGCCTGATCGCTTCCCTGATCACTCCTCTGGGCGCCTTCCCGGTCGATCGCCGCCTGCCGATAGATCCCAAAGCGATCGGCTACGCCGCAGACCGTCTGGCTGAGGGGAATTTGCTCATCGTCGCTCCCGAAGGCGGCACCGAGCGAGGTTACGGGCTCCTTCCTTTCCGCCAGGGCTTCGTCTTGCTGGCTCTGTTGGCACGAGAGCGGCTGATCCGGAGGGGGGAATCGGGGGAGGTGAAGATCCTGCCGGCTGCGGTGTGCTACCGGGAGACACCACGCGGCTTGCGCACCAAACGGGCGATGCGCTTTCGCGCCCGGGCCGGGTTGTCAGTTGGCGCACCGCTTTCACTGGAAAGCTTCCTGGCCCCTGGAAAGAGAGAGCGACAAGTCATGGAGGAAGTGACTACCGCTACCCGCGCTCGGGTGGAGGAGTTGCTGGCCCAGGTGCAACGGGAGATGAGGTAAACTTGCCATACAGAAGAATCGCCGATAGTTCAGCGTTTTCAGTGAATAAATTTGTCACTGCCTTGAATCAGAGAAGGCCGTTGTCGAAAATGCGAATTACCTAGGGATCGAGGACACACAACAAGAAGCCTCCAGCCGGAGGCTCAGCTCGGCCATAAGATCCCCTCTTGCAAGACATTCTCCCGAAAAGCCGGGGAGACCTCAGCCAGGTTGACCAGTTCCACCACATAGGGGATGGGCATCTCCTCTAGCAGTATGCGCAGGGAGGCTAGCCGCAGGGGGAGGGAGGGATTGGTTGGGAGGATTCCGATGTCCACGTCGGAGGCGGGGGAATGGTCTCCTCGGGCACGCGAAACAAAGAGGAAGACCTGCACATCCTGCCCCCGCAGGGCAGCCAGCACGGTTCGTCTCACCTTCTCCATCCAAGCCTGCGCTCCGTCGATCATACCCTCATTGTATCGAATAGAAGGTCACCGGCGGTACCCGGCCTTGTTTACCCAGGGCCATGAGTTTCTATAGGGCCTTCCTGCTGAATCCCTTCCAATAGCAGGCGCATAGCGTACCGCAGCACAGCCGGCCAATCGGCCTGCTGAGTATCCAGTAAGACCTGCAGCAACAACCCCATTCCCAGCCCAATGGCCACCCGGGCAGTGGATCTCGACTCCACCGGCCGCAAGAACCCTTCCTGGACCCCTTTCTCGATGAAGCCGGCGAAGAGGTTCAGGAAGCGATGAAAGTAGCCGATCGAGGCGGCCCAGACCTTGGGATCCCGCATAGCTTGAGCCCAAAACTGCAGCAGCAGCTGGAAGCGGCCATTCGCATCACGGCAGACTTCCTCGGCCAGCGCATCCAGCCTCGCCAAGCCCTCAGGCAGGCTTCCGGCCACATTGATAGCTTGACGCAACTGCCCCTCCAGTTCCTCCATCCACCGCTCCAGCAGCGCTTGGAAGAGCTGTTCCTTGTTGGCGAAGTGGTAGAAGAGGGTACCCTTCGCTACCCCGGCTCGCCGGACGATCTCCTGCAGGGAGGTGGCGTCGTAGCCACCTTGGGCGAAGCATTCAGCCGCTGCGTCCAATAAGCGGAGGCGGGTTTCCTCTCCCCTTCCCGGGCTTTTGCTGCGCTGTTCCATGGCGGCCTCCTGAATCGTTTTCATCATTGTCCCCCATCACTGACTGGGGAGCCAATTCCGGCGCACATTCCCGCCGTTAGGGGGGTGAGCGCGACACGATCTCACCCCCAGTGGGTGATGTTCAAGCCAGTTTATTTGCGGCTGGGCCACCAGTTCCAGCGTCCCAACAGGGCAGCCAGAGCCGGAACCAACAGCGACCGCACCAGGAAGGTGTCTATCAGCACGCCGAGAGCCACAGCCAGGCCGATCTGCATTAACATGCGGATAGGGGAGAAGGCCAGCGCGGCGAAGGTTCCGGCCAGGATCAGGCCGCAGGAGGTGATGACGCTGCCGGTATAGACGGTGGCACGGCGGATCCCCTCGTGCAGATCGCCACAACGGGCAGTCTCTTCGCGCACGCGTGACATGAGGAAGATGTTGTAATCTGAACCCAAGGACACTAGCAAGACGAAGACCAGGATGGGGAGGGCATAGTTGACCCCGCCGAAGCCCAGCCAGTGCTGGAAGATCAACGCCGACAAGCCCATGGTGGTTCCGTAGCTGACGATGACGGAGAGAGCCAGGTAGAGAGGGGCCACCAGGCTGCGCAGGAGCAGGACCAAGACCAGGAAGACGGCGACAACTACCACGATTTGCACTTTGAGGAAGTCTCGGTCGACAGTGGAACGCATGTCGCTGGCCATTGCCGCTACCCCGCCAACATACGCGGCCAAGTTACCCGAAGCGGCCCCGGCGAAGGAGGGGAGCTCCTCGGCCAAGACTGCTTTTACTCGCTCGCTGGTCTCCAGCGCCGAGAAGGAGTAGGGATCATCCTGCAAGAGAACGGAGAGCTGGGTGGCTGAGCCGTCCGGCGCGAAGTAGTGATCCACCATCTGACCTAGCAGGGGACTTTCCTGGAGATAAGAGGCAGGGATGAAGTAGGCGGGCTGTCCGGCCAGTGCGGAGGCAGTCGCTGTCAGCCCCTCGCGCAACACCTGAAGGTCCCCTTCCACGGCGGCACGAGCCGCTTCTGCCTCCTCTTTCCCTGCGTTCTGCGGCAGGAAGTAAAGGGGTTGACCGGCCAGCGACCCCTGCAGCGACTGCAGAGAAGAGGACAGCGCGGACAAGGCCTGCTGCAATTGGAGCATCCCAGCCTGCGGCGACATGTTCTGTTGCGCGTCGGGCTGCTCAGCGAAAGCCGAGGCCAACTCCTCGAGCGCCACCGTGGCTGCCAGCCCCTCCGACCAGCCGGATGCCGTCTTCACCTGGGGAAGGGTGTTACCCAGTTCCTCCAGGTAAGAGCGCAGCTCGGTCAATCCCGCCAGGCCAGTGTTCCCAGCCAGCAGGACGGCAGGATCCTGCAAACTACTTCCTAACCCCTGGAGGCGCTCCCCCATCACAGCCAGTTGGTGATCCACCCGGGCTGCGGAGAGCAGCTCATCGACAGCTGTAGACAGCCCTCGCAACTTCTCCCAAGCTTTTTGGAAGGGAGCTGTATTAGCCAGGAAAGGGAAGGCCGCCTTCAACTCCTCCAGGTAAGCGCGCAGCGGCGCTAGTTGTCCAGATGCCCCTCCGTTTACGGCCAGGGAGGCGAGTTCGCTGGAAGTCGAGGAGGAGGCGAATTGGAGCAGGGAAGCGCTGGTCGCGCGGAGTTGCTCGCTGACCTGGAACGCTGCCCTGGCTTGGACATCGGCCGAGGGTTGCAAGACGCTGCGCACCGCGTTGACACCGGGGATCCCCTCCAACTTGCGGGTCAACGCGGCCAGCGAGGCGAGGGCCGCAGGCTTGCGCAGGTCATCGTCCCGGGAGGTCAGGATGACCTCGAGAGGAGCCATCTCCCCAGCTGGGAAGTGTTCCCCCAGCAGGGCGAAACCGCGGGCTGAATCCATCTTGGGTGGGATCTCGCCGATCAGATCGAAGCTGGTGCGCATTCCCAGCCAGGCCGGGTAAGGCGCTAGAAGCAGCAACAGAACGACACCAACCACCCATGCCGGCTTGCGCGTCACCAGGCGGCCGACCCATTCCCAATTGATCAGACCTCTCTTGCCATCCTGCCGTTCCATCCGTTTGTGAAACGGCCAGAAAAGCATGCGGCCGAAGAGGAAAAGCAGCGAGGGGGTCAGGGTCAGCGCCGCCATCACGGCGATGAGAATACTGAGGGCCATGGCTGGGCCGTTGCTGTGGATCATGCCGAAGGAAGCCACCAGCATCCCCAGCAGGCCCAGGATCACCGTCCCGGCGCTGGCCAACAGGACCGGAGCCATCCGTTGAGTGGTGCGGAGGATGGCCCCGCTGCGGCCTCCAGGGCCGGACAACTCCTCGCGGAAGCGCGAGATCAGGAAGAGCACATAGTCAGTGCCGGCTCCGAAAACCAGCACCACCGTCAACGCATCCAGCATTGAGGACAACTGCATGTTGCCGGAGGCGATCCAACCCAACAGCCCTCGCGCCACCAAGGCTGCCAGGGCGACGGTGATCAACGGCACCAGCGAGGCGACGGGGGATTTGTAGACCAGCAGCAACACCGCCACCACCAGGATGATGGTGACCCAGGTAGTTTGGCCGGTGCTGTCCAGAGTGGCGGTCATCATGTCCTTACCCATAGCCGCGGAACCGGTGAGAGCCACTTCCAAATCAGCCGGCTTGTTTTCCTGGACGTGAGCGCGGATGGCCTCTACAGCAGTATTGGTCTCCGCTGAGTAGCCGGAGCTGGAGAAATCCACTGAGATCAACAAAGC
>JAPLHW010000209.1 GCA_026389425.1 Coprothermobacterota bacterium
CTCCAGCCCGCATTTCACGAGAACAGGCGGGGGAAGGGCAGCCCGGCGAACTCTCCCCGGACTCTTTCAGCCGAGGAGGTTCTACGTGACCCATTATATCGGAATCGACGTCTCCCGGGACAGCCTGCAAGTCTTCGATGGAATCCAGGATCGATCTTTCCCCAACCAGCCGGGCCTTGTTTCCTTCGTTTCCTTCCTGGAGAGAAAGCACCCCCATGGCTTCCAGGAAGTGGCCTTGATCTTTGAACCGACCGGCCCCTACTCCTGGGAGCTGGTCAACCTCTGCGCCAGGAGAGAGATCCGTTGCCACATCATTCCCCCCAAGCGAGGACATCACTTCCGTCAGGCCCTCGGGCAGCGCTCCAAGAACGATCCCATCGATGCCCGGATGCTCACCGCCTTCCATGTACTGCTGAAAGAGGAAGACTGCCGGGCGCCGATCCAGGATCCGGCCCGGGAAACCCTGCAACGCTACCTGGCGGCTTATCAACTGGTGCAGAAGGCCAGGGTTCAGTTCAGCAACCAGCATCATGCCCTGGATACCGCGGGAGCCAAAGGGGGGGTCATCCTTGCGTGTTTTTTGTCATCCTTGCGTGTTTTTTGTCATCCTTGCGTGTTTTTTGTCATCCTGAGCGTCAGCGAAGGACCTCGCCGTTCGTCTTGATTCTAGGCTCAAGGCCAGATCCTTCAGCGAAGAGCGCTTTAGGATGACAAGGGGGGGTTGTCATCTGAACGAAGCGAAGGGCTCCTCAGGGCGACAAAAGGGGGCTGTCATCTTGAGCCCCCCCTCCCGTCATCTGAGCCCCTTTTTGTCATCTTGAGCGAAGCGAAAGATCTCGCCGTTGCGGTTTTGGTTTAGAGACGAACTCCAGATGCTTCACTGCGTTCAGCATGACAAAAAGAACGTGCAGTATAACAAAAAAGTAGAGAAATGGGACAGTTGAATAATGCAGAGCCAAGACTCCCGTCCCGTCTTGGAGAAAAGCACCCAGTTCCATCTTGCCCTTTATGACCATATCTTGGCCAACCAGGGGCAGTCAACTAACCAGCGGCAGCTGATCAGCTTGCAGTAGCATGATAGCCCCCGGCAGGGCGCCCTGGCGAAGTTCCCCAGCACGCGCACGCAATGCACATGACCCCGTTTTCAGTTGACAATTGAACAACGTCCCTGAAGCGTCTTCTCTGGGTCCGGGAGGGCGGCATGGGCGCCGTCTGCGAACCTAGCCCCGCAGCGCTTCCGTCTGGCGGTGGAAGGCTTCCGGGATGCGGTCATGCTCCAGGGCGCGGGTCAGCTCGGCCTGGTACATGCGCATGAACTGCGCGCGGATGATGTCTGAGGAGGCCATGCGGTAGTCATAGGCGCCGATCCACTGGTAGACCCTCCAGACCAGCGGGTGGACATGCTCCTTGATCTCCGTCTCATCCCAGTCGGCCCGGTTGACCGCCTGGTGAATCTGTCCGTAAGCCTCAGCCGGGGTGGGATAGACAGGTCCGGTCATCTCGGCGACGGTGCGGCGGATCTCCGAGATAGGAGGAATGAAGGGGCTGGCGGAAGCATAGGCGAGCTGCTTGATGGCTCGCTTCACCAGCTCGAAAGGCAGGTCGGCCAGCATCTCCTGCCAGATGGCCAGCCGTGCCGCGTTCGGCGACGAGACATTGGCCCATATCTCACTGCAGAGGGCCAAGATGGCTTTGGTCTCCTGCTCATTCATCAGCAACCTTCCTTTCACCATTAGTCGGCAGATCCAGCCAAGCCCTGGCGGCCGGCGAGAAGGCGGGCAGCTCCTCGTCGGTCCAGGTGAGGGCGGGTTTCAAACCCGCCCCTACGAGGCGGCTGTTTCCTCCTCGCGCCTTGGGCTGAAGGGGATCCCCGATGAATCGCCCTCTTGTCGATTCGTTGGGGTGAATGAGGAACTCCTCCCAACGGCGACCCGGGCCAAGAAAGGTGGAGGGGTGCATGGTGTACCGCTCATCCTCGCCTCGGCGTGCGGCAGCGTAGTGGCCGGTGCAGGCGGCCAGCAGATCGCCGGCGATGCCCTCTTTCAAGCGTGCCTTCCAGCACCCGAAGGCATGGCGCTTGTCGATGTGCGAGGGGTACTCCTGCCAGAACAGCTCGAAAGAGGGAACGTAGGTGCGCGCGTTTTCGCTTTTCCGGCGCGCACAGAGTGAGATGTTTTCCGAAGGCAGAGCAGTATGGGGCAGAGCAGTAGAGAAGGGCGATCTGGGTTGATCCTGGGATGCTGCCGGGGTAGTGCCGGGTTCATTCCGGGATGATACCAGGTTGGTTCCCGCATCGGCCTGGAGCGACCCTTCTTTGACAACTGGTTCGGCCCGGGGTGAACCTTGTTGGGCGCCGCTGGAAACTGGTTCGGCCTGGCGCCATTCCGGGGGAGGAGGGTAGCACTCCGATCGCTTTTCTTTCTCCGAGACGTGCTGGTGTTTCTCGAAAGTGGCTACCTGAATCAAGCGACGGCCTTCCACCTGGTAGCGGAGGATGAGATGGTCAGCAGCGGCCAGGTCATCAAGGAGCTGGTTGATGTCCCTTGATGGTTTCCCTGGAGGCTGCTGCCCGGGGGTCTTGCCTCCGTCCCCCCCCGAATCTCTCTTCGTGGAGTTTCGCCATCTTGCCGGCCAACACGAAGCCGGTGATTGGCGTCGATGTCATCGTCACCGGGTGGGGCACATCGTGAGGATCCATGTGCCAACGGACACGCCAGAGTGCAGTGCCCTCAAGAAATGAGCGGTACGCGCTTTCGTCTCCCTTCAAGATCTGTGTCAGAACCTTGGGATGGACAAAACCCCATCCAACTCCTTCCTGCGAACCTCACCAGCTCCGTTAGATCCCCTCCGTCCCAGAAAGAGCAGTGCAAGGAGCTATGCCGATCCTCGCGCTGAGAAAGCTCCACGAGCGATTGTTTGGCACAAGTTGTTGAAGATTGGCGGCGCCAGTGGAACTGCTTGGAAATGGCGGAAAGGGCAACCCCGCAGAATGGCTTGCACACCACGACACTCCGCAGAAAAGGGAAGAAATGCTAAATCTCAGGATCTGACCCCATGTTATCATTGACACGAAAGCCGATTTGCTCAAGAATGAGCAAGAAGTGGAGGTTGAACAAATGGGTTTATCCGTAGCGATTCTTACAACTCCTTCGTTGAAGGTTCAGGTCGATTTTGTTATCGAGCCAGACGAGCAAGGGTTTCATGGTTTTTGCCCAGCTCTGAAGGGCCTGCATGTCGACGGTAAAACAGAAGCAGAAGTACTATCCTTGGCCAGAGAGGCGATCCAGCTATACCTCTCCTCCCTTATACGCCATGGGGATCCTCTACCAATTGGATGCGCGATTCAAAACCAGATCGAACCGTCTACACTGAATGGGTTTTCACACCCGCGTAACGAAGAGTTCACCATCCTCATCCAATGAAGTACCCCCGTCACATCTGGGAACAGATCCGGGGCATCAAGATTGAGGAACTTCAACGATTCGCCTCCATTATCACCCAGGCAAGACCTTCCCAGAGAAGACGCTCAGAGGA
>JAPLHW010000057.1 GCA_026389425.1 Coprothermobacterota bacterium
TCCTCCACGCTCCGGATGGCCAACACCCTACCTCTATACAAGTCTCGCTCCAGCCCAGTACTGCCGCTGACCTAATCTCCCCCACTTGTGTGCAGTTCCTCATCAACGGCGGAGCGAAGAGCACTTCCAACCCGCTCGTCACTCTCACCAACAACGCCGTCGACCTGGGAGGCTCGGGGCTGTTAGATATGCGCATCGCCAACGACGATTCCGGCTTCACCGGCGCCGTCTGGCAGCGCTACCAACCCTCCGTCTTCTGGACGCTGGCGCCCCAGCCGGGGCTCCGCACTGTATTCATCCAGTTCCGGGATGCTGCCATGCCGGGCAACCTCTCCCCGATCTACCAGACCACTATCAATCTTGTCCCGTAAAGAGGGAGAGATTTGACCAAGCCCTGCGGGGTTCGCTCACTCCGCAGGGCTTGATTTCAGGTTTCCGGGCTCCCTCCGTCGTGCATCCGAGCGTACCCTTCCCACCAGGTCTCGTGATGCTGAAAGCTTTGGCGAGCCGATCCCTCGGAGATCCCAAGCGTTCCTGCGATCATCCGCCAGGCGCCGTCGGTCAGTTCGCCGAATTTAAGCCTCGCAGCCTCCACGATCACGGGCAGGAGCAACTCGCCAATGCCGCGGTAGTCAGCGATGGCCGCCTCCAATTGAACGGTCTCCTCTTCCGTGAAGGAATAGAGCAAGTCTCCCTCAGTCACTGAAATCCGTTTTAAGATGGTGTAGCGGGGGATTTTACAGAGAATGTCGTAGTTCGACTCTTTCTCTACTTGCTGCCCGGACCTGCTGCCAAGGTGTTTGGTGTGGATGAGCCCATTAGCATCAATCCAAGACCAGCGGAGGTCGAGCGTCATCCATTGCGCTACCTCCACTCGCTCGACCAACCTTCCCATGGCAAAGACCAAGAGACTCGTTCCTCGCCTGCGCGGATCCGGCTCTTCCCCAGCGGCGGTCTTCTCCCAATGGTCCAGCAGGAGTGCTTCCAACCCGCTGGGTGCCAGGAAGCGGCGTCCCCAGGTGTAGGAGTGAGATGGATCCGACCAGCCGAATCCCTGGAGGGTCCGGTTGAAGGAGGGGTTCTTGAGGAAGCGGGGGTCATCCCCGGCCCGGTGGCAAGTTACCTCCAGGGGGAGGATGACCCTTTCCAACTGCCGGGCAAAGCCGTCGAAGAGAGGGTTCAGCATCTCCCGCTCCAAGGAAGGCGCATGTTTTCCATGGCTTCATTGTACCAGCCGTAAAGCTTTTTCAGCACAAGAGCGCTTCCCCTGCTTGTCCCCCGACAATGGTAAAACATCCCTGGGACACAGCGGAGTATCGGTGATGCACCGGCTCCCTCTCCCCATGTTCGCGCTACTATAGTATAGATAGATGACAGTGTTGACTGAATAAAGGAGGAAGATGATGAGCAACAGAATTTTGGTCGCCTACGCCAGCCGGGCCGGCTCCACCCAAGAGGTAGCCGAAGCGGTGGCAAAAACCTTGCGCGAGCAGGGTCAGGAGGTGGATGTGCGGGCGGTGCGGGAGGTCCGCTCCCTTGAACCCTATGCTGCCGTGGTGGTGGGCTCGGCCGCCCGCATCATGCGCATCTACGCCGATGCGGTAAGTTTCGTCAAGCAACACCGGGCGGCGCTGCAAAACATGCCGACAGCTTTCTTCGTCTCCTGCATGACGATGAAGGAAGACAATGAGAAGAACCGCCAGACAGTGTCAGGGTACCTGAAGCCGCTCACCGCCCTGGTTAGCCCCGCGGCGGTGGGCCTCTTCGCCGGGAAAATGGATGCGTCCAAGGTTGGCGGCCTGTGGGGAGTGATGATGAAGAACACCAAGACTGAGGATTGCCGCGACTGGGAGGCTATCCAGGCTTGGTCTGCCGGCTTGCCCGCGGTGTTCTTTCCCAACCCGCCCAGCTCACCGTAAGGAGCTTCCGCCAGAGCGCTCCGCAATTACGCTTTTCTCGTCTTACCATGGGAAAATGAGCCGTTCCATGGCAGATGAGTGACTTGAAACCGGCAAGATTGTCCAGCCGGAGAGGAGATCAACGATCGATCAGTTTCATCTCAACCAGGGATGGAACCTTATTTCCATCCCTTTGATCATAGATCCCTCCTCGCAGGTGTTCTTCGCCGATCAACCGCAACTCTCTGCTATGATCGAGGGCAGGATGTGTACCAGCCACCCCAACGTCAATACCGCCACTATCACCCAAAGCCCGGCTGACTTTCAGCCTTTCCCGGCCTCTTGCGGCAACCCGGTCCGCGCTTTGACCTTCCTCTCGTGAGGCGGGGCTACCCAGGTAAAAAGGCAAGGGGCGCCAGTGATCGTCCAACTGCCAAATGCAGCTATGCGATTCTGCTCTACTCGAATAGAATAGTTCATACACTCTAAAGACCAGGGGGGTTCAGATGGACGAGAGCAACACAACGGCGGGAAAGATCAGCGAGGGAACCGTTCCTTCACTGATAAAAGGTTCGGCCCAGCGGTTTGGTGAGAAGTCCGCTCTCTATCGAAAGGTTCAAGAGGGCTGGGTTGGCATGTCGTACACCGCGCTGGATCATGCTGCCACCTGCTTTGCCTTTGGATTGATAAATCTCCTGGGTGTGCAAAAAGGAGACCACATCGCCCTGATCGCCAATAACCGCATGGAATGGATGATCGCCGACCTCGGCATCCTCTACGCGGCGGCAGTCGACGTCCCGCGTGGCTCGGATACGCCCACCGAGATCCTGCAGACCATTGTTCGCCATTCTGATGCTCATATCGCCATCTTGGAGAACGCCGGGCAACTGGAGAAGCTCCGGCCATTGTTGGGGGAATTGGACCGGCTCATCTTCATTGATCCGCCGACTTTAACTGAAGAGATACCGATTCGCTGGCATAGTCTGGCAGATTGCCTGGCTGAAGGAGAGCGTGATTTCGCACAAGCCGAGAAGCTTGTGGGGCAGCGCCTTGCTCAACTTCAACCCGATGACCTGGCTACGATCATTTATACTTCCGGCACCACTGGGAACCCAAAAGGCGTGATGATCGCTCATCGCAACTACCTGCACAATGTGGAGACCGTTCCGGGCATCTTGGGCAACACGAGCAAAGACAAATCCCTCTCCTTCCTGCCGATTTGGCATGCCTTCGAGCGCATGATCGAATACATCATCCTCTCCGTTGGCGCCTCGGTGTACTACAGCAACATCAGCGAGCTGCGGGAACACCTGCCCGAGGTCCAACCCACCCTCTTGATCACTGTCCC
>JAPLHW010000274.1 GCA_026389425.1 Coprothermobacterota bacterium
TTGATTTCCCCAGAGATGATCTTGGCTTCAACTGCGGCGACTGCTTTCTTTACCTCTTCCGTTGCCGCAGTACCCCATGCACCGAGGTGAACGGAGCCATTGGAAAGCATCTGAGGCTGGAAGTAGTCGGCTTGACGGAAGGCATCCCAAGTGCCTTTTTGGGCAGCTTCAACCGGGCCCAATAGTTGGACGGACCAGTCTTGCACCACGGAAGTAAGGACAGTTGCTGGGTCTAAATCCATCTTGTCCACATACATGGCGATGCATTGGATCTTTTGTGCGGCGCACTCCAGGATCGAGGAATTATCATCCAACTCGGTGAAGACGACATCCACCCCTTGCTGGGCCATGCTCTTGATACCATCCCGTGTCTCAGCAGGAGCCAAGTAATCACCGACATAAACGACGGTGATCTGGATATCTGCCTTGGCAGCTTTCGCACCATAGATGAACGCATTGGTGTACCGGTTCATGGTTCCGGATTCAAAAGGTTGCAGAACTCCGATCTTTCCAGACTTGCTCGATAATGCGGCAGCGTAACCAGCGAGATAATTGCCTTCCTCCGGTGTGTCTCCAAGGAATACCAGGTTCTTTGGCGCATTGGCTTTTTGATACTTCGCCTGGTCCGGTTCGGAGGCTTTCACGGCAGGATCAATACCGAACTCACCAATGAAATAGACGTTGGGAAAATTAGCGGCTACCGTCATCAATTGATCGGTATAGGTATCACTGTGGGCGAAAACAACCTTGGTTCCGCGCGCTGCCCAATCGCGGATCACTTTTTCAGCATCTTGAGAGCTTACTGCCTCACTCATGCTAAGCTCGAAGGGGACTTTCCCCTGTACTGCAAGGATTCCTTTGTATCCAGCCGGATCCCAGGTGCCTTCATTGGCGTGGCCATACAAGATTGCGGCAAAGGTCATTTTTACCGCGGTAGGAGACGGCGTCGGTGAGGAGGATGTTGGAGTAGCGGTTGGTGTGGCTGTCGGGGTCGCACAACCGATTAAGAACATTGCCAACAATCCTAAAGTAACGAACAGTACTACAATCTTTTTACCCATTTACCTTCTTCTCCTCCTTTTTTTTTAGCAAGTTTGCTAAGTCCTTCCATTTAATAGAAATCACTGCCCTCCTTTCTTTCTCATTCTCTGAAGTATGGTGTTCCCAATGCCGATGGTATGCGGGATCTACCGCTTCTTGACATGATGATGACGAGCGCGACGAGGGTGACAATATAGGGAGCCATCGTCAATAAGTCGGATGGTATCGTCACTCCGATGGTTTGTAGCCTTACCTGCAATCCATTGATACCAGCGAATAGGAGGCAACCCCAGAAGATGTTCGATGGTTTCCAGCGTCCGAAGATCACGATGGAAAAGGCGATCCAGCCGCGGCCGGCAACCATCCCGGAGGTGAAGCCCTGGAGAAAAGCAACCGCCAAATATGCGCCGGCGATTCCAACCAGACCCGCACCCACCAAGATGGTGAGATAGCGTACCCTGAAGATGTTCACTCCGGCGGCATCGGCAGCAGCGGGGTTCTCTCCGGTGGCTCTCATCTGAAGCCCCAGTCGAGTTCGGTAAATCACCAGCGAAATAACGATCAGGAGCAGGATGGAAAGATAGAATATGACGTCCAATTCCAGGAAACGCGCAAATCCTGTCAACTCTCCTTGATAACCGACGAGCTGACCGAGCGTAGAAAAGCCGATCGTATGCTGGTCTGATGGCACATAGATTTTATAGAGGAAACTGCCAAGGCCAAGACCGAGAAACCATAAGCCGAAACCTATAACGATCTGATCTAAGTTGAATCTCACCGCCAATGTGGCGAGTATGATGCCGAAAAAAACGCCGCCAAGGAAACCAAAAAGCAAACCCATCCAGGGGGAGTCTGCAACAAAAAAACCAATGATGCCCAACACGGCAGCAAAGGTCATATTACCTTCCATGCTGATATCATAAACGCCGACCCGCTGGGAAAGGTATCCCCCCAAAGAAGCAATCAGATAAATCGGCAGGATATTGAGCGTTGCAAACAAAAGGTTGACGATCAGATCGAGAGTCATTACTCACCTCACACAAAGTTCATGGTTCGATATCCTGCTGGCCTTCGCAGATATCGGGGCATACTGACGTGGGAGCGCATGGCGACAAGGAAGTCTTGGAGAATTGGCTAGCATGCTATTTTCCCAGCGTATTCCCAACGTTGCTTCAACCATCGCTCGATATATCCGGCAAAGACTACGCACAATAGCAAGAGACCGATGAGAATTTGCGAAAAAGAAGCGGGGATTCCAGCGAGCGTGAGGGAAGATGCGCCAACGAGCATGCCGGAGATAAAAAAAGCCGCAAACGGCATAGCGATGATTTCCTCCCTGGCCAACATCACTACCACAATCGCAGTAAATCCATAACCGCCAGTGACATTTCGCTCCATTCTCATGAAGTCACCTACAACCTCAACGGTGCCCCCCAGAGCGGAAATACCGCCACTGATAAGCATTACGATCATGGTTAACTTGGCAATATCCATACCTGCCAGCCGTGCAGCTTCACGCCCAAAACCAACAGCCTGCAAGCGATACCCGAGGCTCGTACGATTGATGATGAACCAGACGATTGGTATTAATGCCAAAGCGATCAGGAAGGTGACGTTGAGTGGGTATTGGAGAAAAGGCATCTGCGCCTGCAACAGGATTTCTGAAGACCTTGGATAGTTAGGATGAGGCATGCTGAGCGGCCCGCTGATCATATACTCCAACAGCTTTAAGGCGATATAGTTAAGCATTAGGGTAGAAAGCATCTCGTGGACACCGAACCGAGTCTTTAAAAAACCAGCGATTCCGGACCACAGAGCACCACCAATAAAAGAGGCCAGGAATATGATCGGCAGCAAGATGCCGGCTGGCAGATTAAGGTTGACGCCGATGGCTGTGGCGACGATCGCTCCGATCGCCATTTGCCCTTCCGCCCCTAAATTCCACAGACCACAGCGGAAGGCAATGATCATGCCTGCGCCGGCAATAATGATCGGTGTGGCTTTCGCCAATACTTCTAAAATGCCGTATTGCGAAAAGAAACTATAGGAAAAGAATGAGCTGTACACAGAAATGGGGTTTTGCCCGGTAAGAGCGTAGATCACCACTCCACCGATCAGGAAAGTAAGTAAAAAGGCGATCACATAAGCGAGAGGAGAGGCTAGGGTGAGTCTCGAGATGTTCAGCGTTTTAAACCATGTCGCCCGCCGTTGAGACTCTTGCCTGTTTGGGTTTGGTTGTTTGTTAGTTACCAACACTTTCCACTCCTTCGCAGCGTGCCCCTCCGGTCATTAAGACACCGATATCGAATTTGGACACTGAACGAAGATCGTCGAAAACCCCCACTATTTCTCCCCGGTAAATGACCATTAAACGATTGCTGACCAACAGGAGCTCATCAAGATCGGTGCCCATAAACAAAACTGTCATTCCGGCTTTCTTCATCGTCAAAAGTTTTTCGTAGATGAAGCTTTGCGACTTGATGTCCAAACCCTTCGTAGGATGGTAGGCGATCATGAACTTAGGGTTCGATTCAATCTTCCTTCCAATTGCAAGCCTTTGACGATTTCCACCGGAGAGCTTCACCGCCTGCAATAGAATGCTGGGAGTTTGGACCTGATAATCAGTTACGATTCTCTTTGCATGAGCCGTAATGGCCTTTCGATCGAGCAGCCCATGGCGACTGAAGGGGGGTTTTTCCGGGTAATCCAAGATCGAATTATCGCGAACGGAAAAGAGAGGAACCAGTGCGTTGGAACTAGGCATTAAGCTCATTCCTAGCTTCATTCGATGCAAAGGCAAGGAGCGAGTGATGTCAGAGCCTCGATAAATAACCTTTCCACTTTTTACTCGCCGCAGTCCAATGAGGGCTTCTGCAAGATAGTTGCTGCCGTTGCCCTCAATCCCTGCCAATCCCACGATCTCTCCTTCGTAGAACTGACAAGATACATTCTTCAATGCAAGTAATCCTCTTTCATCGATTACGTTCAAATCCTTCACTTCGAGAATCGAGGCGCCTTTCTCCTGCGGCATAACGGCGGATGTTTTCTCCAGCTCAGCGCCTACCATCATGACAGTGAGCTTTTCTAGGGTTGCCTCTTTCCCGGAGATCGTTCCAACCAATTTTCCTTTGCGGAATGCGGAGATGCGGTCGGATATTTGCAATGCTTCTTGCAACCTGTGCGTAATATAGATGATTGAATAGCCACTTTTATTAAGATCTTTAACTATTTGCAGAAATGAATCCAACTCATTTGGCGCCAATACATTGGTCGCTTCATCAAACAATAGTGTTTTTGACCCACGAGCAAGTATCTTGAGGATTTCTACTTTTTGCTTTTCTCCTTCAGTCAAGGAGCCAACTTCTCGATCGACCATCTCTTCCAATCCAAAACCGAACATTTCGGAGAGTTGCTGGATGATTGCCTTGGCCCCCTTATGATCGATGATGAATTTGGTCTTTTCCATGAAAAGGTAGATGTTCTCTAAGATGCTAAGATCAGGTACCAGCTTAAAGAATTGCGGGACCATGCCGATTCCCAATTGAAGTGAATCGCGGGGCGATCTGATTTCATAAACCTTCCCATTGACCAGAATCTCTCCCGCATCTTTTTGATAGAGCCCATAGATGATGTTCATCAAGGTGGTCTTGCCTGCTCCGTTTTCTCCGAGCAACGTATGAATCTCACCCTTGCGGAAAGAAAGCGAAACACAATCCAATGCTTGTACAGATCCGAAGTGCTTAGAGATCCCCTTTACTTCCAGAACGATCTCGGGTGTGCTGGTCTCTTCCATCCCTGTTACCTCTTCTCTGGATGAAGGAAAAAGTATACTTCCTCAGCTTTGATCGGAAGCTTATGTGGACGGAAACCAACTGCATCATAGATGGCATTGGCAATGGCCGCCGCCGTTGGGTTCAACCCAATCTCGCCGACCCCCTTGGCGCCATAGGGTCCTTCCGGATCTTGCGTCTCGACGAGAAATATACTCTCATCGGGAATATCCATTGATGTAGGCAGCATGATCCGATCCAGACAGTCCGTTATCACTTTGCCCGTAGTCCGATCGACGATCAGTTCCTCGGTCAAAGCATAACCCATCCCTTGAGCCAAAGCTCCCTCAATCTGTCCCTCAACAGCAATCGGATTGAGGGCTTTCCCCACATCTTGAGCCACAACCAAGCGCTTCGTCCCACACTGCGAGGGGAACGAAACACGGAATCTCCATAGGAAAGGGTCTTACTTGGGTCTTCTCGATAGACAATCATGCCATCCTGTAGAAAAAGAGCATCCATGGAAACCTGTAGCGCGGCTGCTGCCGATTCCAGCAGAAAAGTCTTTAGCTGCGCGGCAGCCATCTTGGCGGCGTTCCCATCCTCGAAAGCGACGCGAGAGGCGAAGCTCCCAAGGGATTGTGGCGTCGTCTCAGTGTCCATGCTGATCAGGCGGATGGACTCCATCGGTAGCTGCAACTCCTCTGCAACGATCTGAGTGATGACCGTGTTGGCCCAAGTGCCGGTATCTCCGGATCCCTTGTACACAGAAACCCGGCCATCGATGAACATCTTCAGCTCGATCGCTGAAAACTCTCCATCTGGAAAAACGTTGCTGCCTGAAACGTGAATTGCTGTGGCCAAACCCTTTCCTTGACGATAGCGACCCTCTTTCGGTCCTTTCTGGCGCTCCTTCCAGTTGATTGCCTGGCTCACTTTTTCCAGGCACTCCTCTAATCCGCAGGTCGTTATAGCCCAACCGCAGGGCGTAAGGTCGCCGGAACGGTTGGCATTCTTTACGCGCAATTCCAACGGGTCTATCCCCAAGACCTCCGCGATCTCGTCGAGCTGAGACTCGATGGCGAATATCGCCTGAGGAGCTCCGAAACCCCGGAAAGGTCCTCCAGCTTGCTTGTTGGTGTAGACGATATCGCCATTGAAGCGGAAGTGTGGGATGCGGTAGCTGGACGCTGCGGTTCCGGCGGCATAACCGGTAACAGCGGGACCGTAGTGGCAATAAGCCCCCTTATCCACAATGACCTGCATCTCCCGTGCCATCAAAGTCCCATCCAGCTTCACTCCGGTTTTAATGCGCAATATGAAGGGGTGGCGAATGCGGGTAGTGGTCATCTCCTCCTCACGAGTGAAAGTAATGCGCACAGGGCGGCCGGAACGAATGGCCAGGAGAGCGGTGACGCCTTCATCCTCACAATACTTGGAACGAGAGCCGAAACCCCCGCCACAATGGACTTCCATTACTTGGACCGATGAAATGGGCAAGTTACAAACATGCGCGACTTC
>JAPLHW010000064.1 GCA_026389425.1 Coprothermobacterota bacterium
AAGGGCTGGATGAAATTCATGGCGCCTTGCTTGAAGAGCTTGGCGTTGTTGTCGGTAGGGGCGCCGGACATGAACACATAGTTGCCCTTGGGTACTTTCTCAGTGATGTACTTGCCCTGCAGTCCGCCAACCGCGACGTTGTGGAAGGAGATGTAGACCATGTTGGGATCGTCCACATTCATGATCAAGCGGTCGTAGGAGATGACCGGTACCCCGGCCGCTTTGGCCATCTCCACGATGGCGGCTGCTGCCGTGGCATCATGAGGGGCGATGATCAGGACATTGATGCCCTGGGTCAGCATGCTCTCGCACTGCTGCTGCTGTTTTGCTGCGTCCATGTTGGCGACCTGGGAGAACAGCTCGATGCCGCGGTCCTTGCACTCTTGCGTGATGCGGTCCAGATCCCGTACCCACCGCTCTTCCTGGAGGGTAGCAAGGGAGAGGCCGATCTTGATCGTTGCGGGGGTCGGCACGACAGTCGGCGTGGAGCTGGATGGGGTGGGAGTCGGCGTTGGTTGAACCGTTGGGGCGCAACCAATGAGAAGCGCTCCCACCAATAACGTGGCCAAAGCCACGACCCATATTCTCTTAAATATCTTCACTTATATATTCCTCCTCGAATATTTCTTAGCAATTGTTACCATTTATCCTCTCTCCTGCTCGGGATTCGTACCCTCGGTTCCCTCCTTCCGCTGCCGATTTGTTCTTTCCCTGCCTACGCCAGGCAGCCTGCGATGGCTTGGGTGACGATCATCTCCAAATACTCCTGCCGGCCGGAGATGTGGGGGGCCGGCTCACGGTCCAGAATGTAGGACTCCAAAGTGCGAAAGTCGGCCTTTCCCTCCACGATTTCGCGGCCGATACCTTCTCGCCAGCCAGCATAGCGCCGAGCTAGGAAATCAGCCAGCAAACCGTCTGTGTGAAGCTTAGCGGCAGCCAGGAGGCCCAGAGCGAAGCTATCCATGCCGGCGATGTGGCCGATGAAAAGATCCTCCACCAGAAAAGAACCGCGTCGCACCTTGGCGTCGAAATTCAAGCCGCCCGGGGCCAAGCCACCGTTCTGGATCACTTCCCACATAGCCAAGGTGGTCTGGTAGGCATCGGTAGGGAATTGATCGGTATCCCAACCCAGCATCACATCGCCCTGGTTGGCGTCGATAGAGCCAAGCTTGCCGTTGATGCGGCAGTAGCGGAGTTCGTGCTGGAAAGTGTGCCCGGCAAGGGTGGCGTGATTAGCCTCGATGTTGAACTTGAAGTAGCGATCCAGGCCGTAACTCTTGAGGAAAGCCAGGCTATTGGCCGCGTCGAAATCGTACTGATGCTTTGTCGGCTCGAAAGCTTTGGGCTCGATCAAGAGTTGGGCGGTGAAGCCGATCTCCTTGGCGTAAGCTACCGCCATCTCGAAGAAACGGGCCAGGTTGTCTTGCTCCAACCCGCTGTCGGTGTTCAACAGCGTCTCATAGCCTTCACGACCGCCCCAGAAGACGTAGTTCAGTCCGCCCAGCTCCTTGGTGACATCCATCTGCTTCTTCACCTGGGCGGCGGCATAGGCGAAGACGTCAGGGTTAGGCGAGGTAGCCGCCCCGTGCAGGAAGCGAGGGTTGCTGAAGAGGCCGGCTGTACCCCACAGCAAGCGCACCTGGCTGGTCTTGAAGTGGTCCTGGATGTGAGCCACGGCCCGGTCCAGGTTGTTGTTAGTCTCCCGCAAGGTGGCGCTTTCCGGGGCGATGTCGCGGTCGTGGAAGCAGAAGAAGCCAATCCCCAGCTTTTCGCACAGTTCGAAGAGAGCGTCAATCTTGAGCATCGCCCGCCCCATCGGGTCGGTGAGATTCTGCCAGGGTCGCTGAAAAGTACCCGGTCCAAACATGTCAGTGCCATCACTATTGATGGAGTGCCAGAAAGCTACGGCGAAACGAGTCCACTCGGACATGGGACGGCCCAATACGACCATTTGGGGTTGGTAATACTTGAAAGCCAACGGATTGCGGCTATCTTTTCCCTCGTTCACAATGGCTGCAATCTCTTTGAATATCATTGCAATGAGACCTCCCTTGAATGAAAGGTGATTAATTCGAGTGGATTGTGTGCGGATGATCGGTGTGATCTATCGAAGAGGTGAGCAACCCAGGATGGAATAATGCAGGATGACGAAAAGCAAAAAGCAATGTGTTCTGTACACGCGGAATTCAGCAACTTCAGCCTGTTCGGTTTCCTCGTCAGATTATCCAGACCATGAACCCTCACAAACCATAACTTTACGGTATGCTGCTTCCTTGTCAATAGGGCGATCCCAATCGCCGATTATGTCAAGCGAGATGCACAATGCGTGGCTCGAAGCCGAACCGGGCCAGAAGCTGGCGGGTCTCCTCCTCCCCCAGATCCTCGGCCTGCTTACCGGTCTTACAAACCAGAATCCCCTCGATCACATTGGTGCCGAAGGAACGACCCCCGATCTCCGGCGTGGTAGTGATGAGTGTGCCTACGCTGAGCGCCTTCAGTACCTCGATATCCTTGGCGGTGACGGTGTTGGTGATCAAGGTCTTGCCGGCCATCTCCTTGGGCATGTATCGAGCGATATAGTTGTAATCTCCGGCCACTACATCTGCCCAATGAAAATATTGGGAATATTTCGGCTTATTCTCCTCCTGCTTCTTCCCGGTAGGGTAGAAGAAAGAGAAGGGCAAAAGGCCGATGATCGGCAACAGCAGCATTGCCATGAAACGGACGGTGGAGAGCCGTCGCAGGGGGATATTCATCCCCAAACTGTACATGAAATCCCCGTAAGTCACCGAGCAACCGCTTTCAGCCAAGGCCTGGGCCATCCCGAAGCGATCGACGGCACTGATCATCAGTACTTTCATCCCCGGCTTGAGGATCCCCTGGGCGATCAGCTTTTTAATGGTGCCGTACTCCAGCACCACCTTCAGCTTGGAGCCGTCTGCCACCGGCGTCTTCTTCACATTGCGGACCATGCGGTGGGCATCGCGCACCGGATAGCGGCGATTGCCCAGGTAAAAAAAGAGGTCGGTACCACCCATACTCAGCACATCGACCTGGCCGTCCAGCTCCTCGAACTTACGTCGGGCAACCTCCATATCGCCATTGGTGCCGATCCGCTCCAACTGGTAGGTTTCCCCTTCCAGGGTAATCTCGGCGCGGTGGTCACGCACAGAGGAGCCAAGGGAGATACTAGTGATCTTTTTCAATGTTCTGCCTCCAATTGGGAGAACTGCGTCTCCATCAAGTCTTTTAGGGTGTTCCATCGGTGACAAGCGCCTACCTTGGCGCGCAAAGCAGCAGCTCGCGGCAGGTCGTGCAGGAACGACAGGAGGTGGAGGCGGGCAAGGGGAAGGCAGTCCGCCTCCACCTCTGTCTCTTCCAGCAGGGCAAGGTAACGTAGGACCACTTCGGGAAGCGCGGGCGGTTGAAAGTCTTCTCCCTGCGCCGAGGCCAGACTCTCGTCGAAGACCCAGGGATGCCGCAAGGCGGAACGGCCGATCAAGACGCCGTCACACCCAGTACGATTGATTAGCTGCCGGTAGCTCTCCCCATCCCGAACATCACCGGAGGCTACCACTGGAATGCCCACGGCCTGTTTTAGCTGGCCGACAGCATCCCAGTCGGCTTGGCCGGAGAAGCCCTGAGCGACCGTGCGGGGGTGGAGAATGATAGCATCCAGGCCGAGGTCCTCGGCCATTCGCCCGAATTGCAGGAAGGTGCGCTGGTTCTCCCAGCCCAAGCGGATCTTCATCGTCAACACCAATTTGACACTCCGGCGAACCGCTCCGACTACAGTTTTAGCCACGTGTGAATCGGCCATCAGGGCTGCCCCGGCGCCGACGCGGAGAACCTTCTTCTCGGGGCAGCCACAGTTCAAATCCAAACCGTCGAAGCCCATCGCCTCCACTTGTTGGGCAGCCGCTGCCATGGCAAAGGGGGAGGCGCCGAAGAGTTGGGCGAAGATGGGTCGTTCTTGCGGAAAAAAACGAAGCAGCCGCTCTGACTTACTTCCACCCCGGCTCAAGCCCTCGGCTGAGACCAACCCCTGCACTGTCCACTGTGCTCCGTATTGGCGGCAAAGCATGCGGAACGCTGGCTCGTTGAATCCAGCCAAGGGGGCCAACCCGACCTTCCAAGGGAAGGGTGAAAGTCTCAACAGATCATGCTGCCGTGGGCTATCATGTTGCCGTCGCCTACTTGGCTATCGCCGGTGAATCAATTGGTGGAGGCAGTTTGGTTGCGCTCGAAGATAAGGCGCAAACCTTCCAGGGTTAGGTTCGGCTCGATGGTGCTGATCAAGGGAATGAACGGCCCAATGGAGACGGAAAGGCCGCCGGTGGCCACAACCGGCGTGAGATTACCCAGTTCGTCTTGCATACGCTGGATGATCTCGGTAGCCAAACCGACGAAACCGAAGAAGATACCCGACTGCATCGCCTCCACCGTGTTTTTGCCGATCACCCGGTGGGGCTCCAAGATCTCCACTCGAGGTAACCTGGCGGTCTGTAGGAAAAGGGCGTCGAGGGCCATCTTCATCCCAGGGGCAATCACCGCCCCGGTGTACTCACCGCGCGTCGAGATGGCGCTGAAGGTGGTGGCGGTGCCAAAATCGACGACGATCACCGGCGCTCCAAAGCGGGCTTGGGCTCCCACTGCGTTGGCAATCAAGTCGGCGGCCAACTCCTTGGGATTATCCAGTAGGATCGGTATCCCCGTCTTGGTCCCGGGACCCACTACCAGAGGCGCCAGTTGCAGGTAGCGGTCAGCGAAGCGGGTCAAAGGATGGACCAGGGGGGGAACCACGCAGCCGAGCACCATTCCCTTGATCGAGGTCAAGGACCAGTCTCGCATGGCCAACAAGCCTTGGATATCTAGGGCGATCTCATCGGCAGTGATTTGCCAGTTGGTGTGCAGGCGGTAGTTGGCCAGGAGGTTTGACCCCTCGAAGAGGCCGATGACGATGTTGGTGTTTCCGACATCAACGGCTAACAACATGGCCGACCCACTTTCCTCATCTGTTTTTAGAGATAAGGGGGAGGGTCTTGGACAAAGCCAAGACCAGGGGGATCACCACCACCAAGGCAAAGACCACCTCCACTAGCGGGTTCAGCAGGATGATGGGAAGGAGAGCGGGACGCATGGCCGGGTCGCCGAAAAGATAGAGAATCCCCAACACCCCCACCGTGTTGGTGAGGGTCCCCACCAGCGAAGCAAGGGTCGCGCCCAACCAAGGGCGTCGGAAAGCATGGAAGGCGTAGTAAGCCAGGACACCGATCAGCAAGCGGGGTAGGAAAGCAGCCAGCACGGCCACTAGCAGATTTCCGCCGGAGAAGGTGAGGAAGGAACCGCTGTAGAGGATCCAGGAGGAAATGGCCAAGATGAGGCCGGTGAAGGCCCCTACTGCCGGCCCTCCGAAGACGCCGGCGACGATGGCCGGTATGTGTAGGGTAGTTGCGGCTCCGGCCAGGTTGGGGACAGGGATCAGGCCAAGGGGGGTAAAGGCCAGGACAACGCCGATCGCGCCACAGATCCCAGCGATGGTGATTTGACGGGTTTGCAGGCGCATCGCTCAGCTCTCCCGTGAAAGCGTGGATAAATAACCGTTTTTCGGTTGGGCCTGGTGTTCCTCTCGGTTCCACCGGCTATCGTGCTGCGTTACTGGGTACATCACATACCTCCGTTCCGGTTCCTTGCGGATACCGGTCATTGGGTTGGCGAATCTCGCTGATCAGACAGTGCGATCCGTTCGTCTCAATCTTCTAACGAAATGGGAGCATATTTCAAGATCAGGCGCTTCTTCCCAACCGTGGCGAAGTGAACGGTGAGAATAGCCTCCTCGCCGCTTCCTTCCCAACTGAGCAAGGTTCCCAGCCCCCAAGCCTTGTGACGGATTCCTTGCCCGGCCTTGAGGCTCAGGCTCCCGGCCGTTCCCTCCGCATCCTGAAACATCTCATCCGGCAGCTCGTCCAGGAAACAGGATCGCTGTGTCTGGTTGACACCGCCAAAAGTCATCCGCCGGCGT
Source organism: Coprothermobacterota bacterium (assembly GCA_026389425.1). Classification (GTDB taxonomy): domain Bacteria; phylum Caldisericota; class JANLFM01; order JANLFM01; family JANLFM01; genus JAPLHV01. The sequence continues at coordinate 6,023 of JAPLHW010000064.1, forward strand.
GCCCAGGTAAAGTAGATGCGATGTTTCGCCCGGGTGATCCCTACATAACAGAGCCGCCTTTCCTCATCCAGCTCGCTCTTGCTGGTGCAACGCCAATGAGGAAAGATACCCTCCTCCATCCCTGTCAAGAAGACGACGGAGAACTCCAAGCCCTTGGCGGAATGGACGGTCATCAGGGTAACGACGTCCTCTTGGGCTTCCGCCCGGTCCAGATCAGTGTAGAGGGAGATGTAGGCGAGGAAGTCGCTGGCAGAAGCATCTGCATCCTCGGCCTGATACTGGGCGGCTAGGTTGAGCAGTTCTTGCAGGTTGTCAACACGGCCCTGCGCTTCCAGCGTCCCCTCTTTTTCTAACAACGCGTAATAGCCGGAACCCTCTAAAAGCCGTTGTAACTGCTCAGCCGGGGACAGGTCCTTCCAAGGTCCATGAAAGGAACGGATGATCTCATCCAGCTTGGTTAGACTATCGCGCCCCTTCCCTTTCAAAAGGCCGTTCTTGGCTAGCTGTTGGAGGGCTTCCCACAAGGGAAGGCCCAGTTCATCGGCTCGTTCCAGGGTGGTTGACCCGATCCCCCCCAGCCAACCCAGCACGCGCCGCAGGGAGATGCTGTCAGCGGGGTTGACGGAGATGCGCAACAAGGCCAGGGCATCCTTCACCTCCCGCCGCTCGTAAAAGCGGACGCCGCCCACCACGCGATATGGGATGCCCCTTGACAGAAACACTTCTTCGAAGAGTCGCGACTGGCTGTTCATCCGATAGAGCACGGCGAACTCGCGGAAGGCACGTCCCTCGCTGGAAACCAATCGCTCGACTTCGCGGCCTACGAAGCGGGCCTCGTCGGTCTCGTCGGCGGCCTGGTAACGGCAAAGGGGTGGGTTGATATTGGGTTGATCGGACCAGAGGCGCTTCTCCTTGCCCCGGCTGAGGCTGGCGATGACCTCGTTGGCCGCGTTCAGAATGATCGGTCCGGAGCGGTAGTTCTGCTCCAGGCGGACTACTTTGGCTCTAGGGAAGTCTTCCTCGAAATGGTCGAGCAAGTAGCGTACATCTGCTCCTCGCCAGGAGAAGATGGCTTGGTAATCGTCCCCAACCACGCAGAGGTTCTGGTGCTCCCGCGCCAACAGTTTGACGATCTCGTACTGGGGAGGGTTGATGTCTTGGAACTCGTCCACCAAAAGAAAGCGAAAGCGCCGCTGGAAACGTTCCAAGACCTCCGGATTCTCTCGGAAGAGACGTACCACCCCCAGCAAGAGGTCGTCAAAGTCGAAGGCATTGTAGGTGTGGAGCAGCTCCTGGTACTTGGAATAGAGCGAGGCGAATTGCTCGTCCAGCCGGCCCCGGGCATAGTTGGCTCGAAACTCGCCAGGTGAGACCATGTGGCTCTTCATTTCCGAGATGCGGCCGCAGGCAGCGCCAGCTTTGGCCACCGCGTCGCTTTGTTCCAGTTGGCGGGCGGCTTCCTTCAGCACGCGCTCCTGGTCGTCGCTGTCCATGATCACGAAATCACGGGTAAATCCGATCTTCCCCGCCTCCATTCGCAGTATACGGGTGCAAGTGGCGTGGAAAGTGCCTACCCACATCTCCTTCATCCCGCTTCCCAGCAATCCCCCCACGCGACCGCGCATCTCCCGCGCTGCTTTATTGGTAAAAGTAACCGCCAGAACCTGACCCGGCTTAGATGTTTTGGAATGTAACAAGTAAGCGATACGGTAAGCGATTACTCGAGTTTTTCCGCTGCCGGCTCCAGCCAAGACCAAAAGGGGGCCTTCCGTATGGAAGACCGCCTCTTTTTGCGGCGCGTTCAGTTCTTGTTCCCAATCGATCATCACTCGATTGTAGCCCTTACGCGAAAACGGGGCTAGGTGGAGAGAGTATACTATGGGTTTAGTGGGACTTTACTCGGAACCGCAGGCAATTTAACACAGAATGAGGATCAAATAGAGAGATGGCTAAGATCATTGAACTGGATAACAAGCTACAACTGATCGTTCATGGCAGGAAGACCGGGGCGTCGGCTTCGATCGCCGCCTGGGTTGGATACGGTTCTCGCTACGAGGATGCCCCTACTAGCGGCGCGGCTCACTTTCTGGAGCATTTCCTCTTCCAGGGTTCCCGAAAGAGACCCAGTTCGCGGGCGATCTCTGAAGCCATCGAAGGGATCGGCGGGATCCTGGAGGCCTATACCGGCCAGGAGGCGACCTGCTATTTCACCAAAGTACCCGCCTACCGCCTAGAGGAAGCTTTCGACGTGCTGGCTGATATGGTCCTCTATCCCCTCTTCCGCGAGGAAGACCTGGAGAAAGAACGGCGAGTGATCATTGAGGAGATCCGCATGCACCGCGACCAACCCAGTGACTTGGGAGAGACGTTGCTGTTTCAGCTCCTTTTCCCCGACCACCCCCTGGGACAAGACATCGCCGGCAGCGAGGCGAGTCTGGCTGATTTCACCATCCCGCTCCTGGCTGACTGCTGGCGACGCACGTACTGCGGCAGCAATATCGTCCTAGCCGTCTGCGGCCACATCGACCCACCCAAGGTGGAGGAACTCTGTCAGGCCGGTTTCGGCCGTCTGGCCACGGGCCGGCAACCCTCCTTCCCCCCAGCCGGTCAACGGTGCCAGAATCGCTTTCAAGTGGAAACGAAGGATACCGCCGAGGCGCACCTCTGCATGGGAAGAGTCACTATCAGCCGCCACCATCCGGATCACTTCGCCTTGGGTATCCTCAACGCTGTGCTGGGTGTGGGCGCTTCTTCCCGCCTCTTCAATGAGGTCCGTGACCGCTATGGTCTGGCCTATTACATCCACTCTAGCCTGGAGTTTTTCCAAGATGCTGGCTGCCAAGTAGTAGAGGCCGGTTGTGCACCCCAAAATGTGCCCCAAGTGCTGGACCTGATCTGGGGTGAGATGGAGAAGTTAAGCCGAGAGGGCCTCCCTCAGGCCGAACTGAACAGGGTAGTGGAGTACATCAAGGGTGGTTTCCTCTTGCGCCTGGAGGACACTCTTTCCCAGACCCTCTGGTTGGGTGAGCATCTCCTCCTGGACGGGGTCCTTCCTTCGGCCCGGGAGAAAATCCGCCAATACGAACGGGTGACCCCTGAAGATGTACAGCGTGTGGCTCAACAGTTCTTCCGCCTGGGAAATCTCTCGGGTGTAGTAGTAGGACCGCTGGAGGATGAGACATGTTGGCAAAATTACCGCACACCTTCATAACCGCTCTTGTATTCCTTTTCTTGCTGGCCTTGACCGGCCCCGCCCAGGCGACTCCAAGCCCGATCTTGGTGCTGACCTTGGACGGCACGGTGAACCCGATCTCGGCCCGCTACTTGGTCAGCCAGATCGAGGGGGCGGAAGGCCAAGCCAGCCTGGTGATCCTTCAATTGAATACACCCGGCGGCTCTGATGCTTCGATGCGCCAGATCGTCCAGGCTATTCTTCTTTCCAAGGTTCCGGTGGTCTCCTACGTTGCTCCCCAGGGAGCACGGGCTGCCTCGGCCGGCACCTTCCTCGCCTTTGCCGCCCCGCTTGCCGCCATGGCTCCCGGCACCAGCATCGGTGCCGCTCATCCAGTTCTCCTGAGAGGAGGGCAGCCGGACGAGACGATGAACGCTAAGCTGACCAACGATGCTGCCAGCTACATTATCAGCCTTGCCCAACGCGGCGGGCGAAACGCGACTTGGGCTGAACAAGCCGTCCGCCAAAGCCTCTCCATCCCAGCCGAGGAAGCGCTGCAGCTTCATGTCGTCGATCTTATCGCCCAGGACCTACCTGATCTCTTGGTTCAATTGGAAGGGAGGGAGGTTTCGGTGAATGGGGTTAAAATCACGCTTCACACTCAGGGGGTTCCCATCCAGGACAATCCCCCGTCCTGGTGGGACCGCTTCCTGGAGGCGATCGCCGACCCCAACCTGGCATACGTCCTTCTCTTGATTGGGATCTTCGCCCTGATCGCGGAGATTTTCCACCCCACCATCGTCGCGGGGGTTATCGGCGCCATCGCCTTGATCCTGGCCCTGCTGGCAATGGAGACCTTGCCGGTGAACTGGGTGGGGATCCTATTGCTGATCGTCTCTGCCGTGCTCTTCATCCTGGAGGTGAAAGCTCCCGGCTTTGGTATCCTGGGGGCGGGGGGAATCGTCTCCTTCATCCTCGGCTCCCTCCTCCTCTTCAACCCGCAAGGTTTTCCTTTGGATCTGGAGAGGGGGGTCTCCCTCTGGTTGGTGGGTGGGTTCACCGCCTTCAGTCTGATCTTCTTCTTCGGGGTGATCGCCGCCGCCATCCGCATGCGTAGCCGCCCCCACATGAAGCTGGGGGTGGACGCTTTGCCTGGGTCTACAGGCGTGGCCAGCTCCGGCTTGAACCCCGAAGGCACTGTGCTGGTGGACGGCAGCTACTGGAAAGCACGCTCCCTTGGAGGGGAGATTCAACTCGGCCAACCCATCTGCGTGGTGAGCCGCGAGGGTTTGATCCTTTTAGTGGAATCAAAACAGAAAGAATTGAAGGAGGGTACAGCATGATCTTGGAATCAGCCTTGTGGGTGTTGCTAGGGATCGTCATCCTGTTCTTGATCTTCCGCTTCGGTATCCGCATCGTACGAGAGTACAAACGCCTGGTGATCTTTCGGCTGGGCAAGTGCATCGGCACCAAAGGACCAGGGATCGTTTTCCTGATTCCTTTCGTCGATTCTCCATTCGCGGTGGACCTCCGCGAGCAGTTCCTGGAGATCCCTCACCAAACCTGTATTACGAAGGACAACGCGCCAATCTCGATCGACTTCCTGATCTACTCCAAGGTCTTCGAGCCGACTCTCTCAGTGGTAAAAATCCAGAACTTCCTCACTGCCGTGCAAGGGTTGGCCACAACCTCCCTGCGCGCCGTGGTAGGAGACATCTCTCTTGATGATGTATTGGCTAAACGCGATCACATCAATGAAGTGTTGGCCACCAAGCTGGACCAGGTAACCGAGGGCTGGGGGGTGAAAGTCACCCGCGTGGAGATCCGCGAGATCGTCCCGCCCAAGGACGTCTCCGAGGCGATGATCCGGCAGATGTCAGCCGAGCGTACCCGCCGCGCCATCGTCACCGAGGCCGAGGGCAAGAAAGCAGCAGCCATCACCGTGGCTGAAGGGGCCAAGCAATCTGCCATCCTCAACGCCGAGGGAGACCGCCAAGCTCGCATCCTTACCGCCGAGGGCTTCTCTTTGGCTTTAGATCGGATCTACTCAGTGGCCAAGGGAATCGACGAAAAAACCATGACCCTGCAATACTTCGACGCCCTGCGTGCCTTGGGAGCCAGCCCCTCCACCAAGTACATCTTCCCGATGGAGTTCACCTCCATGCTGGCACCCATTGTGCGCGGCCTTAATAAGGAAGGAGTACTACCTAAACCTTGACCCACATTTTGCCAGGGACATGCCCACTCGCAGGGGTAGCCCTGCCGTATCGCCCCCAGGTGTGCTATCATACCGGCGATTCTTCCCAGGAGGAGTGAATAGCATGGCTTACCTGATCGGTCCGGATTGCATTGCCTGTGGGGCATGCGTAGACAACTGCCCAGTCGAGGCGATCACCGCCGGAGACCCCATCTACATCATCGAAGCCGACAAGTGCATTGACTGCGGCGCGTGCAACAGCGTCTGCCCGGTGGAGGCTCCGAAACCCGCTTAGTTTAGTTCTGTCTGCATTTCAACGCATGAAAGGCCGCCCGCGGGCGGCCTTTCCTTTCCTACCGTCTCTTCCCCATATGCGCTAGGCTTCATTTATGAAACGAGATGCAGAGGCGCAGCGACTGCTGGCTGCAGTGGCCGAGACAACCAAGCGATCGCTAATGAGAGCATACCTAGTGGGAGGTGCTGTACGAGACCGGTTACTGGGCCTGGCTACACCCCGCGATCTGGATTTTGTTGTGGAACAAGGGTCGGCCTTGGAACTGGCGCGCTTGACGGCAGAAGAGTTGGGTGCTCCTGCGCCGGTACTGTTTCCACGTTTCCGTACTGCCCAGATTTTTCTTCCCCCCTGGAAGTTGGAGTTTGTCGATGCCCGGCGCGAGTCCTACACCCAGGACAGTCGCAAGCCACAGGTGAAGCGAGCCAGCCTGCTGGAAGACTTGCAGCGGCGCGACTTCACCATCAACGCCTTGGCCGAGGAGCTGGAATCCGGGCGATTGATCGACCTCCTCGACGGTCGCAAGGATCTAGAGAGGCGCCTCCTGCGCACTCCTCTCGACCCGGACGAGACGCTGCGCGACGATCCCCTGCGCATGTTGCGAGCGGTCCGTTTCGCGTCCAGCTTGAAGTTCTCCCTGGACCCTCGCCTCGAGGAGGCGATACAGCGACAGGCTCCAACCCTCTGGGGAAAAGTCTCACCAGAACGCGTCAAGGTGGAGTTGGATTCCCTTCTTCTCTTACCCCTGCCGGCAACAGCGATCACCCTATTTAATCGCGTCGGTCTAACCCAGCAGATCCTGCCGGAGCTGGAAGCAGCCAAACGAGTGCCACAGGACAAAGTGCAGGCTTCGAATCTTTTCCAGCACTCCCTGGTGACACTGCAACGGGCTGCCGAGTTTCTCCCCAACCCGCTTACGCCCCGTGAGCGCTACGCCGCCTTGTTGCACGATCTGGGCAAAATCCAAACGATGCGCGAGGAGAGCGGTGTTTTGCACTTCCATGGCCACTCCGCGGCTGGGGCAGAGATGGCTGTAGCCATCCTCTCCCGCTTTCGCTCCTCTTGCGAGGAGATCGAGGAAGTCTCCTTCCTGATTCGCTGGCATATGTTGCCCGCTCAATATGCCTCGGATTGGAGTGATGCGGCGGTGAAAAGGCTGATCCGCCGATTGGGTCCCCTCCTCAAAGCGACGCTGCGCCTCTCCCGTGCCGACATCTATGGGATCGAGCGGCAGGAGCACGACTTCTGGCATTTGATCAAGCGCATCGAAGCACTCGGCGAGGAAGAGGTACAACAGGTGGCCTCCCCCTTGAATGGCGAGGAGATTATGGCTCTCTTCTCCCAAGGGCCTGGCACGTTCATCGGCCGTATCAAAGAGGAACTGGTGGATGCAGTGTTGGAGGGAACCCTGGAGGACAGCCCGCGTGCCGCCCGTACTTACCTGCGGCGTAAGTACCAGCTCCCCCTTTCACCCTAATACCCGCTTCAGCATGAACAATTCACCCCGCGTACGTCTCACCAGAGGGGCGCATTCAGCCATATTCGTCTTCTTCACCTTCAAGGGATTCATTGTATGAGAGTTCCAGGGAGAGGTCCCCTCTATTCTCCCATTGCCATTGACCGCAGGTGAGAACCCTTTACAATCACCCAAATCGATACCAGGAGGGACCAAAGATGGATTGCACTTTGCGCAATGCCTCCATTCAAGAGGGGAGAGCTACCAGGACAGCCGACCTGGCCATTCGGGGGGGGAAGATCCAGGAAATCGGAGACCACCTCGGCCCCTGCGGCCAGGATCTAGACTTGAAGAGAGCCTTGCTCTTACCTGCCTTCACCGACAGCCACCTACATCTACACGGGATTGCAGCTGGTTTCATTACTGTTGATTTGCGCGATGCCGCCTCCCTGGAGGAGGCTTTAACGGAAGTGGCTCGTTTCGCTTCCGGCATACTGGCTGGAGAATGGGTAACAGGAGGCCGATGGGACCGCAATCGCTGGCCTGATTCCTCCCTCCCGGACCGCCACAGCCTGGATAGCGTTCTGCCCTATCACGCAGTTCAACTATGGAGCCGCGACGGGCACACTCTCTGGCTGAATACGCTCGCTTTGAAGCGATTGGGGATCACAGCCCAGACGCCCGACCTCCCCGGCGGCCAGATCCTCCATGAGGAGGACGGCAGCCCCAGCGGGATCTTGTTGGAGAAGGCGGCCGACGCCTATGCTCCCAAGTTCTCCGCCCTTGTCTCACCCGAGCGCTTGGCCGAAGCCGTCCACAAGGCGGCGCAAGCCCTCAACCAGGTGGGGATCGTGGCCTGCAATCACTTCGCCGGGGAAGAAGACTACTATGCCGTGGCCGGCTTGGCGCAACAGCTGCACCTCCCCTTGCGGCTGGCCGTCTGGTTGGACCAAGCCACCCTGCCGCGCTTGATCGAGCAGAACTTACATAGCGGGGAAGGGGACGAACAAGTCAAGTTCGGCGGCTTGAAGGTCTTCGCCGACGGCGCATTGGGATCGCGAACGGCCTGGATGCTGGATCCCTATACGAGCAGTTCACAACGGGGGATCTGTGCCGTTGACCGGGAAGTTCTTGCGGCGGACATCGGCAGAGCCGCTCAAGCTGGGATCGCTACTGCCGTGCACGCTATCGGCGACGCAGCCGTTCGTCTGGCGCTGGATTGCTTCGCTCCCACTGCATCGGAAAACGCCCGGTTACGCAGCCGCATCGAGCATGCCCAATTGGTTGACTCGAGCGATTTGCCTCGTTTTCGCGCCTGTGGCCTGATGGCCTCGGTGCAGCCGATCCACGCCCCCCACGATCGGGCAATGGCTCTGCAACATTGGGGAGAGGACCGCACTCACCGGGCTTACCCATACCACTCATTGGATCAGCTTGGGGTGCCACTGGCTTTCGGTTCCGACGCCCCGGTGGAAGACCCCAACCCGTTACCCGGGCTCTTTGCCGCCGTTTTTCGCCGCCTCTTCAGCGACCCCCCGGAACATACCATCGGCCTGGAGGAATCGCTTTCCCTGGAACGCGCCCTCTCTGCCTTTACCACCGGGGGCGCTTGGGGAATGTATGCCGAAGGGGTGCGCGGCCGTCTAGCCCCTGGCTTGCTGGCCGACCTTGTCGTACTCGATCATAATATCTTCCAGGATCCTCTCGCTTTGCTTCCCCAAACTCATATCCTGGCAACCTTCCTGGAGGGAGAACCAGTTTATCTGGCAGACAACAGTTTCGGACAATAATACTGTTCCCCTCCCCCCTTTGAACATTTCGGGGCATCATGCGGCAAGCCCTAAGGCATTCGTAAGATTGTGCGGCTTAGGACGGCGCAAACCTCGGCTCGGGTGATATCCCCATCCGGCTGGAAGCGGCCATCAGGGTAGCCGATGACGATCCCCAGTTCGCCTGCGGTTTGGATCGTCCGGAAAGCCCAGTGGCTCTTCGTCACGTCCAGGAAAAGCGGGTCAGTGGGAATGAACTCCAGCAGTACTGGGAAGGCGCGCAAAAGCATCGTCAGCCACTCGGCGCGGGTGATCGGCTCCTCTGGGCGAAACTCACCCGAGGGGTAGCCCTCCACCAGCTTCTCCGCCTGGGCAGCGGCGACTTCCTCTCCGGCCCAGTAGTCGCTCCCCACATCCGGAAAAGAGGTTCCAACGGTCGTTCGTTCCAGGCCCAGGGCACGGGTCAGCATTGCCACCCCCTCTGCTCGGTTACAGGGCTGATCCGGCCACACACCGCCGTCGGGAAAAGCCTGCAGCACGAACCGCTCAGCCATGGCCTGCAGGTAGCTTGCTGACCAGTGGGAGGTGTTTGCCGTCACCTGGCGGAAGGGTTGGTCGCTGGAGGCTTGCCGGATCGACAGGTCTGCACCCATCTGCCAGGGGAAGAGCGTGGCGCTCAGGCATGTGAGGTAACTCGCTGTTGGCAAATAGACGTTCCAAAACGAATAGAGGGCGGGATCGTTCAAATCCTCACCACCAACTTGGTGAGCCCAGCGGACAGCAAAGCCGTCTGCCTCCGCCCGGTGCGATCCAGCAATGTAGAGGGTAACGGCACTGGCGTCACGATTCAACGAGCTGATGCGAAGGGGATAAACCAACCCGGGCGCATCGAAGCGCAGCAGCACGGGTTGAACAAGGCCCATCATTCCATGGGTCGAGTTTTCCTCCAAGAGCGGCATCATGTCCAGCCGCATCGCCAGGAACACCCAACCGCGCTGGATATAGTCAGCGAAAATGGCGGAGGCTCCCTCCGGCAGCGGGAAGCCACTCTCACGAAGCCAGCGCTCCAGTTCATCGCTCGTGCGGGCGGCAAGGGTAGTAGTGTCAAGCAGACCCACGCGACGGCGATCGAGCACCTCAACACCCTCGGACCCCTGCGGTGCCAGGCTTACCCCGCTTTCCTGCCGCCACTGGTCGGTTTCCTGTAAGCGCTCGTCCCACAGCACAAGCGGTTGAGTAAGGTCAGCCAGTGCGGCAAAAACGCCGTCTGGCCCTTCTTCCACTAGCGGCGGCGAGGGAAGGGGCACGATCCAGGCTAGGTCAGCGTCCCAGCTTTGGAAGGAGACCTGCAACAACATCGTCTCCCTGCCACCATCATAGGCCAATAGCGCTAGCTGCTGCGGTTCGGTCACTGGATGCTGGACCGGGAAAAAGGCGCCGTCGCCCCAGGCGGCGAGCGGCATCAGGAATATCAGAACGAGTCCAACTGCGACCCCTTTCACCAAGCTCATCGCAATCACCTCCGTTGGTTTTATCTCACCCATTAGACGGCTGTGCTCAGAAGGGGTTCCGATAGCGTTCAATCAGAGAATTTCCAGCTTTAAGTGTTCAGGATAGTCATGGATAAGGAGTCAAAAGACCTTTGAAGCTTGGAAAATAGCATTATGTCGCGATTGATTGGGTCCTTTTCCAGATCGACTGGCGTGGTGTGATCGCCAGTGCGAACAAGATCAGCGCTCCGCCGGCCAATGCCCAAGAGCTGGGAACTTCATTGAAGATGAGGAAAGCCCAGAGGGTGGCAGCCACAGGCTCGACCAGGATGGTCAGAGTCAGGAAGGCCGGGCGCACTTCAGCCAGCAAGTAGTTCAATACGGTGTGGCCGAGGAGCTGCGGTCCCAGGGTCAGCAAAGACAAGAACAACCAGGAACTAGCCGATCCAGGACAAAGCGGAGTTCCCTGGAGGAGAATCGCGGCTAGGAGGAAGAGGGCTGCGAAGGAGTAGCTAAGACTGGCGTAAAGCGCGATGGAGATCCTCTCCCGCAACGCGCTCCCAACCAGGAAGTAGAGAGCAGCCATGGCTCCTCCGGCCAAGGCCAGCAGATCGCCGAGAAGGGCCGGCCCAGTGTGCAGGCGAAAGTCCGCGTTGGCGATGAGAAACATCCCGGCTAGAGAAAGGACGATCGCCAGGTTGAAAGTCCACGGAAAAGCCCGCCGCACGTGAACTCGCTCCACCAGGGCGGTAAAGATCACATAAGTGGAACCCAGCACGGTGGCATTGGAAACGGTGGTCAGGAAAAGCGAGCTGATCCATGCAGCGAAGTGAAGGGCCAAGGCCAACCCGGAGAGAGCCGCCAAGCCGATCTCCCGCGCAGGCAACGCGCGCAGGGCTCCCCGCTCCCGGCCAAGCACGTAGGGCCAAAGTAGGAAGGAAGCCAAGGCTACCCGCCAGAAGGAGATTACCAGGGGTGGGTCTCCGGATAGACGCGCCAGGATAGACCCGAAGGAGACAGAGACGACGGCTAATAGGATGAGCCACTGGAGGGAGCGTTTCAAGGATATCTGGAAAAGCCGCGGGCTGAAAACGCCTACGGGGTGACAGTAGGTGCAGCCGGCAGGAAACGTCCCTCCATCACCACTCGGTCCGGCAGCAACTTGATCCCCAACAACA
>JAPLHW010000157.1 GCA_026389425.1 Coprothermobacterota bacterium
ATGAGATCTCCAAGCATGGCCTGGCCGAGGAAATCAAGGTTCTTGAGTCAGGCCCCATCGCGCTTCCTGGGGACAGATTTGAAATCTGTCCCCAGGAAGTAAATGGGGTGACGATGGTTGTCTACCCAGAGCAGGTCATCTATGAGAATGTTCAGCCTTCGGATGTCGCCTTTCTCGTGGAGGAGCATCTCCTGGGGGGCCGGCCGGCGAGACGCTTGAGCCCGGGCGACATTTCCCAGGAAGCGCCTTTGTCGCGGATCGGTCCTGCGCGTGAACAGACCCGGGTGGCGCTGGCCAATGTTGGCGTGATCGACCCGGAGAATATCGATGAGTACATCGGCCGCGATGGTTTCACGGCCCTGAAGAAAGCACTGACCAGCATGACGGCGGCCGAGGTAACCGCTCGTGTGAAGCGCTCGGGCTTGCGAGGCCGCGGTGGCGCCGGGTTCCCTACTGGGTTGAAGTGGGAGAGCGCCGCCAGTGTCCCTTCCGATCAGCGCTACATCATCTGCAACGCCGACGAGGGAGAGCCTGGCACCTTCAAGGACCGCTTGATCCTGGAAGGAGATCCGCACAAGCTGATCGAAGGGATGCTCGCTCTTAGCAGCCTACGGCAGCGGCGCCAGCAAAGGCTACCTCTATATTCGCGGTGAGTATGCGCTCTCCATCCACCGCATGCGCAAGGCCATCGCTGACGCTTACCGCTGTGGTCTGCTTGGCCTGAACATCCTGGATTCCGGCTTCTCCTTCGACTTGGAGGTCAAGGAAGGGGCAGGCGGCTATGTCTGCGGCGACGAGACGGCTCTGATGGAATCCTTGGAAGGGAAGCGGGGAGAACCTCGAATCAAGCCTCCCTACCCGACGGTGGTAGGCCTCTTTGGCAAGCCTACGGTGATCAATAACGTAGAAACCCTGGCCAATGTGCCCTCCATCATCGCCAAAGGCGCGGACTGGTTTCGCACCCTGGGCACCGAGAAATCACCCGGCACCAAGATTTTCACCATCCTCGGCGACGTACAATTCCCCGGGGCGGTGGAGGCACCGATGGGGACCTCGCTGGCCGAGATCATCTTCGGCTATGGCGGTGGGATCAGGGGGGGGAGGAAATTCAAAGCAGCTCTCCTGGGCGGAGCGGCGGGGATCTACGTCACCGACACCGCTCTGCCTGCCAAGATGGACTTCGACTGCCCATCGGTGTATGCGGCGACCCTCGGCTCGGGTGCCGTGCTGGTGATGAGCGAGGAAGCCTCGGTAGTGGAGTCGCTCTATGCTGTCTTGCGCTTCTTCGAGCACGAGTCCTGCGGCCAGTGTGTCCCCTGCCGCGCTGGGACCAAGTCGCTCTTTGATCTGATCAAGAAGGTCCGCGCCAGGCAAGGCGCCCGCGAGGATCTGGACCGTATGATCAAGGTCTCCGAGGTCCTTTGGTCTACTTCGCTCTGCCCGCTTGGTCAATCCCTGATCATGCCGGTAAAGAGCGCCATCGAGAATTTCCCAGATGACTTTTTATCGAAGGCTCAATAATTCACCCCAACGAATCGCAAACTCATCCCGGAGAATCGCGTTGTTCTTGCGATTCGTTGGGGACCCCGCAATTCAGCCCGATGAATGCTTCGACGGCAATTCACCGGGGACCCCGCAGGAGGTAGCCGCATGGCTCTGGTAAAGTTCAAGATCGACGGAGAGGAACTGGAGGCGGAGGAAGGGAAGACCATCCTCCAAGCCGCTCACGAGAACGGAATCGACATCCCCACGCTGTGCGACCACGCAGCACTGCTCCCCTTCGGGGGGTGCCGCATGTGTGTGGTGCAGGCAGGGCCGGGAGCCCTTAAGCCGGCTTGTGCCACCCCCATTGCTCCTAACATGAATGTCATCACCGACTCCAGCGAGATTCGCGAAGCGCGGATGATGGTCCTGCAGTTGCTCTTTGGCGAGCGCAATCATTACTGCATGTACTGCGAGTCGACCGGCCAGTGTGAACTCCAGGATCTCGGCTACAAGCTGGGGCTGGACCATTTCGAGTTCTTCCCTTATGAGAAGCGCTTCCCCGAGGATGTCACCCATCCCTACATCCTTGTCGACCAGAATCGTTGCATCCTCTGCCGGCGCTGCGTGCGGGCGTGCGCCGATTTGGGCGGCCACTGGGTGCTGGGGGTGAAGAACCGCGGCTACCAGTCGCTAATCGACATCGACATGGATGCTCCCTTCAATAACTCCAGTTGCACTTCCTGCGGTCTTTGCGTGCAGGTGTGCCCCACTGGCACCCTGGTGGACAAGCGCGCTTCCTACCTGGGGCGCAAGGACCAGGCCGAGATGATCCTCTCCCGCTGTGACCGTTGCCCGGTTGGCTGCGGCTTGGAAGTATACCGGCGCAGCAACTACATCTTGAAGATCTACGGGGACTGGAATTGCCCCACTAACGGCGGTGTGACCTGCAGGCTTGGCAGGTATGCCCCTCTCTATGACGAGCGCCCGCGCCTGACTACCCCGAAGTTGAAGGAATCAGGGGTTTGGACTCCCACCAGCGCCGAAAAGGCTGCCCAATGGATGGCTGGGAAACTGGACGCAGAACACCCTGCCGGGGGCTGTCTAGCGGTGGTGGAGGGTTCCCTTAGCAATGAGGATCTGGCTGCCCTAAAGAGACTCTTCGGCGAACGCGTCTTCTCCCTCCAGGATGTTATTCCCCCTCTGCCGGCGACAGCCAAGCTGCAAGACCTGGCGGACGCCGATACTTACCTGGTGGTCGGCGTCGATCTAAATAGGGAATACGGCACGGTCGGCTCACTGATCAAGCGACGAACCATCCCCGGTGCAGCAAAGCTGGTCTTGGTGGATGATGGATTTAATTCTTTGGCCGCCACCACTGATTTCGTCTTCACGATGAAAGACCTGGACGGCGCGTTGGTTGAAGCGCGCAAGGGCCGGAAAACGGTCCTCATCTATTCTCGCCTCCCCGAGACTGTCGCCGAGCCACTGAGAAGCGAAAGCCAATTCACCCCAACGAATCGCAAGTACGGCGATTCACCGGGGGCCCCGCAATTCCTAACCCTCTTCCTCCCCTATGAGAGCAACACCCTGGGCTTGGCTCAAGCAGGCATTGGTCCTGGCGTTTGGCCCTCCAAGTCTGCCCTCGAGCGCCTGCCTTCGAGCGAAGCGGGAAGCGAAGGGACGGTCTTCTTTGTCGGTGAAAATCTTCGCGATCTGAAGAGCCGGGTACGGGGTGCAACCCTGGTTGCCCTGACTCCCTTCGAGACAGACGAGGTGAAAGCTGCCGACCTGATCGTGCCGATCCCTGCAGTTTTCGAGAGCGAGGGGTCCTTCGTCTCGATGAATGGCGAATTGCTCCGCAAGGAAAGGATCCTGGAGCCCGGCGAGGGCGTGCGTTCGGTGTCGGCTTGGGTCGCTCTCATCGAAGCGCAGCGCCTGCAATCAGTCGTAGCGAAGGGAAAGTAAAGGAGGATCGCAATGAATAAAGTAACCTTGGCAAGCGATTGGCTGGAAGGCTGCGCAGGTTGTCACATGTCTTTGCTGGACATGGACGAGCGGATCATCGAGCTGGTCCAGATGGGATTGGTTCTGACAGCCACTCCCATCACCGACTTGAAAATCCCCGCCTTCGATACCGACTTGGGGGTGATCGAAGGAGCAGTGGCTACGGACCACCAACTGGAGGTGGCCAAGCTCTACCGCGAGCGCTGCAAGGTCCTGGTGGCATTGGGTGACTGTGCCGTCTTCGGCGGTATAAACACCATGCGCAACTGGATCCCCATCGAAGAGCTACTTCGGCGCGGCTATGTGACCACCGAGACCACCGTCGACGGGAAAATCCCCAAAGGTCCCGGTATTGGTACGCATCTGCCCCGCTGCATGGCCCTTAACGAGGTCGTAAAAGTGGATTTCTTCATCCCCGGCTGTCCGCCGTCTGCGGATGCCATCTATCAAGTCCTCAAGGACGTCTTGGAGGGGAAGACCCCCAAGCTTGAGGGCAAGCTCTTGAGCTACGAGTAGGAGGGACCATGGCCGAGAAAATAATGATCAACCCTGTTACGCGGATCGAAGGCCATGCCCGCGTCTCCATCTTCCTAGGGGACGACGGCAGCGTGGAGAAGACCATCTTCCATGTCGACCAATTCCGCGGCTTCGAGAAGTACACCGAAGGCCGGATGTTCTTCGAGATGCCCATCATCACCCCCCGTATCTGTGGGATCTGTCCGGTCAGCCATCACTTGGCCGCGGCCAAGGCTTGCGACATCATCGTCGGAGTGGAAATACCACCTGCCGCCAAATTGTTGCGCGAGTTGATTCACATGGGGCAGATCATCCAGTCCCATTCGATGCACTTCTTCGAGTTGGCCGGTCCCGACCTGCTATTGGGATGGGATGCTGACCCGGCCATCCGCAACGTGGTTGGGTTGATCGAGGCCAACCCCCAGCTAGCCCTCAAGGCGATAGCCCTGCGCAAGTACGGCCAGCGGATCATCGAACTGGTGGCCGGCCGTCGCATTCACCCCACCTTCGCCGTTCCCGGCGGGGTGAACACAGCTCTCGATGTGGCGCGACGCGACGAGATGCTGAAGGACATCGACACGATGATCGACTATGTCCGGGAGGGGATCGGCCTGGCCTTGGATTACATCGAGAAGAACCTCATTCAGTGCGCGGAGTTCGCCGCCTTCTCCTCCGGGTACATGGGCCTGGTCGGTAAGGACGGCTCCCTCCAGCTCTACGATGGCGAGATCCGCCTGATTGATTCCCAGGGAAAGGTAGTGAAGGAGTTCCCCGCCTGGGATTACGACAAGTACATCGGCGAGCGGGTGGAGGATTGGACCTACCTCAAATTCCCCTACTACAAGCCGCTCGGTTGGCCGGAAGGGCGCGCTGGAGCGGGCGCGGGAGCTCCTGGAGGATCCTCAGACCCTCTTTAAGGACATCTTCACCTACAGCACGCCCAGGCATGGCCGGGGTGTTGGCGTCATCGAAGCGCCGCGAGGCACCCTTTTCCACGATTACTACGTGGACAAGTACGGGGCGATGGTGAAATGCAACCTGATCGTCGCCACTGGCCACAACAACTGGGCCATGAGCAAGGCAGTCGACGCCGTGGCTAAGTGCTATGTGGACGGCAAGCACCTTAAAGAGGGGATGCTGAACCGGGTCGAGGGCGCCATCCGCTGCTACGACCCCTGCCTTTCCTGTTCCACCCACGCGGTGGGCAAGATGCCCCTGCTAATCGACCTTTACGGAAAGGATGGCGCATTGGTGGAGACCTTGCGCCGCGACTGAGGAATGCAATGGGGTCACATCTTCAGATGTCATTATTTTAAAAATATGTCATCTGAAGATGTGACCCCGCTAAAGACACTGTTAGTGGCCTACGGCAACGAGTACCGCGGTGACGACGGATTGGGGCAGTATATCCTCCGGCATATCGGTTTCCCCTGCGATAAGGTCGCTCTCTACGAGTTGACCCTGGAGCAGGCCGAGACCATCCGTGACTACCAGTTGGTGGTCTTCATCGACGCATCCATCGAGGGAGAAGCGGTTCAACTGCGCCCGCTGCAGCGCCGTGATGTCAGCTCGCCCCTCTCCCACCACCTTCCCCCCGAAAAGCTACTGCACTATATCTGGTTGATATATGGAAAAGAACCGCAAGCATGGCTGCTTTCGGTGCGCGGTTACGACTTCAACTTCAGCGATTCCCTCTCGCCGGATGCCCAAGCCAACGCTGAAGTGGCCACGCGAGTGCTGGAGGAGTTCCTTGAAAGAGGGTCACATCTTCATATGTCACCAAAATACCATTTTGGTGACATATGAAGATGTGACCCCAAAAAGCCACGTTAGGGGTTGGCCAGGACCTCTTCCCAATCCTGCGGGTACTGATCCGGGTTGACCAGGTAGCGGAAGGTGTCGGGGGAGCGCAGGAAAGCTTCGTAGAGGGGAGCCCCGAAGGTGATCCCGGCGGCTTGGTCCTCGCTGGGTTGGATCCGGCGAAGGGGCGGTACGGCTCCGTAGTTGCCGTTGGGAACAAAGCGAACCCCCTTCGTGCTGTACTCGCCGTAGTAGGCAGGGCCACGTTTCTGTTGGAAGTCTTGGTAGCGCGAGGCAAAATTGCGCTCGATCAGGTTGGCCATCACCAACACCTCGCGACGGGCGTTGATGGTGATGTGTCCGTAGCCGGGGGGGATCAGGCACTTCTCCCCGGGATGAGCCTCCATGACCGCCACGTCCGCTACCGACCCGTCTTGGTTCATGCGCTGCAGGTAATAAGTCGCCACGCCGGCCAGCACCTCGTAGACCTCGGGGAAGGTGAGGCCTCGCTGGGAGGCCAGGCAGGCCGGGTGATAGTGCCCGATCGTGCGCAGGCACTCCTGCCCTATCTTGCCGGGGAAGACGACGGTGATGTCGTAACGTAGTTCCTGGTTCTCGAAGAGAGGGATGTCCCAGAGCTGAGAGACCCCACGGTACATGAAGTAGAGCTCCTCCGGCCCTAGCGCCTGAGGGTCGCGGTAAAAATCGCGCGAGCGAGAGAGGCGGCGTACGTCCGGCTCTACCGGTACAAGCGAGCCGATGAAGTTCATCACGCGGCTTTCCTCATCGAACTGAAGCGGCAATCCGCTTCTTAGTAGATCGATCATCGACAGTGTTTAATCTCCTTTCTAGGGTTTCACCGTCTCAATTAGAGCAAAGGTGGAGGGGTCCGCGGAGGCCAACGGCCCTTCTTGCGGTGTAAAACTTCCGAGCATCTCCTCCTGCGTGGGTTTAGTGTCGGCAGGCCAGGCCAGATCCATGATAGCCGGGTCGGTCCAACCATCAATACCGCCTCCGATGCGCCACTGCTGTGCTGTAGCGCTGACCTCCCGCACACGCCAGACGCCTGGCGCGGGGTACCCTTCCTGGGAGCAGATCGTGCAAGCGTACTCCCAGCCGGCTGGGTTGTCACCAATGGATTTCTTGGGGACTTTGATGGTCACCGTACGCCCGGGGCCATCGACGACCACCTTCAGGTCAGCAGCTACTTTCTGCGGTGGGGCGGCGTCGGTCCCCATGTAGAGGCCTTGCTGCCAGCCCTCCACCCAGATCGCCCAATGCCATGGTTTCTCGGCGGGGAACCTGGCGTTGCGCCCCGGCAGGAGCTGGGTGGCGCCGGCGCGGGAAAGCTCCGGCTGGCGAATGTAGATGTCGATGGTTTGTAAGGAGAGGCCGATCGGTGAGTTCCAAGGGTTGGTAATCTCTCCGGCGAATTTCACCTTGAAGATGACATTGTTGCTATCCTGGGCTACCGTAAAGTTGGCCAGGTCGAAACACCCGCTGGTGAAGACGGCGTCACTGGGGTAGACGTAGGAGCCTGGCCCGTGGTCGTCTCCCAAGGGGTCGTCCACGCTCAGCACGGTCTGGGTGTTTCCGGTGTCTGGCACGATGATCTGGAAGGGGGAGGCCGGGAAATCGCCCAGGTCTTTCCCCCCCACCGAGACGACGGCGCGTCCAAGGATCTTGTCCCCCATCTCCAGGGGGGCGAAAGTCCCATTAGCCACATCTTGGGGAGATGCCAGCAAGTCGAAGGGCATCTTCAGCTCCAGGCTCTGACTTCCCGCCACTACCTCGGCTTGTTTCCCAGTTGGTACCCATTTCCCATCGGCGCCGGCCACCGAGAGTGTGCTTCCCCAGGCGCCACCGCTGCGCTCGACGAGGAGCTCGTAGGCAGCGTAAAAGCCCAGGAAATTGCGGTTCTCCCCGGTCGCCCCGTTCCGGCTGAAAGGGATCCCTCCCTTGAGGTTGGGTACCGAGAAGTAGAAGGCCAGGGAGAGGTCTTGGCCCGATGCTAAGAAGGGCTGGCGCATCTTCGTTGCCACATAGAGGTTCTTGGCATCCAGCCCGTAGAAAAGAGACTGGAAGGGTCCCGTCCCCTGCGGATCATCGTAGAGGCCGGCCGTTGCCCACTCCTTCTCCTCTACCTTCCCGTCCAGGGTGGGGGTCAGGTTACCGGAGAATTGCCGGGTGGGGGGAGCGATCGCCTGGGCAACGATGGGCACGTAGACGAAGTCCGGCTTTGGCTGTCCCAAGAGGGTGTAGATGTCGCCCAGGTAGTTGCGAAAGGCCAGGTCGAAGGAGGCGTCGTCGCCCGAATCCTGGTCCGAGCCGTACCACCAGAACCAGTCCGAGCCCTCGGCGGCGTAAACCTTCTCCATGATCTCCGCTTGTTTCTTTTCATCCAAGTCGCCCTTGGCGATGGCCGCGTCGACAGCCTGGCGCGTCTCGTGCAGGCACTCCCAGGCGCGGTTCTCCTCTTCTTCGCCGATCCAGGTAGAGAAGTCGGCATTGATCCAGGAGCCGGCCCAGAGCGGCTTGGCGATGGGAGCTTCGGGGCTGGCTCCCGCGGAAGAAGAGCTGAGGCGCAGGTAATCGGCCGGGGTGGTGGTGACGATCTGGGGATCCTCGCTGAGCAACTGGTAAAGGCTATGCAGGAACTCCTCGCCGTTGTTCGGATAATACTCCCAGGCATTCTCCCCGTCCAAGAGTACGGTCACCAGGTGGGGGGTTGTGGGGTCGGCGTCGAGGGCGGCCTGGCGGATGGCATGCAAGCGATTCAAAAGATCCTGAGCAGCTTCCTTGCCGGGCGTGCCCGAGTAGCGAAAACCGACCAGGTCGGAGATGGTGCGGTCGCGGAAGACCATGTAGATGGAATCCTCGGCATAGCTGACTTTCCACGGCCGATAGAGCAGCTCGGGCCGGGTCACCAAGTCCGTGGCATCGCGATCGAAGCTGCCCAATCCGATCGACTTGGCCAGAACCTCCTCGTCGGAGGCCATCCAACGAATGCCCCCATCGTAGACCATCTTGACGATCTCCTGGGCGACCGATCCCTCCGCCGGCCACATCCCCAATGGCTTGCGGCCGAAATGCTCTTGGTAGAAGCGCACTCCCTCCTGGATCTGGGCGATGGCATCGAGCGGGTAGGAGAAGCGGGAAGGCAGTTGAGCGTCCGGCATGGCCACCTTGGCCAGGTTGCTGTCGTAGAGGAGCGGCAGGATGGGGTGGGTGTAGGGGGTCATGGTGATCTCGATCTGGCCGCTATCCTGGGCTTTCTTATGTTCCGGAACCACCTGGCGAAGGAGCTTCATCCCCTCCTCCAGCACTACCGTTTTATCCGCCTCACTGAAGTCCTTCCCTTTCTTCTCAAGAGCCTCCAAGGGCGCTTTGGCCCGGTACTGGGGGGCGATCCAGGCCAGGTTGAAGAGGACCGCCAAGTCTCGCAGATCCTGCTCGCTGAAGGAGGCCACGGCCTTGGCGATGGAAGCATCGGAGACATCGCGCCCTCGCTTGTCCAATAGTTCCAGGTAGCGGGGGAAGGCAGGGATGACCTGGTTCCAGTTGGCGTCAAAGAAACGTCGCAAGAGATAAGCCTTCTCCTCCACCGTCAATGTGGCGGTCTCTTTGGCGGAAAGGGAGTAGGCAATGTCCTCGGCTCCGGCGGCTAGATCATCCAACTGTTTGAGGAGGGAGGGGGTGAGGTTGAAGGTGGCGCGGATCTTGGGGTATTGCTCCAGGATGGCCAGCATGTTGAGGTAGTCCTTGGTGGCGTGCAAGCGCACCCATGGCTTGGTGTAGAGGCCGGTGGCGGGGTCCTTGTAATAGAGCGGTTGGTGCTGGTGCCAGATGATGGCCAGGTCCAGGGGCGCCGCGACGAAGGGGGAGAAGGCGCCCGAGACAGTGACCTTGCCTGCGGCTGGATCCCACTCCACCGTCGCCCCTACTTCCTGGGAAAGAAAAGCAAGGGGGACGAAGGTCCGGAAATCGACCAGAACAGGGGCCACATCCAGCATTTTCTCCTGGCCATCGACGACAGCCTGCAAAGAACCGATGACAAGGGCGATGGTGTGGTCGGCGAAACGGATCACAACCTGTTGTTCAGCTTGAATCCACTGAACGTGCGCTCCCAGGGCCTCCGAAACGAGACGGACCGGCGCCATCACCTGACCCTCCCGCTGGAAAGGGGCAGCATCGGTGGGTTGGGTGAGACCGTTGACGACCACCTCACTCTTGCCCACCCAGAGTTCGACCTTTGAGGACTCGCTGCCGCGGGCTATCTGGTTAGCTTGGGCGGGTGGCAAGGGAAGCCCGACGATGGTAAAGAGCAGCATCCCAGCAAGCAAGAGACAGGACACCCTGCCGGGGGCTATCACCCTGCCGGGGGCTATCAAGCTGCCGGGGGCTATCAAGCAAGTAAGACCCTTCCTATCGCTCCCGACTTCTCGAGCCAAAAGTTTCAGAACACCCTGCCGGGGGCTGTCAAGTTTTTTCATCATCCAGTCTCCTATCTTCTCAAGTGCTATGGGGACTGATTAAAATCTGTCCCCATTCATGCACTAGCTCATCCGCTGCCGCAAGGGCAGGTTTCAAACCTGCCCCTACTCACGGGTTTTTATCCTTTCACCGCCCCCAAGGTGAGGCCTGAGACGAGGAACTTGGAGGTCAAGAGGAAGAGCACCACCACCGGGATGGAGATCAGCACGGCGGCTGCCGAGAAGGGCCCCCAGTTGGTGTAATAGGCTCCCTGCAGGGTCACCGTGCCCAATGGCCAGGTGAAGAGGGCTTGCTTCTGCAAGACCACGCGGGCGATGATGAACTCGCTCCAGGCGGTCATGAAGGAGAAGAGGGCGGTGATGGAGAGAGCCGGCGTGGAGAGAGGGAGGATCACCCGGAAGAAGGCTCCCAGAGGTGTCGTGCCGTCAATATAGGCCGCTTCCTCCAGATCGTTGGGAATGGTGTCGAAATATCCCCTCAGGATCCAGATCGAGAAAGGCAAGGCGATGGACATGTAGCAGAGGATCAGCCCCCAAAAGTTGTTGATCAGGCTGAGCTGAATCAACATCATGTAGAGGGGCAGGAGCAGCATCGTGGCGGGAAAGAACTGGGTCACCAGGAGGAAGATGAGGCCTGGTTGTTTCCCCGCGAACTTGAAGCGAGAGAAGGCGTAGGCTGCGGGGGCTGCCAGGATCAAGGCCACCATAGCGGTGATTACTGAGACCATGAGGCTGTTGCCGATCCAGGTCCAGAACCCCACCTTGGGGTCGAAGAGGATCGATTGGTAGGAAGCCAGGGTCGCGTCGGGCGGAATGAGCGAGAGATCCATCGAGAAGACGGAGCCACTGGGGCGTAGGGAGACGGTGATCACCCGCAGCACCGGGTAAAGGGCCGCGGCGCAGGCGACGATCAGGATGAGATTAATCAGAAGACGCTTGAAGGAGCTGTCCCCCTTGGCTCGCTTGAAGAATGTGCCGGCCACGCTATACCTCCTGGGCCCCACGGGTGGCCCGAATGTAGAAGAGACAGAAGATCAGCAAGATCAGGAAAATCACCACTGAAAAGGCCGCTGCATAGCCGTAGCGGTAGAAATCGAAGGCGGCCCGGTAGACATATGTCACCAGTATTTGGGTGCCGTTGTTGGGGCCTCCCTTGGTGATCAGGTAGATGATGTTGAGGTTGTTGAAGGTCCACACTGTACCGAGGATGATGGCCGGGGTGAGCACCGGCTTCAAGAAGGGGATGGTGATGTTGCGGAATTGCTGCCAGGCCGTGGCCCCGTCGATTTGGGCGGCCTCGTAATACTCTGGGGAGATGCTCTGCAAGCCTCCCAGGATGATCACCATCATGAAGGGAATCCCCAACCAAATGTTGGTGATGCAGACCGCGATAAAAGCCCAAAACGGGTCTGTCAGCCAAGGAATGGCCGGCAGACCGATGGATTGTAAGATCAGGTTGATCGACCCGTACTGAGTATTGAACTCGTTCTTCCACATCATCGCCACGATCAACTGGGGGATCGCCCATGGCAATACCAGGAGGGTTCGGTACAACCCCCGCATCTTCAGGTTGCGGTTCAGCAACACCGCCAGCCAGAGACCGAAGGCGACGTGGCAAATCACATTCACCACCGTCCAGAGGATCGTCCTCCCGAGGACGGTATAGAACTCGGGGTTGCTGAAGATCTCGCCGAAGTTGCCCAGGCCAACGAACTGTGGTTGCTTGGTGGGGCTGTTGATGTTGTACATGTTGGTGTCGGTGGTAGCCAAGTTGAAGGCGTAGATGAAGGGGTAGATGACGGTGGCGCAGATCACCACAAATGCTGGAATCAGCAAGAGATAGGCCAGGCGGTTGCGCCGCATGTGCTCACGGAAGCGCACCGAGAAAGGCCGAGGGTCACGATAGCGCTGGGACTGCTTCACTTCCTTGGGGATAGCCGTCGCTGCAATGTTCATGGCAGGCTCCTAGTAGATGGCCCGTTCGCTGTCGGCGTCGAAGGCGTGGCTCCGGCCGAGGTTGAAGACGACCTGCACGGAGTCCCCCTCTTTGGCAGGAGTGGAGGGATCGACGCGAGCGATGAAGGAGAGGCTAGTTGCAGCAGCGACAAAGGTTCCTTCCGGCGAGGAGAGGTAGAGGAAGATCTCCGCCCCCAATAACTCCAGTACATCGACCTTGGCTGTTACCGGGATGTGCACTGCCCCGTCTCCGCCCCCCATGTTGACGTCCTCCGGGCGGATGCCGAAGACCACCTCCTTACCTCGGTACGGCGCCAAGGCAGCACGATGATCGGGTAAGACAGGTAGGCGGAAGGAGGCCATCTGGAAGAAGAGCTCCTCCTCACCGTCGACGAAGGCAGGGAAAAAGTTCATCGGGGGGGAGCCGACGAAGCCGGCCACGAACTTGTTGGCCGGCCGATCGTAGACGTCGGACGGGGTCCCCATCTGCTGAATGATCCCTTGATTCATGATCACGACCAGATTGCCCAGGGTCATCGCCTCCATCTGGTCATGAGTGACGTAGATGGTGGTGACTCCCAGCTTCATGTGCAGCTTGGACAGCTCCACCCGGGTTTGCACCCGTAGCTTGGCATCCAGGTTGGAGAGCGGTTCGTCCATCAGGAAGACCTTGGGGTTACGCACGATAGCCCGGCCCACGGCGACCCGTTGCCGTTGCCCACCGGAGAGAGCCCGCGGTTTCCGTGCCAGCAGGGGTGTCAGCTCCAGCATTTCGGCCGCTTCCATGACTCGCTGGTCGACTTCTTCGCGGCGCACGCCGTGCAGACGCAGGCCAAAGGCCATATTGTCGTAAACGGTCATGTGCGGGTAGAGGGCATAGGATTGGAACACCATGGCGATGTCCCGCTCTTTGGGGGGAAGGTCGTTCACCTTACGGTCACCGATGAAGATCTCGCCGCCGGTCGCTTCCTCAAGGCCGGCGATGAGCCTCAAGGTGGTGGTCTTGCCGCATCCGGAAGGCCCGAGGAGGACGACGAACTCTCCGTCCGGGATGGTCAAGTCGATCCCTTTCAGGACCTGGACCGGACCAAATGCCTTGGCCAAGTTCACCAGTCTGACTTCTGCCATGTTCCACCACCTCTTCTGCGATGAGTTGGTTTACCTTTACCATTGTATGGGATGGGGCGGCGGATTCCCATAGTTATGGAGGTTTTTTCCGGTGTTTATGGGGACAGAATTAATTCTGTCCCCATAAACACCGGAAATCTGTCCCCATAACGGTGCTGCCGCAGGCTGTTTTGGTAGGCCTCGATGTAGCGAGGCGCGGAGGAAGCCCATGAGTAGTCGCCGGTTAAGCCGTTGCTGACAATCCTCTCCCAATGGGTTTCTTGCTTATAGAAAGAGAAGGCGCGACGGATTGCCGACAGGAACGCGGAGGGCTGGTAAGGCGCGAAAAGAAAGCCGTTCCCCTCCTGGCTCTCCTCGTTGTACTCGAAGACCGTATCGGCCAGGCCGCCAGTCCGGCGCACAACGGGGACCGTGCCATAGCGCAGGGCGATCATCTGGCCCAAGCCGCAGGGTTCGAAGCGGGAGGGCATCAGGAAGAGATCCGCTCCTGCATAGATCTGCTTGGCCAACGGTGCGTTGAAGCCGCCGTTGGCCGAGACCTTGGCCGGGCATTGTTCCGTCGCTTCCCGGAAGAGGCGCTCGTACCGTTCGTCACCTGTCCCCAACACGACCAGCTGCACCTCCTCGGCCAGGAGCGAATCCAGGATGGGGGGGAAAAGATCGAAGCCTTTCTGTTCGGATAGGCGGGAGACCACCGCCAGGAGAGGAACCTCTTCCCGTACGGGGAGACCCAGGCTGGCTTGTAATTGTGCCTTGAGCAGCCTCTTGGATTGAAAGGGAGGGGCGAATTCCTCAGTATCGATGCCGTTAAGGATTCCGAAGAGCACCCGACGACGGCTGCTCAAGGCAACCTCCAAGCCACAACCCATCTCCGGTGTGAGGATCTCGCGGGCATAGGTGGGGCTGACCGTGCCCACTGTATCCGCGCTCTTGATCCCCCCCGTCATGAGGTTGATCCGCCCGCTGAACTCGCTCAAAGCGTTATCCGGCGAAAGAGCCAATCCTACCTTAGGTAAAAGGTCAGGGTCGGCGATTCCCTGGAAGGAGAGGTTGTGGATGGTCAGGACGGTGGCGATCCGGGTGTAGGCTGGGTTTTCACAGTAAGGGGGCGTCTTGAGGTAGAGCAGTACCGGGCTGGCGTGCCAATCGTGAACGTGTACCAGGTCCGGAAATCCGGCACCCATCGAACCCTCCATTATGGGGACAGATTTCAAATCTGTCCCCATAATGCGGAGGGACTCCAACGCTGCCCGGGAAAAGAAGGCAAAGCGTTCCGCATCGTCGGGGTAGCCGTAGACACGCTCGCGGGAGAGGTACCGGCCGTTCTCCAGGAAGTAGTAGGGAACCCCGCTGTGCATAGCCTTGTGAATTCGTACCAATTCCTCGCTGCCGGGCCAAGGGACGCAGAACTCACCCACCACCATCATCTCGGCTAAGCCCGGGATCGAGCTGCAGGCGGGGATCAGGACGAATGGTTGATGCCCCAGTTGCCGGAGAGCAGGGGGCAGAGACCCGATGACATCGCCAAGACCCCCCACTTTTATGAAGGGTGAGGCCTCAGCTGCGATGAAGGCGATCCTCATCACTCGATCATACGGGCCGGCTTTTTCTCCTGTCAACGCGCAGCAGCTTACTCGAGGCGAAAACGCCGCCTTGACAGGCCGCTCGGGGCATGGCTAATGTTATGCATAGGGCTCCTCGTTGAACCTGCAATCAGTCGAAGTGAAGGCGCCCTTGGTTGGAAAATACTCGAAGAGAGCCGGGTGGAAACATGAAGGCAGTCATTATGGCAGGTGGTTTCGGCACCAGGCTGCGGCCGCTCACTTTAGGCATTCCCAAGCCAATGGTCCCCATCGTTAACCGGCCGGTCATGGAGCATGTTGTGGAGCTTCTCAAGAGCCACGGTTTCAACGAACTAATCGTGCTGCTCTACTTCCAGGCGGAGGCCATCCAGAATTACTTCGGCTCGGGTGAAAAGTGGGGAGTGAAGATCGCCTATGATCGCCCGGACGCCGACTACGGTACAGCCGGTAGCGTAAAACGGGCGCTGAAGTACCTGGACGATACGTTCTTGGTGATCTCCGCTGACGTGCTCACCGACTTTAATCTCCAGGCTGCGGTTGCTGAACACAAACAGAAAGGCTCCCTGGCCACGCTGGTTTTGACCCGGGTGAAGAACCCACTCTCCTACGGCATCGTGATTACCGCCGAGGACGGGCGCATCGTCTCCTTTTTGGAGAAGCCGACCTGGGGGGAGGTCTTCTCGGACACCGTCAACTCGGGCATTTATATCTTGGAACCAGGCGCCTTGGAGCGAGTTCCCCATGACCAGGACTTCGATTTCTCCAGAAATCTCTTCCCTCTGCTGCTGCGCGAGCAAGCCCCTCTTTTCGGCACGATCGCACCCGGTTACTGGAAAGATATCGGCAATCTCAACGACTACTTGCAAGCCAACATGGATGTGCTGCAAGGTGAAGTGAACATCAGCGTTCCGGGCGAGCGCCTGTCGCGCATCGGCAAGGACGTCTGGGTGGCGGGCAACGTTCAATTGCACCCCAAAGCACGTCTGCGCGGCACGGTGATTCTGGGGGAAGGCTCCGAGATTCAGTCCGATGTGCTCCTCTCTAACTGCGTGATCGGCCCCGGTTGTCAGATCCATGAAGAGGCCGAGATCGAGCAGAGCGTGCTCTGGGATCACGTCAAGGTCGGCGCCCAAAGCACCTTCAGCAAGGCGGTGGTGTGCAGTGGGGCGCAGATCGGTTCCTTGGTGATGGTGCAGGAAGGGGTGGTCATCGCTGATCATGCTGAGATCGGCCGAGGCGCGACCATTGCCACCGGGGTTCGCATCTGGCCCAAGAAAGAAGTAGAGGGTGGTTCGACCGTCACCAGCAGCCTGATATGGGGCGAACGCTGGGCCAAGGTGCTCTTCGGCCACTACGGCATCACCGGGCTGGTTAACACCGAGATCACTCCCGAATTCGCAGCTAAAGTGGGCTCGGCCTTCGGCACCATCCTGAAACCCGGTTGTAACTTTCTCTCCTCCTATGACGGTCACCGCGCTTCCCGCCTGATCCACCGCTCGGTCATGTCCGGTCTGCTCTCGGCGGGGATCAATGTCTACGACCTGGGTCGGGTGGCGGTACCGGTGGCTCGCCACGCCATTCGATCACTGGAGGCGGAGGGCGGAGTACACTGCAGCATTTCCCCCTATGACCCCGCTATCCTGGATATCCGCTTCTTCGATGATGACGGGCTGGACCTCCCGCCGGTCAAGGAGAAGGCTATCGAGGGTTCTTATTTTCGTGAGGAATTTCACCGCGTGCCTCCCGAGGAGGTGGGGTTGATCTCCTTCCCCTCGCGCATCCTTGAGTACTACGAAGAAGGCTTCCTCCATGCTCTCGACCTTGAAGTGCTGCGCAAGTGCGGTTTCCGCATCGTCATGGATTACTGCTTCGGCAACTCGGCCACCACCCTGCCCGGCATCTTCGGTAAGATGGGGGTCAGCGTCGTCTCGCTCAATGCCTACCTGGACGAGAGACGGCTTACCAAGACACGGGATGAGTACCTAGCCTCGATGGAAACCCTATCCGACATTGTCGTCTCGCTGAAAGCCAATGCTGGTTTCCTCCTAGAGGTAGGCGCCCAACGATTGCACTTGGTGGACGAGACCGGGAAGATCCTCTCCGGCGACCAGGCGCTGGCTTGCCTGGCGAACTTGGTCTTTTCCACCTATCGGGGAGCAACCATCGCCGTACCGATTGCCGCTTCCTCAGTCTTCGAGGAGATGGCTGCCGAGTATCGGGGAAAAGTGATCTACACCAAAACTTCCAATCGCTCGATGATGGAAGAGGCCAAACGCAAGGAAGTACAGTTCGTCGGGGACCTGAAGGGCGGCTTCATCTTCCCTGCCTTCCAACCGGCCTTCGACGGCATGTTCGCGCTGGC
>JAPLHW010000052.1 GCA_026389425.1 Coprothermobacterota bacterium
GCCAGCGCCTGGGCCAGCTTGCCGTAGGCGATCGCCCCCTGAGGGATGAAGACCAACGCCTTCAAGCCGGCTAAGGCCGCATAGGCAGCCAGCGAAGCTGAGGTATTGCCGGTAGAGGCGCAGGCCACAGCCCTTGCACCCAAGCGAACGGCTTGGGTCACCCCAACGGTCATCCCGCGGTCTTTGAAGGAACCGCTGGGGTTCTCCCCCTCGTGTTTGCATACCAGGTCTTCGATCCCCGTCCAACGGGCGAGGGAGGGGCTGCGGTAGAGGGGGGTATTCCCTTCTGGCCGGCTGACAACCACCTCTAATCGAGCGGGGGAGATCAACACACCACAGCGCCAGACGCCGCTACCTGGAGCCCCTTGACGCTCGGCCAGGCGGTCATCGAAGAGAGC
Organism: Coprothermobacterota bacterium; assembly: GCA_026389425.1. Lineage (GTDB taxonomy): Bacteria > Caldisericota > JANLFM01 > JANLFM01 > JANLFM01 > JAPLHV01. Next base: position 399 of record JAPLHW010000052.1, read on the forward strand.
CGGAGAGAGCTCGCCTCTCCGCGCCCGCAGATCGTGGACGACATCCAACAAGCCGCCGCAATCGCAGTCATAGCGTACCTCGTTTTCCGGGTACGCGCTTCCGCACTTGATACAACGTAGTATCGTCTGCATGGCCATCAGCCCTCCACGAAAAAAAGGCCGCCGAAGTGCAACCTTCACCTTCGCAGCCTTCCCGATGGGACGGAACCTACAGGATCCACGGGGGGAAGTCAACGGTCAGGATGAGGGTTCGTGCTAGGATAGCGGCATCAATGAGCATTGGCCATTGGATAGAGCAGCTTAACAGCCTGCGGCAGCAAGACTCTAGGAAGGAACGACCGGTGCGTGAATTGCAAAGCAAAGGTGGGGTTTGGAGGGGTTGTCTGGCTGGATTTCTGGCAGCCACCCTTTTCCTGGGGGGGTTCCCTTTGCCACTTGCGGGCTCCTTCGGAGCTCCCGGAACCGGCTGGGAGATCACTTTCTCGGGGTCGCCGGAGGTGCCCAAAGTAGATGCCATGCTCTTATCGGCAACATGGGAGGAGCCGCTGGCTTATCTAGTGTACTTGACGGGAGAGGATGGGGCGGATCAGATTGCGATTTCTTCCCAGGAAGAAGCCGCTCGTCAGGGAGCATCTCCCAAGGAATCCAGGCTGGCAGGCCGGGTGGCCTTGATTGACGCTCTCCAAACGATAGCTTCGCGTTCACAGAGCAGTTTGCTGGCCTTTCTCGCCGAGCGGCAACGAGCTGGCCAGGTGGCTGAGTTTCGCTCTTTTTGGATCAGCTACGTAGTCTTCGTTCGTTCCGATCGGGAAACTCTTTGGGCACTCGCCACCCGCCCAGAGGTGAAGCGGATCGACCAGAATCCGCGTATTACCTTGGAGATGCCGAGGGTGGACGAAGTCGCGGGAGGCGCAAATGAAATGATAACCAGCGCCCAAAGCGAAACCGACACGACTTCCTCCACGTTAGCAGAAATTGGCTGGAATATAACGATGGTCGGAGCCCCGGCAGTCTGGGCGATGGGCTACCGAGGCGAGGGGATTGTTGTAGCCAGCATCGACTCTGGCGTGGATTGGACCCACCCCGCTTTGGCACGCAAGTTCCGCGCCTATGATCCAGCAAACCCGCAAACCCCTCGCCCTGATCTGCTGACTTATTCATGGTTCGATGCCACCAGCGACCAATCGGACACTCCGCGCGACACCCTTGGCCACGGCACCCATACGATGGGGACGATGGTTGCCTCTGACCCTCAAGGCGGTCACCAGTACGGGATAGCCCCCAATGCCAGTTGGATCAGCGCCGACGCCTTCGGCGACGAAGAAACCGGCGCCGCTGAACTGCTCAGTTGCGGACAGTGGATCCTGGCCCCGGGCGGCGACCCAGGAATGGCTCCGGACATCGTCTCCAACTCCTGGTCCTCCGATGAAGGGGTTGATCCTTGGTTTCGAGATATGGTCCGCGCCTGGCGGACGGCAGGGATCTTCCCTTCCTGGTCAATTGGCAATTACGGCCCGGCTCCGGGGAGTGCCTGTGAACCGGGAGCGTACCCGGAGTCTTTTGCCAGTGGGATGGTGGACCGCGATGGAATTCTGCAATCGAAATCCTCGCGCGGTCCCTCTTTCTGGGAGGAGATCAAGCCGGAAGTGGTCGCTCCTGGGGTGGGCAATCCTTCAACGGTACCGGGTGGCAGTTACTCTTCCTCCTATGCGGGGACCTCAATGGCCTGCCCGCACACCTCCGGAGTAGTTGCCTTGCTCCTGCAGATCAACCCCACCCTCAGCGCCACTGGTTTGGAAGAGCTCCTCCTCGAGACAGCTCAGCCACGCACGAATTCGGAATACCCAACGGTTCCCAACAACGGCTTTGGTTGGGGATTGATTGACGCTCGGGCGGCAGCTATTCGCTTGCTGTCGTCTGTGACCTTGATCACTCCGCGGGGGGGTGAGCAGTGGCCGATCGGCGTCCAGCAAAAGATCCGTTGGTCGGCCCCCGGGGTGACTGGTTCAATGCGAATTGAGATAAGCCGCGAGGGAGCAGCCGGTCCTTGGCAAGCCCTTTTCGCCGAGACGGCCAATGATGGGGAAGAAAGCTGGCTGGCGTATGGCCCGGCTTCTCCCACCTGTCTGGTGCGGGTCAGCATCCTGGGTGCCCCGTTCCTGCAAGCCACCTCGCCGAGCCCCTTCGCCTTGGTCGAGCGACGGCTGCAGTGGGAGGCTCCGCAAGGAGGGGAAGCTTGGGACGAGGGGAGTCGAGATGAGCTTGCCTGGTCCTCGCAGTACCTGGAGGGGACGGTCTCGTTGGAGCTGAACCGGGCTGCTCCGGAGGGTCCCTGGGAGGTTCTCTTCCGAGGTTTACCGGCTTCCGGGAGCGTCACTTGGCTGGTGACCGGACCAGCCTCGCCCCGCTGTCGCCTTCGCGTGCGAGGAGAGGCGGAGGGGGAGTCGATAGTGGAAGCTCTTTCCGGCCTCTTCGCCATCACGCAAGTGGATCAAAAGAGTTTCCCCCTTGACTTGTTTGCTGGTTGGAACATGGTCTCGTTGCCTTTGCAGACGTCCAGCTCTTCGCCGGCTGAGGTTTTCGCCTCCCTCGCGCCGGGCTGGCGACTGTACGCCTGGGACGCGGCAGTTGCTAGATACCGCGGGCAAGGCGAGGTTACCTTGTCCGGGGGAGCCGGTTTTTGGCTGAAGAGCACGATGACGGTTACTTATCCGATCGTGGGCATGATCCGGACCTCAACTCCTTGGGTGATCGGCATGGAGAAGGGCTGGAACTTGATCGGGAACCCCTACGAGTTGCCCGTCACGTTAGCCGCATGCCGTGTCTCGCTTCAGGGAGAGGAGGTCAGTTTGGCTGAAGCTGCAATCCGCGGCTGGCTGCAGCTTCCTCTCTTCCATTGGGATGGGGTTGCTTACCATGGCCTCAACGCCGAGGACTCGATCTTTGCTGGTTGGGGTTGCTGGCTAAAAGCGGCACGGGAGGGGCTGGCGCTGGTAGTGAGCAGGCTTTGATCCTGCACTCAAGCGTCTGTGCTCGAGCATTGCTATAGGTAGCGAAGAGAAGAACAGAGAGAAAGGCACGCAAGTAGGGGCGACGCATGCGTCACCCCTACTTGCGAAGACAGAGCAGGAGTGGGGTAAAGGGGAAAGAGGGATTCGTCTGTGCTACCATCAGATATTATCCAATGAGACGCAACAAAGACCTCGCGCTCTTTCACAGAGTCATCATTGTCCTGCTGGCTACGCTCCTGTTGCTCGCGTTGGTTCCTTCCTTGCCGGCCGGCGCAGCCCAGCGGGGGTATGTTTCCGACCTGGCAGCCAACCTGCGCTCCGGTCCGGGCACTGACTACATTCTTCTTTACACTCTTCCTCAAGGGACCGAATTTCTAGTCAACGACCAGTTGGAGGACGAGCAGGGACGCCTTTGGTATGCCGTTTTTGTCCCTTCGGTGAACCTGGAGGGTTACGTAGCGTCTTGGTTGGTGACCCTGCTCGACACTCCTCCCACCAACCAGCCCAGCGGTAACCAAGGTTTCGTCAACAGCCCAGCCAACCTTCGTGGCGGCCCCGGCACATCCTTCGAACGTATCACCTCGCTGGATGCGGGTACCCCCGTGGCGGTCCTCGGCTCGGCTTGGACTGTGGACCAAGAGTTGTGGTACCAGGTGCAGATGCCGGACGGGGAGGCTGGTTGGATGTTCAATGACCTGTTGGTGGTAGCCACTGACCTGACCCGCACCACCACAGATCTAGTAGGCGGTTTGGTACATTTGAGGGCTGATACCCCTTTTCGAGCTGGTCCGGGGAAGGAGCATCGTGCCGACTCAAACCTGCCGGCCGGCGCTGGGGGACGAGTTACCGGGCAAGCCGTCGACTGGCGGAAGGACCTCTGGTTGCAAGTACAACTATTAGATCAGCGCAGCGGCTGGGTGATGCAGGAGCAAACCGAGAAGATAGATTCCTGGCCGCTGGCAACCGTGAGTGATGTCACCTGGAAGTTGGAAAAGGGCGTCCTGCTGTTGATCATCAGCGGAAATGGGTATCTCACCGGCAGCCCAACCCTGCTGGCCAATCCCGACCGTGTCGTGCTGGACCTGCCCTACGCCACCGCCACCAGCAGCGCGGCTCTCTTCTCGATCAAAGTGGGAGACGTACTGCGAGTTCGTCTGCGAACTCTCGACAACAACCGGGTACGGCTTTTCGTGGATATGAAGCGGCCCCTGGACTTTTACAAAGCAGAATCCTTGCCCGGCCAGATGATCGTAGGCATCCGGGTCGATTCACCGCACCTGGTGGTGGAAGGGAAGGAACTCCCCCAGAGCGTCCAGTACCAGGAGGTGGGGCCCACCTTCTACCTACCGCTCTCTGCCTTGGAACAATCCCTGGGTACTCAGTTGCAGGTTGACGTCAAGCAGAAGGTTGCCTCGCTGGCATACGGAAGCAAGACCCTTTTCTTCGCTGCCGACGACCGGCGGGTTTTGGTGCGCGAAGGCAATATCACATCGATCGTCGGCTTGACGCAACCCGCGCTGATCCAAGGAAATGAGGTCCTGGCACCGATGGACTCTTTCTCGACCCTCTTCCATTTGGTCCCCAGCCGCGATGCTGCACGAGAGATCGTCTACCTGGACCCCACTATTAGCGAGGTGCGGGTGGAGGAGGCCCAGCAAAGTGATGGGACGGTACGCTCCACGGTGAGCCTGATCAGCGCTGCCCCCCTGCTTTACCAGGAACAAGAGGACCCCGACAATAACCTTCTCTTCCTGACTGTGCCCCGCACTTTCTTTACTGCCCCGCCACCCCCACTGAGCGGGGTGCTACTAGAAGTGACGCGAAGTACGACCGTTGGTGCTGGTGAAGTGACGGTAGCTCTCAATTTGGGCAGGCAATCCAGCTATCGAGTGGAGGAGGTTCCCGGTTTGGGAATAAGGGTGGAGATCGTCCGGCAAGCGCCCGGGCAGCTGCCTGGAAGGCGGGTGGTGTTAGACCCGGGACATGGGCGGACTACGTCGGAGGGCTACTATGACGGTGGCGCGGTGGGGCCGACCGGCACCAAGGAGAGCGGCATCAACTTGGATATCGCCTTGCGTTTACGCGATCTGCTGCAAGCAGCTGGGGTAGAAGTGGTGATGACCCGCACCGGAGAACATGATCCATCCACCCCCGACTTAGTAGGGCGAGTGGCTATCGTTAAGAAGAGCGGAGCTGATCTCTCGCTGGCGATACACAACAACGCGGCCGAGAACCGTGAAGCGATGGGTACCGAGACCTACTATGCCTACAGCAAAGGGCTACCCTTGGCCAAGATGATTCAGCAGGAGCTGGTGGCAACCTTGGGCACCAAAGACCGCGGCTACCGCATCCCCTCCTGGCGGATGACCATGGTTCAGGACATTGAGGAGATTCCGGCAATACTGACCGAGATCATGTTTCTTTCCAATGCTGGGGAGGAGAAACGGCTGAATGACCCCACAGTGCGCCAATTGGCGGCCGAAGCTCTTTTCCGTGCTATTACACGGTATCTCTCGACACTGTAGAATAGCGAGTTCGAAGGAGAGCTGAAGAGAGGAATTGCCGGAGAAACCAGGGAGCTATGGGGACAGATTTGAAATCTGTCCCCATAGCTCTGGGACGCTCCTAGAAAGGAATCGAAGCATTGAGCGATCGCGATGCACCGATCGGCGTATTTGACAGTGGTGTAGGCGGCCTCACCGTGGCACGGGAAATCTTCACTCTACTGCCTCGAGAGAGCGTCCTCTACTTCGGCGACGACGGCCGCTTTCCATACGGCCCTCGCCCGGCCGAGGAGGTGCGGGTCTTTGCCGAACAGATCCTAGACCTGTTGCTCGATCGGGGGGTGAAAATGGTGGTTGTGGCCTGCAATACCGTCTCCGCCCTGGCTTTGCCCCAGCTTATGCAACGCTCGCCAGTTCCGATATTGGGAGTTATCGAGGATACCGCCCGTTATGCGGCTGAACTCACTTGTAAGCGCAAGGTAGGGGTGCTGGCCACCCCTGGTACGGTGAACAGCGGAGCTTACCCTCGAGCCTTCGCTGCCATCGACCCGGCCATCGAGGTGATGGCGATCGCCTCTCAGCCGCTGGTGAATCTGGTGGAGAACGGCAACAGCGCCCATCCTGAAGTGAGAGCCTACGCCGCGGAAACGGTGGAGCCTTTCCGTCGTTTCGGAGTGGATGTGCTAGTCCTGGGCTGTACCCACTACCCCTACCTGACTCGCCTGATGACCGAGCTAATGGGCGCTCAGGCGGTGATCGTGGATCCCGCTGTGGCCGTCTCCCTGCGTTTGGCCGCAGAGCTTCGTGAGCGAAACCTACTCTCTCTGGAAGGTGAGGGCCGCCGCAGCTTTCTGACTTCCGGAGACCCGACCCAATTCCTCAATGTCGGTCGGCAGATCGATCCTGATTTAAACGATGTTCAACCCTGGAGGTGGCCAAATGAATAGTCCAACGCGCATCGATAACCGTTGGATGAACGAGCTTCGACCGATGAAGATCGAAGTCGGGATTGCAAGATATGCAGAAGGATCCGCTTTAATCGAGCTGGGCAATACCAGGGTATTGGTGTCGGCCACGGTGGAGGAACGAGTTCCGTCCTTTTTGAAGGGAACCGGTCGCGGTTGGGTTACGGCTGAATACGCCATGTTGCCGCGTGCCACGCAACAGCGCACGGCTCGCGAACAAGGCCGGGGGCGCTCGCAGGAGATCCAGCGGTTGATCGGACGATCGCTGCGAGCCGCGGTTGACTTGAACGGCTTGGGCGAGCGTTCCGTGATCCTGGACTGCGACGTGCTCCAAGCTGACGGCGGGACCCGCACTGCGTCCATCTCAGCAGCTTGGGTGGCTTTGATTCAAGCTTTGCGCTGGCTCCGTAACCAGGGCCGGATTGAGGGGCTTCCTTTGCAAGGCCAAGTCGCAGCGGTTTCAGTCGGTTTGGTTGGGGAGCAGATCTTGCTGGACCTTTGCTACGAGGAGGATTCCCGCGCTGCGGTCGATTTCAATGTCGTCATGACGGATCAGAATCGACTCGTCGAATTGCAGGGAACCGGGGAAGGGCGCACCTTCAGCCGTCCCGAGCTGGACCTGATGTTGGACATGGCCTGGTCGGGGATCAGTCAAATCTTCACGTTGCAGAAGGCCGCCTTGGGAATGCAGTGAACAGCGGTCGTCGGGTGAACCGATGTGATCTCACATCGACGCTGCGATCCACCTCTGATGAGAGGACCTCTCCTAGCGGCAGGTTGTCCCGTCTGCTCTGTGCGTCAGCCAACGCCCATAAGTTGGGTGAGATTCGAGACATCCTCGTTGACTTACCATTGGAGATACTCTCGCTGGAGGACTTTCCAGACTTCTCCCCTCCACCGGAGGACGGCGCCAGCTACGTTGAGAACGCGCTTCTGAAGGCACGTGCTGCTTTTCTGGCCACCGCCATCCCCTCTTTCAGCGACGACACCGGGTTGATGGTGGAGGTGCTGGGCGGTGCACCCGGTCTCTACTCGAACCGCTACGCGGCCAACGACCCAGCCAGGCGGCGGAAGTTGCTGCTGGCCCTCGCCGGTTTGCCCAGCGAAGAGCGGCATGCGATCTTTCATTGCACCATCGCTTTCGTCTGGACGGGGGGGGAGGAGACCTTTACCGGGTCGGTGGAGGGCATCATCGCCGAGTGCGAGCGGGGAGGGGGAGGCTTCGGCTATGACCCGCTCTTCCTCGTCCCTGCGATGAATTGCACCTATGCCGAGATGAGCAACACTGAGAAGAACCACTGCTCGCACCGGGCTGCCGCCCTGCGCTCTTTCCGATCTTGGCTGGAGAGCTCGGGGCTGCTGCAAACACCACCAGCCTGAGTGATCTAACCCACCTCGATCCTACAAGCCTAGCCTTCTCAGCTTGAAGGAAAGGCCGTTTCCGGCTATTATTCTCCCGCGTCGGGGCGTGGCTCAGTTTGGCTAGAGCGCTTGGTTTGGGACCAAGAGGCCGGAGGTTCAAATCCTCTCGCCCCGACCAAAATCCCTTCCTTCTTGGCTCGAGTTTCCCCCAGGCTATAGACTGTGAGCAGGCATCTCTGGAGGGATGGCGGGCACAGGCTCTTCCGGCCTGCTATGATAGGGGCTGTCCTGCCTGCCGGGCCCTGAGCTCAACGGATAGAGCATCGGACTTCTAATCCGATGGTTGGGAGTTCGAGTCTCCCAGGGCCCGCCAACCATTCTTTGTATTTCTTTTAGACCACTTTCATTTCTCCATCTTCCGCGATTTGTACGACGGAGGGGAGGCGATCCTGTGCTCGGCCAAGAGCGTCTATGGGGACAGATTTCCGAGTTGACCGGAGGTCTAATTTGTCCCCATAGCACGGAATGCCGGCCACCACTGGTTGTCTCCTCTCGCCTTCTTCCTTAGAATGATAAGAAAAGGGCTGTTCTTCTTTGAGGCGGAACGGGGAGTGATTGTTGTGTCGGCGAAACTGCCAAGGGTGAAACGATACGCGGGCCTAAGCACTAGGGTGGAGGCTGGTCATTTGCCTGAGAGGACGGAGCAAGGAGCAAGGGTGAAACGCAAACAAGGGTGGCCGGTGCTGATTTGGCCAGTCCTGCTGATGTGGCTCTGGCTATCATTTCTACCCTGTACCGGGACCGTAGCTGCCTCCAGTCTGCAGGATAATGCCAAGGAGCAGGCGGCGATCGCTTCGTTGGCTCAACGATACCTGCAAGCTGGTGTAGAGGTGATGCAAAGCGGTGACCTATCACCGCTTTCTGACTTTCTTTCTGCCGATGAGGAGGAACGCTTGGCTGGCCGTTTCTTTGGCCCCTCTGGGCTCTGTTGGTTGTGGAACTATTACCGGGAAGATGCTGCAGCCGGTTGGAAGGGAGAACCTGTCCTCGATCAGTCTTTCTCCTCGCCGGCCATCCTGGTGCAAGGGGAAGAAGCAGTCTGTTACCTTAGCGAGGAGATCCACGTGATTGCCCCGGGTTTGGTCAGCGGAAAGCTTTGCAGGTCGTCTCTGGCTATAGCGCATTCGATCCGCCTGAGGCGGACCGTGGATAGCTGGGCGATCTCTGCCGACTTGGCCTGGGAGGAGAACGTTCGGCCCACCCCCGGGATGCAAGCCGGCAGCAGTAGCCCCTTCCCGCGGGTGGCTGGCTTCCCGGCCTACGAGGAAGTGGTTGCCTTATTCCCCCAGCCGGCGGCACCCGTCTTTGGGCGGCCTGCCACCCCCAGTCGGGGGGCAGTGGCAGCCTACGCAGATCTCTATGCTCTTAAACCCAACGCCCCTTATTACCCAGACTTCTCCGCCACCGGCGGGGACTGCGCCAACTTCATCTCCCAAACCCTTTACGAGGGCGGCTGGGCGATGGACACCGTAAGTTCTCCGGAACTTCAGTGGTGGTTTCATTGGCCGGGGGCTTGGAGCGAACCGATCCACTGCAGCGACTCCTGGGTCTACGCCGGTGACTACGCCGAAGACGGCGGTTTGGGTTACACGGTGAAGCACAACTCGCCCGGCTCGACTGCCCCCAACGGTGCCTTCCCGGGCCGCGCTGACGCTCACTGGAGCGAGATGAAGCTGGGCGATCTGGCCTTGGTGCACACCCAAGAGGATCCTGACACCCACCACATGGGAGTGGTAGTAGCGTTCGACGCAGATCATGGTGACCCCACTCCTTTTCCCCTGGTGGACGCTCATTCCAGCAACCGCTACCACTATCCGCTGGATTGGAAGGGAACTTTCTCCCTCCAGCAGATCGATGTCCTATTGTTGCGCTACCCGTCTCCATCCCCCTTTACGCTGACTGC
>JAPLHW010000020.1 GCA_026389425.1 Coprothermobacterota bacterium
AGCTTCCCGCAAAAACACAGGCGCCATCGCCTGCATTCCAACAGACTTCGATTCTCTGTTGCAGTTGTGTCTTGCGAGCAGCGCTGTCTTGAGCCTTTTCCTTCAGCTCCGCCTCTATCTGTTCCAATGGAGATTGCTGCAGGGAAGACACTGCCGCTGGTTGATATGCTGCCGCAAAGTTGACTTGTTGTCGTCTGCCTTGATGATCCCAGAGACCTTGTTTGCCCTCAGATTGCCTTACCCACTCAGTTTGAGAAAGAACCAATTTTCAAAACCCTGTTCCGCCGGTGTAATTGCCTTAGCCAACCATGCGCCGCTTGCGCGCTCTGTCATCCATCAACAGGTCCATGACATCATCCACCGTGACAATCCCTTGCAGCCGGTTTTCCTGGTCAACTACCGGCAACGCCAATAATCCGTACTTATCGATCAATTCAGTCACCCGGTCTTGTTTTTCAAAGACCGTCACCGCCATTACGTTTTTATTCAAGATATCTCCGATCCGCGCGTCTTTAGGAGAAATGATTAACTGGCGTAAGGAGAGCACACCCTTCAGATGCTCCTCGGTATCGGTTACGTAAAGATAGTAGATGGTCTCTGCCTCCGGCGCCTTGTACCGCAGTTCCTCAATAGCTTCCTCGGCGGTGAGCGTCTCCAGCAGGGCGACATACTCAGTCGTCATCAATCCACCGGCGCAGTCCTCGGGATAGGCCAGAAGCTCGCGCACGTCATCAGCCTCATCAGGATCCATGGCTTCTAGGATCTCAGCCTGCTTTTCCTTGGTCATGTCGGCCAAGATGGATATCCGAGGCTTTCTCAGTCTCTAAATTTGATAGGATCTCCGCTTGCATCTCCGGTTCGTCCACTTCCATGATCGTCTCGGCAGCAGTCTCGTCATCCAAGGCGGTGAACAGTACAGTTCGCTCAGCTCGGTCCAAGCCCTCCACGATGTCGGCCAAATCAGCCGGGTGAAGCTCCTTCAGGTGGGCGACGGTGACCTTCAGCTTCATTGGGTCGGTCCTCTGACCCAACGTTTCCACCATTTCCCACGGTATCTGCCGCGCTCCCAGCGTACGCCCCATCATTCTGCTGAGGCCTTCCAGCAAGCGGCTCAAGAAGAGACGGCGGGCGATCCCTTGTGCTCCTACGTCCACTGCCCAGACGAGCAACTGGCCGTTGTTCTGGGTGAGGACCAGGTCATTCACCCGCACAACCTTCATCCCCTGTCGGTCGACGATCTGTTTATCCAATACATCGCGTGCCAGCAAGATGTGATTCTCTTCTTCACGGTACGGCCTAAGGATGGTGTAACCCAAACGAAATACTCTCTTCTCCACAGAAGTAACGCATTCCCAAGGAATGGAAAACTGAACCTTGTCCTTGTTGGCGATCAAGGCTAAGATCTGCGGAGCCGGCCGGTTGGACTTTATCAGCAAGTCTGAAACCTTGCCGATCAGTTCCCGATTCTCGCTATAGATGTCTGCATTTAGTAGTTCGCTGAGATACATGGTGGAGAGACCATCCTTTCTTCTCACGGCCAAAGTAGGTGATGGGCCAAGATTCGTCAAGTGAAAAAGAACCTATCTTATTCGCCCTTGCAGTTGGCAACCGGTTCCTCTTCCGTCGAGTGCCGTTATAATGGGAGCGATGCGTAACGCTGAGGTGGCACAATTATTGAACCGGATCGCCCGCCTGATGGAGATCAAGGGTGAGAATCGATTCAAATTCCAAGCTTTCGCTGACGCTTCCCGGCGTATCGACAACTGGCCCGAGCCGATCGAGGGGCTTCACGCGGAAGGGCGCTTGCGCGAGATCCCCGGAGTGGGAACCAGCTTGGCCCGATACATCAGCGAGTACCTGGAAGGGGGTCATTCTCCTCTTCTCGAGGAGCTCACCACGCAATTCCCGCTGGCACTTCTGGACCTGGAGGAAATCCCGGGGGTCGGTCCTAAACTTGCCGTGGTTCTCTTCCACGAGCTGGGCGTCCGTGATCTGGATTCCTTGGAACAGGCCATCTCCGATGGCCGCTTGCAGAGACTCCCTCGCTTGGGGGAGAAATCCGCCCGCCACATCCTGCAAGGCATAAAGACCGTGCGCCAACACAGCGGGCGCATCTCTTTGGGAATCGCCCGCCCTTTAGCGGAATCGATCTTGGCTCACTTGCAAGTCCTCCCAGCCGTTCAAAAGGCGGAAATCTGCGGTAGCCTGAGGCGCTGGAAGGAGACCATCGGCGACATCGATGTGCTGGTAGCGACCGACCCGAAGGGGGCTGAAGAAGTGATGGAGATCTTCACACACCTTCCTGAAGTGCGGCAGGTATTGCTGTGCGGTCCAACTAAGAGCAGTGTTCGAGTCTTGCATGATCTCCAGGTAGACCTGCGCGTGGTCCCACACCGATGCTTCGGCGCTGCTCTTCAATATTTCACCGGCTCTCAAGCGCACAATGTCCGCCTGCGCGAGCTGGCCATCCGTGCTGGGTTGAAGCTAAACGAATATGGCCTTTTTCGCCTCTTGGACGACCAGAGTATTGCCGGGGAAAATGAGGAGGAGGTCTATGCCGCCCTTGGTCTCCCCTGGATCCCGCCCGAGTTGCGGGAGGATCAGGGCGAGGTGGAAGCTGCACAGGCGGAACGCCTACCCAAGCTGATTGAACAAGCGGACCTGGTGAGCGACTTGCACTTGCACAGCGATTGGAGCGACGGCCTTGACACGGCTCGCTCGATGGTCGAGAAAGCTCGCTCGATGGGATATCAATATCTAGCCTTCACCGACCACGGCGAAGTGCTGGAGGTTGCCCATGGCCTTTCCCTGGAACGTTTTCGTGCCCAGCGAACCGCCTTGGAGGCGCTCTCCCAGGAAACCAGCTTCCCGATCCTGTGTGGCGTGGAGGCCAATGTCCTGGCGAATGGTTCGCTCGATTTCCCGTCCGCTGAGATGGACGCTTTCGACTGGGTAGTAGCGGGTATTCACACCGGCCTTGCGTCCTCCGGTGGGACAGCCAACGACCGCCTTGCCGAGGCTATGACCGGTAGCAAGGTGGACTTGATCAGTCACCCCAGCGGACGGCTAATCGGAGAGCGGGAGCCCTATGCTCTGGACCGGGCCGAGCTATTTCAAGCGGCCTCGCTCACTCGAACCGCCTTGGAGATCAACAGCCACCCAAAACGTTTGGACCTGCGAGATATCGATGCCCGCCAAGCCAAAGAGGCTTATCACCTCCCCTTAGCCATTTGCAGCGATGCCCACAGTACAGGGGAGTTGGACCATGTACGCTATGGAGTGGCCGTGGCCCGCCGCGCTTGGTTGACCAAGGACGATGTCCTCAACACCCGTCCCCTGGAAGCGCTACAGGACTGGGTTGCCCGGCGGCGACGGGCGCGGGAAGCGGCCAGTTAAGGAAAGTGGAAAGTGCGCTGACCAGAAAGATGAAGAGAGCAGCTCCACCCCATAGGTGAGAGCTAATTTCAATCTAAGAGCAATGGGCGCAATTGCAGCAAGCTCCCCTGCCTGTCGACCAGGGGGGAAAAGATGGAAGGTCCTGGCGAATGCGGTGGATGCACGTAGTAAGTAGCCAACCCTACCCTTTTCGCTGCCATATCGTCCTCCAGGCTGTTCCCCACCATCAATGCTTCCTCGGCCGGCAAGCCGATTTTCATAAGGATCTCCTGGTAATAGGCACGGTGAGGCTTGGTGGCATGCATGTTCTCGTAGCTGGTGACCAGGGCGAAGTCGATGTCGCTCACCCGTGCCCAGCGAAGCCTTTCCAGAATGGCTTGCGCTGGAAAGAGCGGGTTGGTGGCCACCACTAGGGTATACCCGTTTCGAAGAAGGTCCTTTAAAAGGGTCCCCACCCCCCGGATTGGTCGAGTGAAGTGCGCCAACTTAGGGAAATGTTCGAGGTAGAAACGGTCAGAAAGAATCTCCGCCTCTGTCTTATTCATCCCGGTGCGATCCAGAAAGATCGGCCAAAAAACTTCCTTGTTGCTGCGGTCCGGGTGTTCCAGGCGGACCATGGCCTCAGATGCCTCGATCAGCGCGGGGACCAATTTTTCCGGCGGGCAGAGGGCCGTGAATTTGGAAGCTAGCAGCTGGAAGTATGCCGGCATGAAACGGTCCACCTCGTTCTCCAGCAAGGTGCCGTCCAAATCGAAGAGGACGGATCGGCTCCTCCAGTCGAGCCTCAGCTTCCTCCTCGGTAGGCGCCAATTCTTCCTGCTTCGGCATGGCAGCCAGGACGCGATTGTAGAGGTCTCGCACTTCGATGTCCGTCAAGCGCCGGTCCTCGCCGGGGTCCAGAATACCCATTTCACGAGCAGCTTTGGCCAGGACGAATTGCCAGAAGTCGCCATAGACCGTGCTCTTCCCCTGGAACTCCGCGTAAAGCGCAGAGAACTCGGAGTAGAAGCGGGAAAAATAGGCCTGAAAGTCCGGATCGCCGAATTTTCGCTCCATCGTTCCACTCATTTCTGCAGCCATCAGGTGCTGCTAGCGGGAATTCTGCGGGACATGAGCTGGAACGTCAAATCTCCACCAGACACTTCCCAGGGTTATCTCGCGGACCTTGCCGCAGACGGGGCGTTCGTCCCAGGGTCGATCGGCAGGCCACCCACGCTCATCGAACATAAAACGGATTGCCAAACAGATCAAGAACAACCATAATCGCTGCAACTGCTGACAAGTGGCCAGATTTGGTGAAAGGAGGCGTAGCGAAAAGCGCCGGGGCTGGTGATCCAGCCGACGAGGAAGAGGTTATCGAAAGACTCGGCGGATACCTCTAGGGGTCCTTTCTCCGTCCCTCAAGGCAACGGGACAAAGCTGTCGGGCAACCGGCAGGACAAATCCCGGCCCAGGAGAAATAGCTCAATACGACTCTGAAGGGGGACTGCACTATGTGCGGTATTGTTGGATACGTCGGCCCTCGTGAAGTACTTCCAGTGATCCTCCAGGGCTTGAAGACGCTGGAGTATCGTGGCTACGACTCGGCCGGCATCGTGATCTTGGGAGAAGACCTCTCCCTATTCAAGCGCCAAGGCAAGATCAACGCCTTGGAGAAAGACTTGCAAGGCCTGCGCCTGGATGGCCGCACCGGCATCGGGCACACCCGCTGGGCAACCCACGGAGCGCCTACTGATCTTAACGCCCACCCTCACCTAGACTGCGATGGAAACCTGGCCGTGATTCACAACGGGATCATTGAGAACTACTTACAACTGAAAGCGGAGTTGCTGCGCCTGGGACACCATTTCCGTTCCGAAACCGATACCGAGGTGATTCCTCATCTCATCGAGGAACAATTGAAGAATCAAAGCTCGCTTTTGGGGGCCACCCTGGCTGCCTCTGCTCAGATGGAAGGGGCTTTTGCTTTGGCCGTGGTAAGTAAGCGCTTTCCCAACCAGATCGTCGCCGTCCGGCGAGAGAGCCCACTGGTCTTGGGTGTGGGGAAAGGCGAGAACTTCCTCGCCTCGGACATCCCCGCCCTTCTCCCCTACACGCGCGACATCCTCATCTTGAACAACAACGAGGCTGCCCTCATTGAAGAGTCCGGGATCCAGCTCTTTACCCTGGAAGGGAAAGCTCTCCAGCGACAGCCTTTGTCCATCGATTGGGACGCCAAGATGGCCGAACGGGGCGGATACGAGCACTACATGCTGAAGGAGATCCATGAACAGCCGCAAGCTTTGCGCGATACGATGGCTGGGCACATCGACTGGGATCGTTCCTTGGTGCTTCTGCCGGAGTTTCCCGACGATCTGTTGGCCGGCGCCCGCCGTCTTTACATCTCAGCCTGCGGGACTGCTTACCATGCTGGGATTGCCGGTAAGTACCTAATTGAGAGTTTGGCTGGTCTTCCGGTGGAAGTGGAGATCGCCACCGAGTTCCGGTATCGTCGGATGCCCTTCGTGGAAGGATCCCTGGGTCTGGTCATCAGCCAGTCTGGAGAGACAATGGATACCCTGGCGGCATTGAAGCGCTTTAAAGAACAAGGCATCCCT
>JAPLHW010000171.1 GCA_026389425.1 Coprothermobacterota bacterium
TGCTGTCTGGCCGTAGAGGTAGATCGGCATCACCGCTTTGGTGCGCGGCGTTAGAGCCCCCTCCAGCAACGAGGGATCCAGGTTGAAGTCCGCATCCGTGATGTCCACGAAGACCGGCTTGGCCCCCACATAGAGGATCGAGTTGGCCGAGGCGATGAAAGTGAAGGGCGCCGTGATCACCTCGTCCCCGGGACCCACCCCCAGAGCCTGAAGGGCCACCATCAGGGCGGCTGTGCCCGAGTTCATCCCTACCGCCTGTTTCGTCCCCACGTACTGGGCGAAACGCGCCTCCAGCTCGGCTGTGCGCGGTCCGCAGGCGAGGACGCCGCTCTGCAGGACCGCCGTTACTGCTGCGATCTCTTCTGCGCCGATGTCTGGCGCGGCGATGTTGATCTTCATTTTATCGTCGGATCTCCTTTGCCACTTCAACGGGCAGTTCTAGCGTTTCGCCGCAATGGCTGCAGCGAAAACGGGTGAAGACATTCTCCCGGCGGTCAGCCAGCCGCAAGGGCCGGCCGCAGCGGCACACCCCTCCGATGACCCGCCCAGGGTTGCCCACCACCAAAGCGTGGGGAGGCACATCCTTGGTCACCACCGCCCCCGAGCCGATCATGCAATATTCCCCCAGGGTAATGCCGCAGATAATCACTGCCCCGGCGCCGATCGAGGCTCCCCGCTTGACCAGGGTCTCGAAGACCTCGAAGTCTTCGATGAAAGAGCGTGGATACATGTCGTTGGTGAAGACCATGTGGGGACCGAGGAAGGCGTCATCCTCCACTGTCACCCCGTGATAGACGGAGACGCCGTTCTGAATCTTCACCCCCGCGCCGATGTGGACACCGCTGTCGATGTAGACGTCCTTGCTGAGGATGCAATTCTCCCCCAGCACCGCCCCCTCACACGTACCTGCACCTGGTTCCAGATCCTTGCGCCGGCCCCGATCTGGGCCTTGGGGGAGACCTCGGCGGTGGGGTGGATGTAGCTAGTTGGTTTTTCCATGGGAACCTCGCTTTTCATAAACCCACGTTACTATGGGGATCTTTCGGATTGTACCACTCCCGGTGGGTCCCATTGCACTGGTCTTCCGCAGTCTCTTTCGCTACCATTAGCTTGAAACATGGGAACCGAAATGGAGAAGAACGATGGCTAATAGAACCGCCCCCCCTTCGTCATGAAAGCTTTAATCCTCTGCGGCGGCAAGGGCACTCGCCTGCGCCCCCTCACTTACGCCATGCCCAAGCACCTGATCCCCATCGCCAATAAACCGATCTTGGACTACGCCGTGGAAAAGATCCACCGCTGTGGTATTCAGGAGATAGGCTTCGTGGTTAGCCCCGAGACCGGCCAGGAGATCCGGGATCACTATGGCCCCGCCTATTCCTATTACACCCAGGAACAACCCCTCGGGATCGCTCACGCCGTGCAGGTCGCCGCCTCCTTCCTAGAGGACGATTCCCTCCTCCTCTTCCTGGGGGACAACTTGTTGGAGGACGATTTCCAGGGCGCGCTCGATCAGTTCCGCAAGGAGGAACTAGACGCCCTCATCTGCCTGAAGGAGGTTGAGGACCCCCGCCGCTTCGGCGTGGCCGTTCTGGACCCCCAAGGAAACATCGAGAGGCTCATCGAAAAACCCAAGGATCCCCCTTCCAAGCTGGCCATCCTGGGCCTCTACCTCTTTTCCCCGGCCGTTCTCCTGGCCGTGAAGGCGATCTCCTCCTCCTGGCGCAACGAGTACGAGATCACCGACGCCATTCAATGGCTGGTGGATCACGGCCGACGGGTGAAAGGGAGAGAGACCCGCGGTTGGTGGATGGACACCGGCAAGAAGGAAGACCTGCTGGAGGCGAACCGTTATCTGCTGGACACCTATGCCCGCTTGGAGAACCGCGGCGAGGTAGACGAGGGAAGTCGCCTGGTGGGCCGCGTGATGATCGAGGAAGGGGCCATCATCCAACACTCCACACTGCGTGGCCCTTGCATGGTGGGGGCCGGGGCGCGGATTTTACGCTCGACCATTGACCCCTTCACCAGCGTCGGTCCGCGTTGCTTGGTGGAAGACTCTACCGTGGCCTTCAGCGTGTTGATGGAGGAGTCCTGCATTCGCAGCATTCCACGTTTGGAAGAGAGCATCATCGGCCGCAGGGCAGTGATCGAGGAGGAGGATGGCAACGGCCCGCGGATCCGCCTGCATGCCGGCGACGAGACCGAGCTGAGGATCGCCCACTGATCCTGGTCACCAGCGGGAAACCTGGGGTCAGACTTTACATTTAGCATTCCTTGATGATTCTGCTGATGGTCGTGTAATGTAGGCCGGTGTGCCGGGCCACTGCCTGCTGGCTGTAGAGGAACTGCTCCACCGCCTCGCGGATTCTTCTATCCTTCTCCGGTTTATTCTTGCCCTGATTGATGGGTAGCAACTGCTCCAGGCTGGGTCGATCAAGAAAGCGCTGTCTTGTGGCGATCTCGGGGATTTCTTTGTGATCTTCGACCAGTGCCTGCATTCTGGCAGCAAAGTCCTCGTCGCCCAGGACAATCTGCTCCCGAACTCCTCCCCAGGGGCTGGCCTGCTGGGTTCCCTCGCCCACGAAGACTCGGTACAACCTCTGCGCCTCAGTCCGCTCCGTAGCGAATTGTCCCAGCAGCCAATCTACCGTCAGACAAGGATGGGATGGCGCCCAGTCCGGCCGTTCCCCCATAGCTGCTCCAATTCCAGTCCTCAGGCCTCTCCACCGCCTTGGCCCGAACTGGATTCAGCGCCACATAGCGGCACACCTCCAGCAGATGGCTCTCTTTCTCGATTACGATGGCTCGATAGCGTCCCTGGAGGACATGACCGACCCGGCCATGCCCTCGGTTGAATCCCTGCGTGTAGAGACTATTCAGCTGCCTCATCCCCTGTGATAGATTACCCTCCGGAGTTTCGATCAGCAGATGGTAATGATTGTCCATCAAGCAGTAGGCATGACAAAGCCAATGGTATCGCGGGTTCACCTGGCGGAGAACAGCTAGAAACAGCGTCCGGTCTCTTGCATCACGGTAGATCTCTTTTCGTTCGTTGCCCCGCGAGGTGATGTGATAAACCGCGTCTTCGAATTCGATTCGGAGAGGTCTGGCCAGAATTCTTGTTATGGTATGGGGATAACGTACGAAATGTAAAGATCTGACCCCAAGAAGCACGCCGACTTTTATCTCGCCGGACGATGAAGGGAGATAGGCAAGTGTTTGGCGAAAATAAGAAAATCCTTATCGGATGTAAAGATGGGAATCCCCATTCCGGCGCCAACGGCACAGATCAGAAAATCGATCTGTGATCCCTGGACCCCTGATTTTCGACAGGTATTGTAGAAATCCGACGCCCTTTCATAATCTGTCCGGCTGAGGGGTAGGTCTTCAAAGGCCTGCAACTTTTCTTTGAGGGCATCAAATTGCGCTTGACCGGGAATCCCTGATAACAGCTCTTGTCGAATGGGTCCGATCATGGCTACTCGAACGCTATCGATCAGTTCATTGAGTTCGTCTATGAGAGATCGATTTTCCTCGGAAGGCAAACGCGATCTTCTCAGCGCCAAAGACCAGATGGAGGTATCGACAAGGATTTTAATCAGCGCGACCTGGTATTTTTATAGTCGTAATCCGGGTCGTAATCCACTTTTCCAAAGAGGGAGGCGATCTGGATCTGCTTTCTTCTTTGAATGTACTCCTTAAGCGCTTCCGTTACAGCGGCCTTTTTCGTTCTGGCGCCACCGATGGATTGAGCCTCGATAATGAGTTCGTCGTCAATTGCAAGATTCGTAGCCATATTTTACCTCCACACAAAAGGTAACACAGAGTTTTGTGTAGCGTCAATAAATCATGAGGTCAGGGGCCTTTCTCGGCCAGATAGTCTGGGGTACAATGCCGATAGATCGAGATATTCTGGGAAGTGAGGATGACACCATGGGGCAGGCGGAACGAAAGAAAGCGGAAGAACAGGGTGAACAGAAGGCCAAGCGCAGTTCGCGAAACCAGTTGGTGCGGTTTCTGCTCCTTTTCGCTTTCTTTGCTATCGCCCTCTTTGCCCTCTTCTATTTCTGGAGCGTTGCCGTGCAGCGTTTCCAGGAGTGGACGGCCTCTGCCTCGGCCTGGGTCTTGGGGATCCTTGGCTTCTCAGTGCAGGTGACAGGAGTGATCTACTCCTGCCCCAACCTGGCTATTCAGATTATCCCGGAGTGCACCGGTCTCTACGAGATGATTATTTTCAGCGCCGTGGTGCTGGCCTACCCCGCCCTCTGGTGGAAGAAGCTGGTGGGGGTTTCAGCGGGGGTGGTTGTCCTCCTCTTCCTCAACCTGGTTCGCCTGCTGGTGCTGGCTCTGATCGGCATGCGCGACGCTGAGTTGATGGAGTGGGTGCACCTCTACCTTTGGCAAATGACCCTGATCCTCTTCGTGGTGGGCCTCTTCTTCGCCTGGCTTTCCTGGGTACGAGGCAAGCCGCAAAAGGCTGCGCCCCTGCCGCCATCTCCCGGCCAACCTCCTTTTTGCCCACCGCCCCCTGGCTCACAGCCTCCCTCTGTCCCACCTCCCCAGCCGGTGGAAAGAGGGAAGAAGCGATGAGGATCTGGGGCTTCGTGCTGCGCTTCATTCTGGCCATGACGGTGCTCTTCCTGTTGTGGATCCCGTTGGGTCCCTATTACACGGTGGCCACCCTCTGGCCTTTGACCTGGCTTTTCCCCTTGCTCTTGGGGGTCACGATGAACTTCAACCTCTCCGCAGTGCCCAGCAACCTGTGGGAGAGCGCCTTCACCAACCTAGTCCCCTTCCTCGCCTTGATGGCTGCCACCCCAGGCTGGAAAGCTTATTGGAAGAGGCGCGCCTGGCAGATCGCGCTGGGGATCGTCATCCTTTACCTCCTCCGGGTGGCCGACCGCTTCCTCGGCTATTGGTTGACCAAAGTCGGCGCCACTGACGCCCAGATCGCCGTGGCCGAGCCGCTTCTCTACTTCCTGATCCAACTGGGGAAGATCCTTTTCCCCTTGCTCTTGTGGCTGATCTTCTGCTGGAGTGAGGTGCAGGCCTGGTGGAACCCGGCGGCTTTGACCGCTACTCCCGCCGCTTTCTCTGAATCCAAAGGTGTTTCCCCGCCAGCCAAGAAGGCCTAGGCGATCATCCGATAGAGGAGGCCGCTGCTGATAATGGCAAATCCTAAAAGCACGGCAAAGAGGGCCAGGCCCCTTTTCCAGCCGAGTTCCCGGATCAGGACAGTGAAAGCGGAGAGGCAGGGGAAGGAGACCAGCAGGAAGTAGACGAAGACATACAGTTGGGCCGGGCTCATGAAGAGGAGCAGGTTGGAGGCCCCCGTCCCATACTGAGCGATGGCCAGCACGACCAGAAGCTGGAGGGCCATCTCCTTGCGCAGCAGGGAGAAGAGCAGCGCCAGCCCAGCGACGGCAGGGAGGCCCATCCATCCCTCAACCAGGGGACGCAGGGGGGCGGTGACTGCCCAGATCGCCCCAGTCTCGTAGAGGGTCCCCAGCAGGAAACTGCCCAGGATCAGGATCGGGGTGGCGATGGTGAGGAAGTCGGCGAAGCGGAACCAGGTCTTCCGCCACACCAGGCGTCCCTGCGGCCAGCGCAGGGGTGGAATCTCCACGATCAGGACCGAGGGGCGGCCGGGGAAGAGGCGGTTCATCAGCAGCCCGAAGCCCAGGATCAAGAGCAGCAGGATGCCATAGAGGGAGAGGCCAGCCGCCCAGCCCAAGTAGGGAGCGGCGGCTCCCAGGATCACCCCGGTGCGTGCGCTGCAAGGCACCAGCAGCACCAGCAGGCAGGCGATAGTGCGCTCGCGCTGGGTGGGCAGGGTACGGGTGCCGGTGATAGCCGGCACGTTGCATCCTGCTCCCGCCACCAGGCTGATCAGGGCGCGCCCCGGCAAGCCGAAGAGGCGGGTCAGGCGCTCCCCCAGGAAAGAGAGCACGGCCAGGTAGCCGGAATCCTCCAGGAAACCGAGGATCAGGTAGAAGACCAGGATGTAGGGGACGCCCACTGTGAGTGCGGCCAGTATCCCGTCGTCGATTCCCCACAAAACAACGCGAGCCCAGGCCGTCTGCCCAAGCAGGCCATGGACCGCTCCCTGCAGGAGAGGGGAGACGCTGCTTTGCCAGAGAAAGGTCAACCCCTCAGCTAACCACCCTCCCACCAA
Organism: Coprothermobacterota bacterium; assembly: GCA_026389425.1. Classification (GTDB taxonomy): domain Bacteria; phylum Caldisericota; class JANLFM01; order JANLFM01; family JANLFM01; genus JAPLHV01. The sequence goes on from JAPLHW010000171.1 coordinate 6,179, forward strand.
ATAGAGGGCGGCGAAGATCAACAATAGCAAAGCCAGAGCGCAGATCGTCCCGGAGAGGGGAGCGGTGAGGATCTGTTCCAGCTTACGCGGCAGATGACGGTGCGGTTTCTGTGCAGCCTGAGCGATAACCCGAGCCAGCGAGTGCCAGAAGGTGAAGAGCGCCAAGGGGATGTCCGAGATCCGGCTCTCTCGGCGGAAGGCGGCCATCGCCGCTTCGGCTCGCTCACGGGAGCCCGGATCCGGCATCACCTCGTTCAGTGATGGGGTTCCCATGAGGAAGAGAGCGGCACTGCGCCGCGGGGGAAGGCCGGCTTCCTCAGCGATCCGTTCCAATTGGGCGACTAACCCGCGCATCGGGCGTGGGAAGGGGAGGGGGTAGCGCCGCGGGGGCTGGTGCTGCAGGAGGCGCAGGATCTCGCGACGCAGTTCGGGCACGCCCCACCCCTTCGGCGGGACGACCGGCACGATGGGCACTTCCAGGAGGCGAGCCAGCTTCTCCCAATCGACGGGTTCTCCCTCCTCCAGGGCCACGTCGCCGAAAGTCCCTGCCACCAGGAGGGGCAGGTCAAGTGCCATCAAGGCGAGGAGAAGGGAAAGATTGCGCGGCAGGTGGGTGGCATCCAAGACGGCCACCACCAGATCAGGGGCTTCCTTGCGCAGCTCCTCCCAGGCCAGCGCTTGGTCGGGGGAGAGGGATTCGAGGCCATAGACGCCGGGCAGATCGATTAGCTGATAGCGAAACCCTTGCTCCTGGACAGTGCGACGGGTCACTTCCGCGGTCACCCCAGGCAGATTGGAGGACTCTACGCAGGCGCCGCTCATACAGTTGAAGAGGAGCGATTTACCGGTGTTGGGGTTTCCCACCAAGGCCACCCGAGGCAAGTTTTCCCCCTTGTGCGCAGGAACGCCTTTCATTCCTCGAGTAGCGGGTCGAACGCTGCGACCCGCACAGCGATCTTGCGCAGGAGATCTTCCCCCAGAGAATAGCGGCACCCTTCTACCGAGATCAGCCGCGTGGCGCTGAAAGGGCCCACTTCCAGCACTTCCACGCGAGCACCCGGGAGGATTCCCAGGGAAGCCAGGTAGCGAAGGAGATGACGTTCCTCCTCCTGGATACGGACGATAACAGCGTTTACCCCCTTGGCCAGTTCGGCCAGTGTGGACAGTTTCTCCGGTGCGGCACCCCCTTCCCCCGGGATGGGGTTGCCGTGCGGACAAGTTTGGGGATGCCCCAGGCGACGGTCCAGCGACTCCTCCATTTCTGAGCTCATCCCGTGTTCCAGTCGGCAAGCCTCCTCGTGAGCCAACCCCCAGTCCATCTCCAGCACGTCCACCAAGAGGCGCTCCAGCAAGCGGTGGCGGCGCACCACTCGCTGGCCGAGGTTCCTTCCCGCCTTGCTCAGGCGGTAGCGGCCCCGCCCCTGGCTGCTCAGGTAGCCGTCCTCGACGAGGCGTTGCAGCATCTCCGAGACGGAGGGCGGGGAGATGCCAAGACTGTGGCTGAGTGAAGAGACCGTAGGCGCCCGGCCTGACTCCTCCAGGTGATAGAGGGCTTCCAGGTATTCCTCGGCGCGTTCGGTGACGATGGTGGAAGAATTGAATTCGGTCATCCTAATTCAATTATTAGGGAACCCTAATAAACTGTCAAGAGACAGCTCAAGCAGGGGAAGGATGGCAAGGGGGAGATTCCGCCTGATCGAGCGGAGACTTTCCCATTTCAGATGATTGGTGTAGAAGAGGGAGAGGGGCGATGACGAAGCAGACCCCGAGGGCTTATAATCGAGATGACCATGGAGGTAAAAGCGACCATAGTCGACCTACACAGCCATCTCCTGCCCAGCCTCGACGATGGCCCGCACAGCTTTGAGCAATCGCTGCAGTTAGCCCAACAAGCCTGGGAGGATGGCACTACCACCATTGCCTGCACCCCCCATTGCGCGGAAGGGACCTGCCCTTCCCAGGAACGCCTCGATGAAAGCTTTGCCATGTTGTCGAAGGCTTTGCCGGCGGCTGGGCTGCCGGATCTCCACCTGATCTCCGGCGCCGAGCTGATGATCAGTCCTTCCCTGGCCTCCTTCCTGGAGCGCCATCCTTATCTGACCTATGGGGGATTGGGGCGATACTGCCTGGTCGAGCTTCCTCTGGTGGATTACCCCCTCTATACCGGACGGGTGCTCTTCGACCTGCTCGTCTCCGGGATCCAACCGATCCTCGCCCACCCCGAACGAAACGCCCGCTTGCAGCGAGAACCGCACCTGGTGCGTCAGTTCGCCGAGCGTGGAATCCTCCTGCAGGCCAACGCCGGCAGCTTCCTGGGTCATTATGGACGCATGGCAGAACGATCTGCCTACGAGTACTTGCGTCGAGGTTGGCTTTCGATGATCGCCTCGGACGGACACAACGGCAACTCCCGCCCCCCGCTCTTGTCCCATGCCTTGAAGGCGGTGGGTTGGACCACTCCTACCCCGGGGCTTCCTCACCCATTCCCATGATCCCCACTTTCCTTGACAAGCTGGAGCCAGTCTGGCTCCATGAGGGCAGCAGATTCTCTCGATTGGAGGAATGACATGTACCAGATCGTACTGTTACGGCACGGGGAGAGCATGTGGAATAAGGAGAATCGCTTCACCGGATGGACCGATGTGGATCTCTCCTCACTGGGCATTGAGGAAGCCAAACGAAGCGGGCAAGTGTTGTGCGATGCCGGTTTCACCTTTGACCTGGCCTACACTTCAGTGTTGAAGCGGGCCATCCGCACCCTTTGGTTGGTTCTGGATGAGATGGACTTGATGTGGATCCCTGTGGTACGCGGCTGGGAACTGAATGAACGCCACTACGGCGCTTTGCAGGGGTTGAATAAGGTAGAGACGGCGACCCGCTACGGGGAAGCGCAGGTGAAATTATGGCGGCGTAGCTACGATATCCGACCCCCTTCCCTGGAGCCAGCCGATCCTCGTTGGCCTGGGCACGACCCACGTTACCGCGATCTGGCTCCTGAACAAGTTCCCCTCGCCGAGTGTCTGAAGGACACCGTCGCTCGCTTCTTACCGTATTGGCACCAGGCCATCGTGCCCGGCATCCGAGCCGGCCAGCGCTTGCTGATCGTAGCCCACGGCAACAGCCTGCGTGCTCTGGTGAAGTATCTGGACCAGATCCCGGACGAGGAGATCGTGGAACTGAACATTCCCACCGGGATCCCCCTGGTCTACGACTTGGGTGAAGACTTGCACCCGATCGGCCACCGCTATTTGGGAAACCCGGAGGAGATCGCCCGAGCGGCTCAGGCAGTGGCCGATCAGGCAAAGGGCAAGTGAACTGAAAGGCGTTCGCGTTCCTTCCTTGATCGTCGTGGTGAGGAAAGTCACCTAACAGATGGAGGCGGATCGAGCCTTGCTGGATCGGGAGGCCCACCTGCGGGCGTTTTTCGACGCGGGAGCGCACATCGTGAAGTGGAACCTCGGCGCCGAGAGATCCTTCGGCATCCCACGCGAGGGGTGGCCGTATTGATCCTCGACGTTCGGTACGAGGAGGGTGAATCGCAGCTTCACCATCGCGAAGGCGGAGATCGACTGATTGCCCAGATCTCCAGCCATTTCCTGAACATACCCCCAGAGGAGGTGGATCAGGGGATCCAGGACGCCCTTACCTTGTTGCGTGAGTTCTGTCAGTCAGAGGGCGCATTCGTCCGGTTGCTGTCCGCAGACTCGCGCTACTTCCTCCAGGCGTCCCAATACTTCTCTGGTCCCCCCGGTTGTAACAGCGAGCTGCTTCCTCGCATCCATGTGGATGAGATCCCCTGGGTGGCGGCGAAGTTGCGACGGCGCGAGGCGATTGAGATCTCCACCTTTGCCGGTCTTCCACCGGAGGCGGAGGGAGAGCGGCGCATCCTGGACTTCCTGGGGATCCGCTCCTCACTGAGCGTGCCGATCCTATTCGGTGGATCCCTCTTCGGTTGGATCGGGCTCAACCAATACAGCCGGGAGATGAAGTGGAACCCCGAGACGGCCACTCTGCTACGGATCATCGGCGGGATGGTGGCAAGCGCCATCGTGCGCCGGCGCAGCCACGAATCATTGGTACGGTCGGAGGTTCAGTACCATGCCACCATCGAGGGGATCGACGACCCGCTCCATGTGGTTGGGCCCGATCTGCGCATCATTCTTGCCAACAGTGCTTTCCGGCATGTACAGCGGGAGTGGCACGGGGAAGGGGAACCTGCCTTCACGGATGCGGAGATCCTGGAGTGGGCAGCGCCGGATGTCTTCCCCTTCGGTGGGGACCTGCAACGCCAGGAATACGAGCAAGTGTTCTCGACCAGCCAAACGCTGGAGAGCCTGACTCACCTGCAGCGAGGGGAGCGGGAGGGGATCTTTCGGGTGAAGAAGATCCCCATCATGGAGGGAGGCAAGGTCTCCCAGGTGATCACCATGATCGAGGATGTCACTTCCCGGACCCGATCCGAGCAGGCCTTGCACGAGAGCGAGGAACAAGCCCGCACCATCCTGGAGTCCTCACCAGATGCAATCCTTCTGGTGGCATTGAACGGTGAGATCTTGCTGGCAAATCAACAGGCCGCCGCGCTGCACGGGTATGCGACACCCCACGCTATGGTGGGGTTGCCGGTGGGGGAGCTGGTGACGCCGGAAGAGAACATCCGTATCCACCAGGAATCCCTGCGTATGTTAGGGGCTTCTGCGGCGTTAACCTCCGGGGCGGCCGAAGGTCCCAACCCTGGCGGTCGGTCCGCCACGCTGGAGGTCACACTGGCTCACACGAACGGCTCCACCCTGTTCGGCGAGCTGAAACTCTCTTTGATCTGCAACGCTCTCGGCGCCCCACGCGCTTTTTTAGGTATCGCCCGCGATATCCGCAGGCGCAAACTGTTTGAAGAACAGATGCGATCGATTCCCCGACGTCTACTGGAAGCCCAGGAAGGGGAGCGTCGGGTCATCGCCCGCGAGCTGCACGATCAGATCGGGCAGGCTCTCTTGGCGGTGAAGCTGGCCCTGCAGAACCTCCCGGCGCAAGAACAGCTGGAAGAAGAACGTATCCTCTTGAAAGAGAGCGTCGATACCATTGACCAAGCCATTGAGAAGGTGCGTAGCCTCTCTCTGGAGCTGCGTCCCACTGCGCTGGATGACCTTGGTTTGATAGAGTGCCTGCGTGGCAGCTTGGACCGCCTGGCTCGCCGTGCCGGATTCAAGGCCCAACTCTTGGCCGAGCCCGGCGAACTCCTCCTCCCCGGCGAGCTAGAGACGGTCTGCTTCCGAGTCACCCAAGAGGCATTGAGCAATGTCGTCCGCCATGCTGGCGCCCGGGAAGTAGTGGTAGCCCTTCGCCAGCGAGGTGACTCCTTCCAGATCAGCGTGCGTGACGACGGATGCGGCTTCGACCTGGAGCATGCCATGGAAGCCAGCCTGAGGGGGGAGAGCCTTGGTCTGGTGGGGATGCAGGAGCGGGTGTTGCTGGTGCAAGGACAGCTGACCATTCACACCGGCCCAGGTCAGGGCACCGAGGTGCGGGCCGTCTTCCCCCTGGGCAAGGGGAACTGAAGGAGGGGTAAGGAATGAAGGGACCGATCGGGGTCATCCTAGCCGATGACCACACCCTCTTCCGGGCTGGCCTGCGCTCTCTCCTGGAGAAAGTCCCGGGCGTGGTGGTGCTCGCTGAAGCAGCCGATGGGGAGGAGGCCGTGGAATGCGTCAGGCGTTTTCACCCTCGCGTGGTCCTGATGGACCTCTCTATGCCTCGCCTGAACGGTCTGGAGGCGACGCAACGGATTAAGCAGAAATCGCGAAAGGTGCGCGTGCTGATCCTCTCCATGCACGCCAACGAGGAGTATGTCTGCCGCGCCCTGCAAGCCGGGGCAGATGGCTACTTGTTGAAAGATGCCGCCAGCGGTGAGCTGGAGCAAGCGCTGCGTGAGGTCAGTGCGGGTAGAACGTACCTCGCTCCGTCCATCTCGCGAGCGGTGGTGGAGGAGAACTTGGCACGGTTGCGAGTTCACCATGGTTCCCCACCCCTGACACCCGCCCAGCGCCAGGTGCTGCAGTTGATCGCCGAGGGTTACAGCACGCGGGAGATCGCCGAAATCCTGGACGTTGCTGTCAGTACGGCAGATACCCACCGCATGCAACTGATGAAGCGGTTGGGCTTTCATGAGGTGGTGAGTCTGGTGCGTTACGCCATCCGGAACGGCTTGGTGACGCCCAATCCGATGGGTCCTGGGGATGGAAAAGAATAGCCAAATAATCCGGGACATAATATAATTTTGTCCTAAAAATCTATTATGTCCCCATTATTCCAGGATACGCCGGATGTTGGCGGTATGCTCCCGCTCGTGTTCGACCATCCGCCGTATAGCTTTGCGCAGGTTCCACGGTTCGTCAGGGTGGCTAGTGTACTCGGGGAAGCGGTAGATGGTAGCTCGTTCCAACGAGGTCAGGGAGCGGAAGCGGGTCTTTGCTAGGCTGCGTACGGCAGTCAGGTACTCGAATAAAGTCCCGGGGAAAGCGTCGAAGGCGTGCAGCTCGGGGATTAAGCCCAAACGGGAGATGTACCACTCCTCCGCCTGGGCGATGTGCCAAAGGATTCCCTCGATGGTCCGTGTTCCGGCGCGAGAGGCCTTCCGCTCCTCGTCAGAGAGGGGGACGGTCAAGGCCAGTAAGTCCTCTCGGGCTGCCTGAGAGACGCGCAAATAGGATTCCAGCTCAGCATCCTCCGGGGGGAGGAGGTCCAGCCGGAAGAGAGCCGCATCGTCCCCCGATTCGAAGGGAGCCACCCCCTGCTGTTCCTCCACCAGTTCCCACTCCCGGGTGGTGTTCTCGGGATGGATTCCCTTTTTCTCCAACCAGCCCAGGAAAGTTTCTATCTCTTTGGGAAAGGCGATGAGTGCCGTCTCGCGGTCAGCCCCGCGGACAAAACAGCCAGGCAAGGTAAGGGCATGGACCATGGTGCGCCCATCGGTGCGCGTCTCCAAGGCGGCCAACTGTTTCATCGGGGTTTCTCCAAGGCCAACCGGACCAGCTCCCCGATCAGCTGATGGTAGGAGAGGCCGGCCAACTTGGCGGCACGGGGGAAATCGGAGTAGTCTGGGTCCAATCCCGGCAGGCTGTTGGCTTCCAACAGCCAGGGATGCCCTTCCTCGTCCAAGCGAAGATCGAGGCGGGCATAGTGACGCAGGTTGAGGGCCTGGAAGGCGCTCTCGCTGACCCGCCTGACCTCGTCCCCCAACTGGGAGGGGAGCGAGGCGCGTCTCACCCCCACCAATTCATCGAAGCGCGTCTTGGCCTCGTAGGAGAGGATGGGGGGAAGCTCCGGGGGGAGACGGTCGAAGGTGATCTCCAGGGGGGGGAGGGCCCGTGGCGGGTTCCCCAAGATGCCCACCGTCAACTCACGGCCGGCGATGAAACGCTCCACCAAGAGCGGTGAGAAGGATGCCATCCAGGCCAGTTGCTCCTGCAATTGACTTTTGTTGTGGACCAGGCAAGAGGAGTAGATCCCTTCCCCCGAGCCGCCGCGGTCCGGCTTGACGATCAAGGGGAAGTCGTCTGTTTTGGGGTCGAAGTGCTCGAAGGAGGCCGGTGTCGGCAGATCCCAATCCCGCCAGATGCTCTTCGCCCACGGCTTATGCAGAGCCAAGAAGTGACCCAAGGGGGAAGAGCCGGTGTAGGGAACGTCCGTCAGCTCCAAGAGGGAGGAGACCAGCGCTTGCTCCAGGCCGGTGGACGAATAGAGGTTGAAGATCAGATCGGCCTTGATCTCTTGTAAGGGAGTGAAGCGTGGCGGGGAGAGGGGAAGGTAGAAGGGTTCCATCCCCAAGCCCTCCAAGGCGCGGGAGACGGCCTGGGCAGTGCGCACCTGCTGCCCTTCCCGCTTCAAGTCGGCGGGCGTCTCGCTGAAGGTCCCCTTCAAGAGGAGAGCGACACGGGTCACCGTTTATTCAGCTCGTAGATGGCGCTCATCACGCTTTCGGCAACCTTATCGGGGAGGAGACGACGCGCGAAGGGAAGGATGCGCTGGCTCCACTCCCCGGCCGTGTAACGGAAGCCGTGCAAATGCTTTGCTTCCACCAGGCGCACCACCAAACGAGCCACCGCAGAAGGGGAGGGTTTCAGCGGGAGGGTGCGGATAATGTAGTTCCAGGTATTGCCGGCTCGCTTCCAGTAGGGAGAAGTAGTGGGGAGCGGGAAGGCCTCCAGCAGTTGCGTCAAGTCGGCGCTGCCTGCAGCCTTCCGCAGATCGGTCACCGCTTCGGCGGTAGTCCGGTTGAAGGCCGTGTTGATGTCGCCCGGCTCGATCACCGCCACTTGGATGCCGAAGGGTTTCACCTCGTTGGCGAGCCCTTCAGCGATTCGCTCGAGAGCGCTTTTGCTGGCGGAGTAGTGGCTTTGGAAGGGGATTCCGTAGAGGCCGCCGATCGAGCTGGTGAAGAGGATTTTCCCAAACCGCTGTGCCCGCAAGAGTGGAAGGATCTGCCGGAGAAGGCGCTGTGGCCCGAAGACGTTGGCTTCGAACTGGCGACTGAGCAACTTCTCGTCGACTTCCTCGACGGCCCCGAAGATCCCCATCCCGGCATTGGAGTGAAGCACATCGATCCGGCCGTCCAAGAGGACCAAGGCGTCCTCCACCCCTTTTTTCACGGCCGTAGTCTCATCCATTGCCATGGAGACAACGTGTAATTTGGCGAGCAAGCCATCCAGATCCTGCAAGGAAGGGGGAAGGCAGGAGCCGATGGGCGTTGCTTTCCTCCCACCATCGGCCAGGCGGTAACGGGTATGGTCGGCCAGGACGCGCTGTTTCAGTTCGTCCTTAGAGACGATCTCGGGGTGACGGCTGGTGCCGACCACGCGGTGGCCGCGGGCGATCAGATGCAGGGCGGTCGTCAACCCAATTCCAGATGTGGTTCCCGTAATCAGAATGTTCATCGGTTTTCCTCTTAAAACTTGATTTGCTCGAATAAGTCTAGCGGAACGGTCAAAGCTGTGCTATAGAAGAGTCATCCAAGCGAAGGCAGGTGAGGCGATGCTGGGAGATTTTCGGGATGTTGCAATCATAATTCTGGCGGCGGTCAGCCTGATCTCGCTCGGGCTGATGGTGGCTCTTTTTCTGGCTGTCCTCTCCCTTCTGCGCCACCTGCGAGAGGACCTGCAGCCCATCTTGGCGAACGGGAAAGCGACGATGGCGAGCGTGCGCGGGATGGCGGCGGCTTTCCAGAGTATGGCCGAGCCGATGCAGCAGTTCCTCTCCACCCTGCTTCCGCTGACCCGTATCGGCCGCACCTGGGGCCAGGTCAACTTAGTGTGGGGGATCATTCGCAGCTTTTTGAGGAGGTAAGCATGAAAAATTTCTGGTTGGGGTTTCTTCTGGGCGGGCTGCTTGGGGGCTTGATCGGCCTCCTTTTCGCCCCGATGAAAGGTGAGGATTTCCGCATCTTGGCCGAGAAGCGTGTGCGGGAAGCATGGGAAGAGGCGCAGAAAGCCGCGCAGGCCACCCGTGAAGAGATTATAGGCAAGCTGGAGAGATAAAGTGGACTTGCACCTCTGGCGCGACATCGCCCTGATCGTCTTGGCGGTGTTAGGGCTTTTCTTCCTACTAGGCTTGGCGGTGGTGCTCTATGCCCTCTTCGTCTTCACCCGGAAAGCGCAGAGGGCAGCCGGCCAAGTCTTGGGGAACCTGTCGGAACAGGCTCGAAAAGTGGAGGAGACCACGCGCCGGACAGCCCGGGCGGTGGTGGAGCCTTTGGCCCAAGTCTCGGCATTCCAAGCAGGTGCAATGGTTTTCTTCCGAACCCTCTTCAGGGCCAACAATCCTCCCGCCCCGGCGTCTCCACCCCAAAACGAGTCCCGGAGCAGCTTGCTTCCGTGATCTCATCTCTTGTTCCCAACCTCGCTTTGGGTTAGATTTCCACTATGAAGCTAAACCTTTTTCCCCGTGACACAAAATTCTTTGACCTTTTTTCGGCCACCATGGCCAAGGCCGTTACTGCTGTTGAGCTCTTACTGGACCTGATGGTGGACTTCAATTCCGTGGTCGAGAAGTCTCGCCGCATCAAGGAGATCGAGCATGAGTGCGACACCCTCAGCCATGAGGTGAACCGCCTGGTCAACCAAAGTTTCGTCACCCCCATCGATCGCGAAGACATCTATGCACTGGCTGCTTCGATGGATGACATTGTGGACTATACCGAGGCGGTCGCTGACAGTGCTGTGCTGTACTCGTTGCATCAGCCCAATGCAGCCATGATCGCTATGACCGAGACGCTGTTGAGGACCGTCAAAGTGCTGAAGCAGGCAGTCGATCTACTGCCCCACTTCCAGAAGCTGGCCCCCTATTGGATTGAGGTCCACAGCCTGGAGAACGAGGGAGACAACACCTATCGCAAGGCTATTGCTCTGCTCTTCGCTGACAGCAAGGGAAATCCGCTGGAGATCCTGAAGTTGAAAGAGATCTATGACATGCTGGAGGAGGCCTTGGATAAGTGTGAGGACGTCGCCGACGTGATCCAGAATATCGTCATTAAAAATGCGTAGTAATTTAGTAGCCAAGTAGTTTAGTAGCTACTTAATTACTTGACCACTATAGAAACAGTCGAATCACCAGGTAAGCCAACGCGCCCACCCCGGCCGCCACGGGGATGGTGAAGATCCAAGCCCAGACGATGGAGCGAGCCACCCCCCAGTGAACCGACTTGACTCGACGAGCTGAGCCTACGCCCATGATTGCTCCGGTGATGGTTTGGGTGGTAGAAACGGGGATGCCCGCCAAAGAGGAGCCGATGATAGCGATAGCCCCCGCTGTTTCGGCGCAGAACCCACCCACCGGTTGCAGCTTGGTGATCTTGCTGCCCAGCGTCTTGACGATACGCCAACCGCCCAAGAGAGTCCCTAAGGCGATGGCGGCGTGACACATCAAGACCACATAGATAGGGATGTCGTAGGTCTGCAGATAGCCGGAGGTGAAAAGGACCATGGCGATTACACCCATCGTCTTTTGAGCGTCGTTGGTGCCATGGCCCAAAGAATAGGCCGCGGCCGATACCAACTGAAGGCGACGGAAGGTGTGGTCGACGCGGTAGGCGCTCCGTTTGCGATAAAGCCAAAAGATGAGGAGCATAAAGCCGTAGCCCAAAACCAGTCCGACGAGGGGGGAAATGATGATGAATGCCAGCACCTTCAGCCACCCGCTCAGGATCAACACCGAGAAGCCGGACTTGATCACCGCCGCGCCGGCGTACCCGCCGATCAGGGCGTGCGAGGAGGAGATCGGCATACCCAGCCACCAGGTTAGCAGGTTCCAGAAGATGGCCCCCAACAATCCGGCGAGGATGACGTAGACGTCGGTGCTGGCGATATCGACCAGCCCGGCGCCGATGGTGTGCGCCACTCCAGTGCCGAAGGTGAAGGCCGCCACGAAATTGAAGAAAGCTGCCCAGATCACCGCCAAGCGTGGAGTCAGCACCCGGGTGGATACGACTGTGGCGATAGAGTTCGCAGCATCGTGGAAACCGTTGAGGAAATCAAAGACCAGGGCAACGCCGATGATAATGATTACAAGGGTCAGCATCTTTTTCGAGGGTATTCTATCAGAACATCGCAACAATCGCTGCCGTTGCTCAGACGGGATGGGAGAGGTTTCGGGCTGCTGTTTCCCGTCTAACCGGTCATGAGCCCTTCTACGGTTTCATCGATCGCGATCATATCACGCTGCCGCGGGCTGTGATGTTGCACCCGCGGGAGGAATTCCCGCAAGTTGGGTATACTAGGGAGTCATCGAAATGACCCACATTACGACGAGCGTCTGGAAACACCGTGGCTATTTCTTCGATATGGACGGGACCTTGCTTCGCGCTCCGGAAGAGGATTTCTATCAGACAATGAGCGAACTGGGATTCACCTATACCTTGGAAGAGGTTTATCGCGCCTATTATGCCGCCCGGGAATGGTATCGCCAATCAATCTTTCGTCTCAACTCGGGGGAAGAGATCTGGCGTGCTTTCGCCGGCCAGGTCTTCCAGCACTTGGGGCTGGACGAGACAGGCAGCCTACGGCCGGATTGGGCGGATCTGGCCGGGCGCCTGCGCGCGGAGATGGACCGCCGGGAGGGTGATCGTCTCTACCCCGAGACGCGCCCCGTGCTGCAACAGCTATTCTCGGATGGTTGCACGTTGGCTCTTATCTCCTCCCGCCCCGGGGAGGGGGTCCGGCAGAAGCTGGCTTCTTTCCAGCTTACCCCGTTTTTTTCCGCCGTGATCGCTCGCGAGGATGCGCCGGCCATCAAGCCATCCCCCCTTCCCTTTCGCCTGGCGCTGGAGTTAACCGATTTGGCGGCCGAGCAGTGCGTCTACGTCGGCGATGTGCCCGAGGAGGATGTGGAGGGAGCGCAAGGGGTGGGGATGCAACCCTACTTGGTGGACCGGAGAGGCCGTTACCCCGACGCACCGCATGTCCTGCGAGATCTTAACGAATTATTGAGAAGGGAGAGACTGGAATGAAAGAACGGATGCCCCCCAATCAGCGCTTCTCTAAGGCGCTAATCCCACTGCATATCGAGAGTCCCATCCCCTCGCTCCCCCTTGGGGCTTGGACGCTGAAGGTGGAGGGCTTGATCGAGACGCCCGTCCTTTGGACCTTGCCCCAACTGGAGAGCGCTTTTGATGAACTGCTGGTGGGGGATTTTCACTGCGTGACCGGATGGAGCGCTTTCGACCTGCGGATGGGCGGCTTGACTTTCGCCCGCCTGCTGGAATTGGTACAGCCCAAGCTGGAAGCCCGTCACGTATTGTTCCAAGCGGAAGGCCTTTACTCTACCAACCTTCCCTTGGATTACCTGCGCAGAGATCCGGCAATCATCGGTTGGAAACTGAACGGGTTGCCCATTCCGCCCTCCAATGGAGGCCCCCTGCGATTTTTCGTCCCCGGGAAATATGCCTACAAGGCGATCAAATGGCTGCGCGTGATCCGCTTCTTGGCAGAAGAGACGCTGGGGTATTGGGAGGCGCGCGGCTACTCCAATTCCGCCGACCCCTGGAAAGAGGAGCGCTATGGCTGAGATGACCCTTACTTCCGAAGAGACCATCACACTCAAACCTACCAAAAAGCAACCCGGGTTGGTGCGTGCCACCCGGGCTGTCGTCGATCTGGGAGCGATTCGCGCCAATGCAGCGCGCATCAAAGAGAAGATCGGGCCTCGCTGCAAGCTGATGGCCGTGGTCAAGGCCGATGGCTACGGCCACGGGGCGGTCCCCGTCACGCAGGCGGTGTTGGCTGGAGGGGCGGACTACTTGGCCGTTACTCGGCCGGAAGAGGGCCGTTCATTGCGAGCCTCTGGGGTTCGTTGCCCAATTCTGGTCTTCGGCCTGATCGAGCCGAGCGAGGCTGAACAGGTCGTCGCCTTGGGACTTAGCCAGACCGTGGCAACCCTGGAGTTGGCTGAAGCGTTGGATAGAGCTGCTTGCCGCCAGGGGCGCAAGGCGGTGGTGCACCTGAAAGTGGACACTGGGATGGGACGTATCGGCGCTCAACCGGAAGATGCCTTATCCTTGGCACGGGCTATCTCCCGCTTGCCGCACCTGGAACTGGAAGGGTTGTTCAGCCACTTCGCCGCCGCCGACACGCTCGACAAGCGCTACTCCCTCGATCAGATGGAGAAGTTTGAGCGAGTTCTGGCTGCTCTTCAAAAGGAGGGCATTGAAGTACCCATCAAGCATTTCGCCAACAGCGCCGCCACCCTTGACTTGCCTGATTCCTACTATGACATGGTCCGACCCGGCCTTCTCTTGTACGGTGTCTACCCCACCTCCGAGATCCAACGCAGCATCTCTCTTTCCCCAGCGATGGCCTTGACTACTCGGGTGATGGCGGTCAAGCGTGTCCCAGCCGGGAGCAGCATTAGCTACGGGTGTACCTTCACTGCTACTCGGGAAACCCTCGTCGCTACCTTGCCGGTGGGATACGCCGACGGGTACAGCCGTTTTCTCTCCAACAAAGCCGAAGTGATCCTGCGAGGCCAACGGGTCCCACAGATTGGAACCATTTGCATGGACTTGACGATGGCCGATGTCACCGCCTTGGGTGATGTACAAGCCGGCGAAGAGGTGCTTGTCTTCGGTCCGGGATTGCCGGTTGAAGAGCTGGCGGCAAAGATTGGAACGATTAGCTATGAGATTCTCTGCGCCATCGGCAAGCAAGTTCCCCGCCTCTATCTGAACCCACCAGAAGGGTTCGGCAATGGAGGGTCGTAGGAGGGGAGGGGAGCTGATCTCCTCATTGGTGGCGATCCCCAGCCCCAACCCACCGGGGGATGAGCACCATCTTGCCCTTTGGATTGCGGAATGGCTGGATCGACGAGGGATCTCCAGCACTCTGTTAGATTTCGCTCCGGGACGTTCCTCCTTGACCGCCACCATCCCGGGGCGGGAAGGGGGAGCGTTGCTCCTCTCCGGTCACTTGGACACGGTCAGCCCAGGCGATACCAGCGGATTCGCCTCTCCAAAGGGCTGGCAGGCTGATCCCTATCTACCGCGCATTTTGGGAGAACAGCTCTTCGGGCTGGGAGCGACGGATATGAAAGGGGGAGTCGCCATGTTGTTGGAAGCCTTCGCCGCCATTGCTAAACGTGCCCAGCGCGAGGTTCCACCCCGATACTCCTTGCGACTGTTGTTGTCCGCCGACGAGGAGGACGGCTATCGCGGCGCAGAGGCCATGACCAAGCTCCTTCTTCGTCAAAGAAGCCCACGGGTCCACCCCCGCCGAAGGGATCAACGCGGTGATGGCCTGCGCGCGGTTCCTCTTGGGGATCCAGTCAAGGGTCGAGGAGCTGCCCTCCACTCCTCTCCTGGGAAAGGCCACGATCAACGTCGGCCGGATGGAAGGGGGGCGGCAGGTCAACATCGTTCCGGATACAGCCCAGGCCGAGCTGGACATCCGTCTGGGCAGCGAAGAGGCCAAAACATCGATCATCTCTGCGCTAGAAGAAGAGGGGTCCAAGGCGGCCGCACCGGGCCGTTTCTCCTGGGAGACGATCAGCTACAAGCGGCCAATGGCGGCGCCGTTGGGGGATCCCTTCCTGCAGATGCTGGCTGGCGCTTATGTGCTGGTGCGGGGGGAGCGTCCGCAATGGGAAGTGGCCACGTACTGTACCGACCTTCCGACACTCTTTTCGGCGGGATCTCCAGCTTTCGCCCTTTTCGGGCCGGGGAATATCGCCCAAGCCCACCAGCCCGAGGAATGGATCGATTTAGGGCTGTGGGAGCGAGAGGTCACCGTGCTGGAACGCTTTCTAGCGGACGCACTCTTCCCGGTATAACCCGGAACTGTCCCCTCGTCGCTATCCGCGATGGAAGAGGGCTGGATTCAAGTGGATGGGGAAGGCCAGCTCGCGCCAGTGTTTCCAGGTGAAGAGGACCAAGTTCAAGACGGCCAAAAGGAGGATCTCAGGGGGTGCGCCGAAGAGAATAAGAGCCAGCAAGAAGGTGGCTGTGCCGAGGATGATGGTCCAAGCGTCGGATTCCACAAAGAGATGGAAGAGGCCGATCGAGATCCCTAGACCGAAGAACCCTTGCCATCCAAGGACTCCGCTCCAGATGCCGAAGCTGACCGCGACCGCCTTCCCTCCCCGGAAGCGCAGGAAAGGGGAGAGCGCATGGCCGAGGACCGGCGCAAGAGCGACCGGCAGAAGAGGCCACCCCTCGATCCCTGCCTGGAAATGGGCTACGTAGACGGGGACCGCCCCCTTCATGAAATCGAAGGCCACCGCTAGCATTCCCACCCGCCAGCCCCCCGCCCGCCAGACATTGCCGGCTCCGGGGTTGCCGTCCCCCACCTGACGGATGTCGACGTTCAAAGCGATCCGTCCGATCAAGGGGGCGAAAGGGATCGAACCCAAGACGAACCCCAGGACCGTCCAGAAAACGACGCTTGTTGTCAATCCGTCACCCATCGGATTTCAAAGGACATACTGCCGCAGGCTATCTCGAGGCTGCCGCAGGCTGAAAACGCGTTACTCTGCTGCATCGGAACATCATAGCAAAGGATTGCGGCCCCGGGAAAGCAGCAGGCACTCGTACGCGCGACGAATAGAGTA